>NZ_CBFIIK010000123.1:0-7474 GCF_965662675.1 Roseicyclus sp. | reverse complement strand
CCGAAGAAGGTCTGGCGCTGGGGCTTGCGCATTATGCAGTCGCCGAAGGCGAAGGGCTTGATCTGGCCATGCAGCTTGCCCGCCGGATCGCCGATAACGCGCCCTTCTCGAATTACCTGATGATCAACGCGCTTTCGCGGATCGGCGATATGGCGCGCGGCGATGGGCTATTCACCGAAAGCCTTGCAGCCGCCCTGTCGCAGACGTCAGATGGCGCCAAGGAAGGTTTGCGCGCCTTTTTGGAAAAGCGCGACGCCAGGTTCCGCTGATCCGGGCCTAGACCCGGATCACGGCCCCCTGCCCGGCATAAAGCGGTCCGATCATCTCGGCAAAGCTGTCGCGCATGGCGCGTTGATTGAGCGATCCTTTTTCCGTGACCTCGCCCCGATCAAAGCTGGGATCGCGCGGCAAGATGGCGATACGGCGGACGCGGCTGGCCGACCCGGTCGCCGCCTTGGCGGCAAGGGCCAGCTTTTCGCGCAGCGCCGCGATCCGGTCCGCGTCAGAAAGCGCGCGGCCAGCGTCGGACAGAACCACAAGCGCGCCTAGCTCAGGCTCATTTTCGCCCACGATCACCGCGTCCCGGATCAGGCCGCCCATCGCATCGACGAGCCCCGCGCGCACCGCCCCCACAGCGACCCAAGTACCGGTCGACAGCTTGAAGTTCTCGGCCACGCGCCCGTCGAAGAAAAACCCCTTGGACAGATCATCGGGGTCAGCCGGGCGCAGCGCATCGCCCATGCAATAAAACCCCTCCTCGTCAAAGGCCTCGGCGGTTCGGGCAGGATCGCCCAGATAGCCCGGTGTGATGGTCGGCCCCTTGAGGCGTAGCTCCATCTTGCCGCCCACAGGCACCAGCTTCAGGATCAGCCCCGCCGAGGGCACGCCGACATTGCCCGCGCGCTCCTGCACCTCGGTGCAGGCGAGCGCGAAGGGGGCGGTTTCGGTCGCCCCAAGCCCCGTGGCCAACAACACCTCGCGCCCGGTGGTCTTGCGCGCGATGGCGCGCAGCCCATCCCATGTGTGCTGTGCCATGCCGGCGCCGGCGTAGAACATCATGCCCAGATCGGCAAAGAAATTGGCCGCAAGGTCCGCGTCTTTCTCCAACTCGGCCAAAAGCATGTCCCAGCCGATGGGCACGTTGAAATACCATGTGCAGCGCAAATCGCGCAGGTTGCGCAGGGTTTCGCCGAATTTGCCGGGAACGGGGCGGCCATCATCAATGTAATAGCTGCCGCCATTGGTCATCACGAGGTAGAACACCTTGTTGCCCGCTGCCGTATGGTTCCACGGCGCCCAATCCAGCACCACAGGCGGCTTTTCGGACAAGAAGCGGTAGCAATCGCGCACCATCGCCTGCATCGCACAGATCATGGCATTGGTGTTGATCACCGCCTTGGGCGAACCGGTCGAGCCGGAGGTGAAAAGGTATTTCGCCACCACCGCCCCCGTCAACGCCGCGCGCGCACCATCGGCCCCCGCCGGATCGGCCTCCAAAAGGCTGTCATAGGCAATGGAGCCCGCGACTGGATTGTGCAGGTTGATCACATGACATCCCGCAGCCGCGATGGCGGCACAGGCGGGCGCGAAGGCCTGCCCGTCATCGGCAAAGATGGCACCGGGGCGCAATGTCTTGGCGATACCCTTGAGCTTGCCGTGATCGTTTGAGACCAGCGCATAGGCGGGCGATACGGGCGCATAGGGAATGCCCACATAGACACAGGCCATTCCCAACAACGCATGTTCAAGGCTGTTTTCCGACAAGATCAACAGCGGCCGCTCGGGCCCTAGGCCAAGCCCCAACAGCGCCGCACCGATGGCGCGCGCACGGTCACGGGCGATGGCGTAGCTGATCCGCTCCCACTCGCCGCCATTTTTGCGGCGCGCGATCCATGTCCGGTCGGGGGCGCGGTCGGCCCAATGATCGAGATAATCGGCCAAAACGGGCATATGCGCCGGCAAGGCCGCGCCTTGTTGCATGAGAATGGTGCCGTCGGGGCGGTGTTCGTAGTGAAACTGCGGCGCCCAAAAATCGGATGCGCCTGTGCGGACCTCTTTATTCATGCACAGCCCCCAGAGCCTGTTATCATCAGCGCGGCGCCATGCGGATCGCACCATCAAGGCGGATGACCTCGCCGTTCAACATGGGGTTTTGCGTGATGTGGCCGACGATCGCGGCATATTCCGCCGGGTCGCCCAAGCGCGCGGGGAACGGCACCTGCGCGCCCAAGGACGCCTGCACATCTTCGGGCAGTTCCGCCAGAAGCGGCGTCAGAAACAGGCCCGGCGCCACGGCGCAGACCCGGATGCCCTTGTCGGACAGATCGCGCGCCATGGGCAGCGTCATGGCCACAATCCCCCCCTTGGAGGCGGCATAGGCCACCTGCCCCACCTGCCCCTCAAAGGCCGCGACCGAGGCGGTCGAGACGATCACGCCGCGTGCGCCATCGGCGTCGACGGGATCTGAAGCGACCATCAATGCGGCCGCCTGACTGGCGCAGTTGAAACTGCCGATCAGGTTTACCCCGATCACGCGGGCAAACATGGCCGGATCATGCGCCTGACCGCGCGAGACGGTCTTGGCGGCCGCCGCGATACCCGCGCAATTGACCAAGACGCGCGGCGTTCCATGTGCTGCGACCGCGACCGCCAGACCAGCCGCCACCGAGGTCGGATCGGCCACATCGACACGCGCGAAGGCACCGCCGATCGCTGCCGCATGGGCCGCGCCGAGATCTTCGTTCAGATCGAACAGCGTGACCTTCATGCCCGCCTGCGAAAGCCACAGCGCGGTCGCCGCCCCAAGCCCCGACGCGCCACCCGTCACAACAGCTCCGTGACCGACCCAATCCTGCATCAAGACGCCTCCATCACGCGAATTTTCTGCAGAAGTGTCAAAAGCACCTCCTTTTCGGAGGCGCTCAGCCCGGACAAAAGCGCGGTCTCATGGGCGCGCACAGCCGCGAGCGTTTCATCGAGGGCTTTTTCTCCCGCACTCGTGGCAACCAAGGCCTGCACCCGGCGATCGCCGCGGACTTGGGTGCGCTTGAGAAATCCGCGCCGCTCCAGCTCATCGACCAACGCGACCAGCCCCGATCGCTCGATGCCCAAAAGCCGCGCCAAACCGCTTTGCGTGATATTGGGAAACTGCACCACCAGCGCCAAGGCGGAAAACACCCGCGGGGCCAGACCCTCATCACCCAATGCGCGTCGGAAATCGGCCTGTACGATCATGTAGGCGCGTTTGAGGTTATAGCCGATGAATTCCTCCAAGATGGGAACGGCTTCGACGTTCGCCTCATCCTCATGGTGTCGTCGCGCTGAAATCGGGCCCGCCATCATTCTTCTCCATGTCTTGGTTACGCTAGTGCTATCGCAAAACGTTAACTAGGTAAACAGTATTTGCACCCTTCAGACCGCATGCGCCTTACCGCGCTTGCGACATGAGTTCGGGCAAAAACAAGACCAATCCCGGCACGGCAAGGATCAGGGCGACGACGACCAGATCGGCCAGAATAAAGGGCGTGACCCCGCGAAAGACATCGATCACAGTGACATAGCGGCTGGCTACGTTTTTGATAACAAAGACATTCATTCCCACGGGCGGGGTGATCATGCCGACCTCGAGCAGTTTGACCACCAAGACACCGAACCACACAAGGCTAAGCCCCTGCGCCTCGATGAGGGGCAAAAAGATCGGCAAGGTGACCAGCATCGCGCCGAAAGGTTCCATGAAGGTGCCAAGGATCAGGTAGATGCAGACGATGACGAGAAGAACCGTCATCAAGCTCATGCCGCTATCATCGACGAAAGATGCGATCAGACCGGAAAACCCAGACACGCCCAAGAACCGGGTGAACATCGTCGCGCCGATCCCGATGATCAGCAACGAGGCGGTCGTGATGACAGTTTCCGACACCGAGCGGCGGATCACATCACGGCTCAACCGCCCCATGACGAAGGCGAGAACAACCGTTCCAAAGGCGCCGACGGCACCCGCCTGTGTGGCGGTGAACAGGCCCGAGAAAAGCCCACCAAAGACCAAGACGATCAACACCACAAGCGGCGCGACCTGTCGCAGCGCCACCCGTGCATCGGCGCGATCGACGACCGAGAGCCGGGGCAAGACATCGGGCCGCGTCCATGCGATCGTCAAGATCACGATGCAATAGGATACCGCCGTCAACAGACCGATGACGATCCCGCCCAAGAACACCTGCACGATCGAGGTTTCTGCGATAACCCCATAGATGATCATCAAGATCGAGGGCGGGATCAGCGCGCCGATCGTGCCGCCCGCCGCGATACAGCCCGCCGCGATGGATGGCTTGTAACCGGCCTTGATCATCTCGGGGATTGCGATGCGCCCCATCGCGGCGGAATTGGCCAAAGACGACCCCGATACCGCCGCAAAGCCCGAACATGCCAGAATGGACGATATGGCAAGCCCGCCCGGCAAGCGCGCCAAGAGCGCCTTGGCAGCATCGAAAAGCCCGGCTGTCAGCCCGGTGTGATAGGCCACAAACCCCATGAGCAAGAACATGGGCACGGCGCTCATCGTCCATTTGGCGGCGAAGGAATAAGGCGTGTTGGCCAAGATCCCCATCGCCGGCGTCATGCCCAGCATGCTCCACATGCCACCGAACGACACCACGATCAGCGCCAGCGCCACAGGCAGACGCAGCGCCAAAAGACCCATCAATATGGCGATGCCCCAAAGGCCGGTTTCCACGCTCATCAGGTGTCATCCGGCGTTTGGGCGGCAAGCATCGCCTGTCCGCGGGGTGAAAAAAGCACCAAGGTCATCAAGGCACATGCCAGCGTCGCAAGGGCGAAGCCCGCCGGGACCAAGAAATGCGAATGCCAGATCGGCATCTGAAAGCTGACCAGTTCGACGAATGAGCGCGACCGCATCTCGCGCAGCGCCTTGAGCCATGTCGCATAGGTCACAAGCCCGTAGATCACCGTGCCGACAATGCCGACCACGACATCGCTCACCCGCAGCATCCACGCAGGCAGGGCCATATCCAGCAGCTCCACCGCGATCATCTGCCGCTTCAGCGTCAGCCAGCCCAAAGGCAAAAAGGCGACCGCCACCATGTAATAGCGCGCGACGATGTCGGGCGTGCTGTGCATCGAAACACGGAACAGGTTCAACAGCAGCACATCCAGACAGATATGCAGCATCATCAGCACCACGGCCAACCCGCCGAGCATCGACAGCGCGCGGCATAGCCGTGTGGATAACCAGACAATTCGGGACATGCGATCTTTCCAAAAGCCTCTGGCCCAAAAGGCCAGAGGTGGTTCGTGATCAAGGGATCAGGTCGGGCCACGCAAGGCCCGGTCTGCCCTAGAGGCCATAGGCGCCCAGATCGACCTTGGACCAGATCTCATCCATCGCGCGGGCCGACAGCGCCACGGGGTCATCACCGACTTCATCGACAATGGCCGTCCACTTTTCGACCAGCGCCGCGAATTCACCCGCAAGCGGATCGGCGGCGATGCGCGATGCCGCGTCATTGGTCGCGAAGGCCTCGGACGCGGCAAGGAAATCGGCATCAGGAGTGATGGTTTCGATCCCCGCCCCCGCAGCCGCGCCCCGCGCCGCTTCGGGCAGCTGGAAGCCCCAGCGATCCGTCAGGGTCGGGTTGGCCCGGTTGGCCGCGCGCACCAGCGTCGCGCGATCATCGGCGCTCATCGACGACCAGACATCGCGGTTGACCGAGAAATTCGAGGTCACGTGATACGTGCCCAAGGGCACCGCCGTCACATATTTCGCCACATCGGCCAGGCGGAACGACAGCATGTCGACGATCGAGGCCATGGACCCGTCGATCGTGCCTTGGTTCATGCCTTCGAACTGTTCGCCGACAGGCATGCTGACGGGGGTGGCGCCGAAATGCTCGGCCCAGCGCGCAAACGGGGCCCCGCCCGAGCGCAGGCGCAAGCCCTGCAAATCGGCGGCCGTGCGCACTGGGCTGGTGGTGATCAAAAGATAGACATCGGATGCACCGGCACCCAAGAACACCACGCCCTTGTTGCCGAATTCTTCCTGACAGGGGGCGCAATTGACGACAAATTCGGTCATCGCAAGCGCCATCGCGTGTGAATCGCGGCCCAAAAGCGCCATATCCCCCGCGACATTGGTACGCGCGAAGTCGGCCGGGAAGAACAATGGCAGCATGTTGCCGATGCTGATCAGCTCAGAGCCGAGCGCATCGGGAACCTGCATCAGCGACACAACCTCGGAGCCGAGCAGCGTGGCCGTCATAGCCCCGCCGCTTTCCTCGGCCAAGTAGGTGGCGAATTGTTGATACATGTAGGTCGAGGGATGGTTCGGCGAGGCCCCGCCTGCGACGCGCAACTCTTGCGCGTTTGCCGCTCCCCCTAACATCAGCGCAAGCGCTGCGCCGGCCATAAGTATTTTGGTATGTTTCATCGACTGGTTACCTCCCAAGTGTCATCGTGAAATCGTCGTTTGCTCAGCCTCGCTTTTGCATGCACGCTGTCGAAACGGATGCACCGCCCCGTTCAAGCGTGTTGCATTATTCGGTCTTACCCCCCCCACACTCATCAAGCCCCCCCAACACCGGACCTTTGGCACCACCCTGCCCCGGTCGCGCGCGACCGACATGGCGCGCGCATATTGTTAAGTTGTATAAACGTTATCCTTTGCATCATTCTAGATCAAATGATTTTCATCGCCTTCAACAGCTTCGTGATTGCCAAGGTGGCACACTGCGCGAGATCTGTTTAAAAAATTGTTTTTACGAATTATTTTTCCCGTTTGTGGTCACCGCGCCCCGGCGGCTTGGCATTTCGGCGTGCCCCGCCGCCTACCCCGCCCGCGACGCAGGGCGCTGAGGCTCACCGTCCGCTTGAAGGTGAGCGGTCACAAAAACGCCCCTCAAATTGGGCGGTGCTGTCAAAGTAACGCCTCAATTTGTCCCTCAATCATTCGTTATCTTTGAGCAGTTAAACATGTGATTTTTGGACCGTGACGTGCACAAATTCTTTGATCAACCGGCGAAGTTCGTTTCCGCGCGCACAAGGCGCCGGTCTTCGCATGCGTTGATGGACGCCACGCTGCAATCACAGCCGGTGTGGGGCCGCTGATATGCCGACAAGTTTCGAGGTCATCTTTCTTGGCAACCTGCCGCTGATCGACACGACGCAGGGCAACGAGGTCGCGGAGAATGCCGCGGGCCTTCTTGGCACCTATGGCAGCGCGGCAAACCCGCTCAACAGCAACGTCCAATTCCTGACGGCCGAGCGGCTGTCCGAAGATGACAACAACACCTATGACACCGACAATGGCGGCGGTTTCGACAGTTTCCGCATCAATGGCGGGGCACCGCAAAACTTTGACGCCCTTTCCGTCTATGACGCGGTCATCACCTATGTCGACGGCACGACCGCCACAATCACGGCGGTCGTTTTTCAAGATGTTTCCGGCAACACCTATCTCGCG
>NZ_CBFIIK010000122.1:0-7511 GCF_965662675.1 Roseicyclus sp. | reverse complement strand
GGGAAAAAACCAACGCAAGCCCAATCGCACCAGATGGGCGGGCGCATATATCCTTTATGACGCCAAAAAAGCGCTGCACCGGCCCCGCGCGTCGATATGTGAGTGAAACGGTCATGACGTCATTTCCCGCGCAAGTGGGCGGTCCGCAACCGCGGGTTGGCGACCATGGTCAACAGATCGGCCAAGAGGTTAACGCCGACATAGACCGAAGCGATGATCAGCGCGATGGCTTGGGTCACCGGCAAATCACGGTCCGAGATACTGTCGATCATCATTCGCCCGAGGCCAGGATAGTTGAAGACGGTCTCGATCACGACCACACCACCCAAAAGCCATGCAATGGTCAGTGCGACGACATTGATCGTTGGCAAAAGCGCATTGGGCAGCACGTGGCGAAACACCATTTGCCAATATGGCACCCCTTTCAACAGGGCCATCTGGGCGTAGTCCGAGGCCAAAGTCTCGATCACCGACGACCGCACTGTGCGCAAGATATGCGCCGTCATTACCAGCGTCAGCACAGCGATGGGCAAGAGTACCTCGGGAAAGAATTCAGCAAGCGGTGCATTGGATGATGTCAGCACGATCCCCGGCACCCAGCCAAGCCAGACCGAGAAAATCAAGATCAGCAAGGTGGCCGATACGAATTCAGGGATGGTCATCGCCGCGATCGCGGTTGTGGAAACGATGATGTCGAAAGGGCGATCGCGCCACAGCGCCGCGACGATACCCAGAAACAGCGCCAAAGGGATGCCGCATAAGATGGCGCCCGATGCCAGCAACAGCGTATTGCGCAACCGATAGCCGACCAGTTCCGAGATCTGCCGTTGTCCGTCGGGCGACACTCCTAGATTGCCACTCAAGGCATTGGCCGCCCATTCACCGTAGCGCGCCCAAGCGGGTCGATCCAAGCCAAGGTCGCGGCGACAATTTTCCAGCAAGAGGCCTTGTGCCTCTCGTTCGAGAAAGGCGGTACACGCATCGCCCGGCAAGATTTCGACTCCGATGAAAATGATGATCGATACAATCCAGACCGTGACTAAGCCCAAGGCCGACCGTCGCATGAGCATCGAGAGCATCAATATCTTCCAATCGCGCAAGGAAAGCCGGGGCGCGCAGCGCGCCCCGACCAAGAGGTATTAGTCGACTGTCACGAGGTGCCAGCGAACCGACATGTTTTCGACAGCATCGAGATTGCCGACCCGCGCCGAGGTGCCGACCAAACGCGTTACATGGTAAGGGATCAGCGTGCCAGCGGTCTGCCACAGATGCTCTTGCGCCTGAATATACAGGGCGCGCCGTGCATCGAAATCGAGTTCTTGCCGCGCTTGCGCCAGCAGGGCGTCGAAATCAGCGTCACGATAGTAGCTTTCGTTCCAGCGCGCGGTGCTGACATAGACTTCGTTCAGCGCCTGATCCGCCGGACGTTCGTTCCAGCGTGTTGTGACGGCATCCTTCTGCATCCAAACATCGCTCCAGAACCCGTCCGTGGGCACTTGGACGATATTCACACGGATACCGGCAGCAGCGGCTTGCTGTTGATAGACCTCAGCCATGACAGGCCAAGTCGGCTCGAGTGTGGCGACATGCAGATCAATATCGATCCCATCGGCAAAGCCTGCCTCAGCCAAGAGCGCACGGGCGCGGTCAATATCTTGCGGACAATCGATTTCGGCACGGTATTGATCACGCGGACCAACCGGCGTGTCGCAGGCCACGACGGCACCACCGCCCATGACCAGATCAACCATCGCCTGCCTGTCAGCAGCCAATCGCAGTGCTTGGCGGACGCGGACATCATCGAAAGGCGCAACATCGGTGCGGAAAACCAGACCGCGCCAGTTGCCTGTCGGGATCATCTGGATGTTGAAACGATCCGAGCTCGACAGCATCACGCTTTGCTGCGCACTGATGCCGCGCTCCATGTCGATCTGACCGCCAAGCAAAGCCTGCAAGCGGGCCTGCGCATCGGGAATGCCGATGATCTCCATCTCGGCCACGCCGGGCGGGCCTTCGAAATAGTCCATGTTGGCCACAAGCCGCGTCGTGCCCTCGGCGTCGAGGCTCACCAAACGGAACGGCCCGGTGCCAATCCCAGTCGTGGCGATGGTGTCGCCCGATCCTTCAGGGATCATGCGCAGACGATAATCCATAAGCAACAAGGGAAGATCTGCAAAAGAGGCGCTGAGTGTCAGCTTGACGGTGTTCGCGTCAACCGCTTCCACACGATCAATCATTGCGATCGCCGCGCGGGCCGGACTATCGTTTGCCGGGTCCAGAACGCGTTGCAGCGAATACACCACATCCTCTGCGCCGAAGCTGGAGCCGTCATGGAACATAACACCCTCGCGCAGCGCGAAGGTCCATTCTTTCGCATCTGCATTGGCTGACCACGCGGTTGCCAGATCAGGCGCTGGGCGGCCTTCCATGTCAGGCCGCACCAAGCGGCTCATGATCTTTTCCGTAATCTGGAACACGCGACCCTTCGAGATGGGGTCGAGGCTGGATTGCGCCCCAGAACCATACTCATGCGCCTGGCGGAACGTGCCCGTCGGCTCGGCTAGTGCCGTCGTTCCCGCAAGCGCAAGCGCCAAGGCAGTGAAGCTCAAGGTCTTTCTCATTCGGATTTCCTCCCTGGGTGGCGGGTTGCATTCTTTCATCGACGCTCGACCGCAGTCTGTAGGCTCAATCGCATTGTCCGACTGGACAAACGACAATTTATAGACCGATACATAAAGAATTTTTGATCCATAGCTCAAATCGGGGTTTCTGATCACATCCTCGGGGCGATACCCGTTTTCGACAAATCGAGTTATATCTCGATCATGCCCACCGAGCCTATGTTACCTCGTCAGCACTTTCTCAAAGGGAACCACCGATGCCCGAAACGACCCTGATCGCCATCGGTGGTGGTGGCGCAACCCATGGCACCCATCCCGAATTGGATCGCTTGTGCCTTGCGCATAGCTGTGCGCGCCCTCGCATCGGCTTTGTCGGCATCGCAAGCGACGACGATCGAGCGCAATATCGGATGTTCAAGACCAGCATCAAACCCATCGCAAGCGCAGTCACTCGGTTGGACCCGATGGCCGATGGAAAAACGGCGCGGCGCTGGGCCGAGGGGCTTGACCTTGTCTATCTCGGCGGCGGCGATCCTGTGCGGCTCGTCAGGCATCTAAAAGCGACGGGGATCGGGGCTGTGCTGGCGGAAACTTACCGGCGAGGCGTGCCGCTGGCCGGCGTCAGCGCAGGCGCAATGTGTTGGTTCGACAGCTTTCTATGGCGCAGCCCTGATGTGGGTCTTACTCTGGCACCCGGACTTGGGTTGGTGTCAGGAAGCATGACACCGCACAGCCTGATCGAGCCTGAGCGCCTGATCAAGATGCAAGACCTTGTGGACGGCGGCGCCATCTCCGAGGCATGGGCGGTCGATGATGGGGCTGCGCTGATCATTCAAAACGGCGTCGCGTCGAGTGGGTACCACGAAGATGGCGCACCAAGGGTGCATCGCTTCGCCCGGTCCGAACCACGGTCCGTTTCAGGCGTTTAACGCTGCCTCTTTGATCATCCACTTGCAGACCTCATCGATCTCACGTCGCTGGCGTGCACCGGGCCGGGTCAGCAGATGGAAGGACCGCGTCGGCGTTAGGTCAATGTCGAAGGGCTTGATCAGCCGCCCTGAATCGACCTCGGGCTGGCAAAACGGAAAAATGCCAAGTGCTATGCCCTGCCCCGCGATGGCGGCTTGTATGACCACATTTGTATCGACGATTGTCGCCTTGTCGATCAACGGCATCCCTGCGCAGCCCGCGACTTTCAACCATTCCAGCCACTCATGGCGATCTTGCTGGTGAATGACCGGAAAGCGCGCGACCTCCTCGGGGCGGGCGGGCATCCCAAGGCGCGCTGCCAAGGCGGGGCTGAGGACGGGCGAATAGACAATCTCGAGCAGCGGCGTGTTCTCTAGACCGACCCATTGCCCCACGCCCCAGTCGACGGCGATATCGGCGCTCATCATGCTGGCGTCGGTGATGCGCGGCGAGTTGCGCAATTCGATGTCTATGCCGGGCAGATCCTCACCAAAGCGGTCCAGCCGCGGGATCATCCACCGAGAGCCAAAGATCGGACCGACCGCAAGCGACACGGATTTACGGCGGGCGCGCATATGGGTCTCAACCTCGAGCCGGATATCCTCAAGCGATCGCGACAAGACGCGCGACAGCGACCGACCAGCGTCTGTCAGCACCACAGCGCGCGTTCTACGAATGAAAAGTTTGCAGCCCAACTCCTGCTCAAGACGTCGGATCTGGTTGCTGACGGTCGTCGCGCTGACACAGAGTTCTTCGGCTGCTTGCTTGAAACTGAGGTATCGCGCAGCGCTTTCGAAGGTGCGCAGCGCCGCAAGGGGCAGGTTTCGTGGATGCATTCACCGATCTCACTGCGCATGGATTAATTTTGCTTTATCCATATTCGCCCATCAAGTCACTTGTCCACCTTTTCGCGCGTGGCAGTATCGGTACGGGTTAGGGATGAGGCAGATGAGCGTTAGACGCAAAAGACGCGACCGGCCGGCAGAGGATGCTGTTGGTCCGCAGGTGCCGAACCTCGCAACCAAGGGCGGGCGTCTGGAAATTCTCGACAACGCCGAGATGGCGCGCATCCACGAAGTCTCTGTGACCTTGTTGGCAGAGTTCGGAATGAGCGACGCCCCACCTGTTGTGGCAGAGTTGGTTTGTGCGGCCGGGGGGCGCATCACAGAAGAACAACGCCTGACCTTTCCACCCGATCTTGTCGCGCGTGCCTTGGCGGGTCTAAGGCGTGACTTCGCCTTGTGCGGGCGCTCGCCAGAGCACGACATGGCTTTGGGGGATGGTGCGGTTCATGTCGGCTCTGGCGGTGCGGCACCGATGATCTTGAACATCGACAGCGACACTTACCGTGAGACGACCCTTGGTGATCTATATGACGCAGCGCGGCTGGTCGACGCCTTGCCGCATGTCCAGTTCTTTGCGCGCTCGGTGGTGGCGCGTGACATGGACACCGACAGCCTTCTCGACATCAACACATGCTATGCTGCGCTGGCAGGCACGACCAAGCATGTCTTTGTCAGCGCAGCATTTCCCGAACATGTCGCCGATATCGCCAAAATGTGCCACATCGTTGCAGGGGGGCGCGCAGCGTTCGAAGCGCGTCCATTCTTGTCGTTGAACATCAACCACGTGGCGCCGCCAATGCGCTTTTCACCCGATGCGGCCGAGGTGCTCGTCGCCGCCGCGCGCGCGGGTTTGCCATGTATGGTCAATACTTTCGGACAGATGGGCGCGTCGAGCCCGGTAACGGTGGCTGGATGCTTGGCGCAGAGCAATGCCGAAACGCTGGCCGGGATGATCGTGGCATGGCTGGCAAATCCGGAAGTTCACGCGGTCTATGGCGCAAGGCCAATGGTCACCGATCTGCGTTCGGGCGGGATGGCCGGGGGGAGCGGCGAACAGGCCCTTCTCACCGCTGCCGCAACACAATTGGCACGGTTCCTTGGCCTGCCGAACTCGACCATCGCCGGGGCCACCGACAGCAAGATTCCGGATGCGCAGGCCGGTTATGAAAAGGCCCTGTCGATCACCATGGCGGCGCATGCTGGGGCGAACCTGATCACCCAGACCGCAGGCATGCAGGCAGGCTTGATGGGCGCGTCGATGGAGGCCTATGTGATCGACAACGATATGTTGGGCGCGATCCGGCGCAGCCTTGCCCCGATCGAGATCAGCGTCGATACGCTATGCCCGGACATGATTGCAAAAACCATTCGGAATGAAGGGCATTTTCTTGGCCACCCACAGACCTTTGACCGGATGAAATCCGACTTTCTCTATCCTGGCCTCGCTGACCGCCGCTCGATCGCGGATTGGCAGGCGGCCGGCGCGCGTGACATCAGGGTGCAGGCAAAGGAACTGGCAACTGATATCTTGGCTGGGCATTTCCCCCAAACGCTTGCCCCGGCCGTGGATGCCACCTTGCGTGAAACATTCGATATCCGCCTCCCCATCGCGCGGATGACCATCCCATGAAGATCGTGATCTATGGGACCGGTGCCATGGGCTCCGTCTATGCCGGTCTTTTCAAGGAAGCGGGTCACGAAGTCTGGGCCATTGATCCTTGGGCCGACCATGTTGCGGCGATTGCCGCCGATGGCCTGCAACTGGACGGGGCAAGCGGCGACCGACGCATCATGGGCATCCATGCGACGACCCAGATCGCCGATGCCGGGCGCGCCGATCTTGTCGTCATCGCGACCAAGGCTGCCGGTGTCGCGTCTGCGGCACGGGCGATCGCACCACAGATGGCAAGCGAAACCCTTGTGCTGACGATCCAGAACGGTTTGGGCGCGGCCGACCGCATCGCGGCACATATGCCCATGGACAACGTGCTTTTGGGGGTTGCGGACGGCTTTGGCGCCTCGCTCAAGGGGCCGGGGCATGCGCATCACAACGCGATGAACCTCGTTCGGATCGGTGAGATCGCAGGCGGGCCTAGCGCCCGCGCCGAACAGCTTGCCACCCTATGGCGCGCGGCGGGCTTCAAGGCCCAAGCCTTTGACGATATCCAACAGTTGATCTGGGAAAAATTCCTTTGCAACGTCACGTTCAGCGCCCCATGCACCGTCTTCGACATGACGGTCGGAGAATTGCAGGCACACCCTGAACGCTGGAGCATCGCCTTGGGCGCCATGCGTGAGGCCCATACCATCGCGCGCGCGAAAAACATCAATCTGACCTTCGATGATCCCGTGGCTTATGTCACCGCTTTCGGCGCACGCATGCCCGCGGCACGTCCCTCGATGCTGCTGGATCATCGGGCCGGACGCCTGTCAGAACTTGACGCGATCAACGGACAAGTACCCGAACTCGGGCGCGCCCTGGGCATCGCCACACCTTTCAACGATACCTTGGTGGCGATTTTACGCCAGCGCGAAGCTGCATTCGAAAGCACCTCGGCATGAAGCTGGTCAGTTTCCTGCACGATGGGCGGCCGGGCTACGGCACCACTGACGGCGTCATGATCCGCCCCGCAAGCGAGGCGATGCATGCACGCTGCCCAGACCTGCGCGCGGTGCTGGCGCAAGATGCATTGGACGCGCTCGCCGCCGATCCGGGTGCGCCCAGCGTGCAGATGGCAGCAGTCAGCATATTGCCACCGATCCCCAACCCGTCACGGATTTTGTGTGTTGGGCTGAACTACCGCAAGCCCTACCCCGTGGACGGCGTCGCGCCACCCGACCCCGAGAACATCATTCTTTTCGGCAAGGAGCGGCAGGCCATGGTGGGCCATGGCGCGACCCTGCAAATGCCCTCGGGCGAGCCGGCCGAGACCTTCGACTACGAGGGCGAGATCGCGATTGTGATCGGCACCAAAGGGCGCGATGTACCGGTAGAACACGCCATGAGCCTTGTCGCAGGCTACAGCGCCTTCAACGATGGATCGGTACGCGCTTGGCAAAAGCACAGCATCCATGC
>NZ_CBFIIK010000121.1:0-7645 GCF_965662675.1 Roseicyclus sp. | reverse complement strand
GCCGCAACTTCGGTCAGGCGTTTGTCGGGTGTCATCACGGTCGCGACATCCAAAAGGCCAAGCCCCGGCGTTTCTCCCGGCTCTCCCTCGATGCCGTCAGGATCGCGCACCATATGGCCCAGCATCTGGTAGCCGCCGCAAATACCCAAGATCCGCCCGCCACGGCGCAGATGGGCGCGGATATCCACATCCCAACCCTGCGCCCGTAGAAAGGCAAGATCGCCGCGCGTCGATTTCGTGCCGGGCAAGATGACCAGATCGGCATCCCCCGGGATCGCGCGGCCCGGCCCCAGCATCGTCAGCCGCACGCCCGGCTCTTGTTTCAGCGGGTCGAGATCGTCGAAATTCGCGATCCGCGACAAGGCGAGGCACACGATGTGCAGCCCATCCGCCCGCTTGGGCGCGTCAAGATCCAGCGCGTCTTCGGCCGGAAGCTTCCACGCATCGTCAAACCATGGCAGCACGCCGAAACCGGGCCAGCCCGTCGCCTCGGCGATCTTGGCATAGCCATCGTCGAACAGCCGCAGATCACCCCGGAACCGATTGACGAGAAAACCGGAAATCCGCGCCGCATCCGTGGGCGGCAACACCGCCTTGGTGCCCACGATCTGGGCGATCACGCCGCCCCGGTCGATATCGCCCGCCAAGATCACCGGCACGCCTGCCGCTTCGGCGAAGCCCATATTGGCGATGTCGCGCTGGCGCAGATTGACCTCGGCGGGGCTGCCCGCGCCCTCGACGATCACCAGCTCATGGCGCGCCTTGAGCCGCCCGAAGCTGTCCAGCACCGCCGCCATCAGCCGGGGCTTGAGCGCGCCGTAATCCATCGCCTCGGCCCGGCCGAGCATGCGACCCTGCACGATGATCTGCGCGCCGGTATCGGTCTCGGGCTTGAGCAGGACCGGGTTCATATCCGTATGCGGCGCCAGCCCCGCCGCGCGCGCCTGCACCGCCTGCGCGCGTCCGATCTCGCCCCCGTCCACGCTCACGGCGGCGTTGTTGGACATGTTTTGCGACTTGAAGGGCGCGACATCGATCCCGCGCAGCCGCGCCGCCCGGCACAGCCCCGCGACCAACAGCGACTTGCCCACATTCGAGCCCGTGCCTTGGATCATCACCGCCCGTGCCATGCCCTGCCTCCGCGCTTTGGCGGCATATGGCATCGCCCGCGCCGCGCTGTAAAGCGGGCCACTGGACAGCTTGCAGGGGCTGGCCCATAGTCCGGGCCTTGATGGTCCATGATCTCATCATCGCGGGGGGTTGCGTCGTCACGCCGGGCTGCGTGGCGGTGATGGATATTGCCGTATCGGACGGGCGGATCGCAGCCCTCGGTGCGGGACTTGCCGCGCGTGCGCGGATCGATGCCAGCGGCCTGATCGTCACCCCCGGCGGGGTCGATCCGCATTGCCATATCGAACAGATGTCGGGGATGGGCCTGTTCAATGCCGATACATTCGAGACCGCCACCCGCTCGGCGGCGATGGGCGGCACCACCAGCGTGATCTCCTTTGCGGCACAGGCCAAGGGCCAGCGCTTGGCCGATGCAATGGCCGATTACGCGGCCCGCGCCGCGCGTGGCGCGGCCATCGACCACGCCTTTCACATCCTGATCAGCGATCCCGATGTGCCCGCGTTCGAGGATGACCTGCGCGCGCTGATCAAGGCCGGGCATCGGTCGATCAAGCTCTTTACCACCTACAATATCGGGCTTTCGGATGCCGCGATCCTGCGCGTCTTGCGCATTGCGGGCAGCGAAGGCGCACTGACCTGCATCCATGCCGAGAATGACGCCATCATCGCCGATGCGCGCGCGCAATTGCTGGCCGAGGGGCGCACCCGGCCCATCGACCACGCCGCCTCCCGCCCCCGCGCGGCCGAGATCGAGGCGGTATCGCGCATGTGCCATCTGGCCGAGTTGGCCCACGCGCCCGTGATGATCTTTCACGTCTCGACCCGCGAAGCGATCGTGGAAATCGCCAATGCCCGCGCACGCGGCGCGCCCGTCTGGGCCGAAACCTGCCCCCACTACCTGTTTCAGACCGAAGCGGTGCTGGACCGCCCCGGCATGGAGGGGGCGAAATGGATGTGTTCGCCGCCCCAACGCATGGCGGATGATCAAGATGCACTCTGGGCCGGGATCGCGGCGGGGCATCTCCAGATCGTGTCGTCGGACCACGCGCCCTATCGCTATGACGAAACAGGGAAATTCGCCAATGGCTTTGATGCGCCCTTTCCCGCCATCGCCAATGGCATGCCGGGGCTGGAACCCCGCCAACCGCTGATGTTCGACGCGATGGTCACGCGCGGGCGCTTGGGGCTTGCCGGGTTTGCGCGCCTGACAAGCGAGGCGCCCGCCGCGCTTTACGGCCTGCAAGGCAAGGGCTGCATCGCACCCGGCTACGACGCCGATCTGGTGCTGTGGGACCCGGCGCAGAGCCGCACCTATGGCGCGAACGACTTGCACGACAATGTCGGCTACAACCCGTGGGAGGGCACGACCATTGCCGGTCTTCCGACGGCCGTGTTCCTGCGCGGGCAGCCCGTGATGCGCGCGGGGGAGTATCTGGGCCAACCCGGCACGGGCCGCTGGATCGACCGCCCCGCCATCGGCACACGGGCCCGTGATCTGACAGGGACAGCGCCATGACCGACCGCCCCGACGCGCCGCATGAGCTGGCGATCACCTTTCTCTACTACCGCGACCTGCCACGCGCCTATGCCTTCTACCGCGATGTGCTGGGATTGCCGCTTGCCATCGATCAGGGCGATCTGGCCAAGATCCTGCGCATCGCGCCCGGCGCCCATGTCGGGCTGGTGGATGAGGCCAAGGGGATGAACAACTGGCAGGCCGAGAAATGTGTCCAGCTATGCATGCGGGTGGCGGATGTGCAAGCGTGGTACGATTATTTGGCGGGAATCGGGGTGGATCACCTGTCGCAAATGTTCCAAAACGACAAGCTCGGCATCCGCGCCTTCGTCTTTCGCGACCCCGAGGGCTACCAGATCGAGATCCAGCAGACCACGCGGGCAGGCGCATGATGGCCACCCTTTTCGTCATCAACCCCAATTCCAGCCAGACCGTCACCGACGGCATCGCCGCCGCCCTCGCCCCCTTGCAGGGCATGGGCGCGCCGATCCAATGCCTGACCTTGGCCGAGGGGCCGCCCGGCATCGAAAGCCAGTCGCAGGCCGATGAAACCATCGCGCCGATGCTGCGGCTCGCCGCATCGTTGGAGGCCGAGGCGGCAGGCTTCGTCATCGCCTGTTTCGGTGATCCCGGCGTGCATGCGCTGCGCGACCGCACCGCTAAGCCCGTTCTGGGGATACAGGAGGCGGCCGTTTCCACCGCGCTCACGCTGGGCCAGCGCTTCGGCATCATCGCGATCCTGCCCGCCTCGATCCCGCGCCATCTGCGCAGCCTTGGCGCGATGGGGGTGCTGGATCGTCTGGCGGGCGACCGCGCCTTGGGCCTTGGCGTCGCCGAACTGGCCGATCCCGGCATCACCCGCGAGCGCCTGATCGAAACGGGCCGCACCTTGCGCGATCAAGACGGGGCCGAGGTCTTGATCCTTGGCTGCGCCGGCATGGCGCGCTATCGCCCTGAACTGGAGCAAGCGCTACACATCCCGGTGATCGACCCCTGCCAAGCCGCCGTTTCCATGGCCTTGGGCCGCATCGCCCTGTCACAGACCCACAAACCCGGAGCCTGATATGGCCAAACTGCTCGACGAAACCGCCGCTGGCGTCTTTACCATCGCCGCCACCCCCTTTCTGCCCGATGGCACACTCGACCCCGCCAGCATCGACAGCATGGTCGATTTCTACGAAGACAAGGGGGCCACGGGCCTCACCATCCTTGGCATCATGGGCGAGGCGGGCAAGCTGTCGGCCGAGGAAAGCGATATCGTCATCGCGCGGGTCACGGCGCGCGCCACCGTGCCGATCGTCGTTGGCGTCTCGGCCCCCGGCCTTGCGGCGATCAAGGCGCTCGCTGACAGCGCGATGGACAAGGGGGCGGCGGGTGTCATGGTGGCCCCCCCCGGCCATCTGCGGACCGATGACCAGATCATCGGCTATTTCCAGATGGTGGCCGACACCTTGGGCAAAACCCCTTGGGTGGTGCAGGATTTCCCGCTGGTCACCGGCGTGCAGATGACGCCCAAGGTGATCCGCGCGATCTTCGATAGCTGCCCCACCGCCGTCATGCTCAAGCATGAGGATTGGCCGGGCCTCGACAAGATCACTACCCTGCGCGCACAAGAGGCATCGGGCGCGCGCCGCATCGCGATCCTGTGCGGCAATGGCGGGCAATTCCTGCTTGAAGAGGTGCTGCGCGGCGCCGATGGCGCGATGACGGGTTTCGCCTACCCCGAGATGATGGCCGATGTGGTGCGCTTGGTGAAAGCGGGCGATGAGGGGCGGGCGCGCGATCTTTTCGACGCCTACCTGCCGCTCATCCGCTATGAAAGCCAGCCGGGTCTGGGCCTCTCGATCCGCAAGCATATCTTGGCCCAGCGCGGCGCGATTGCGCATCCCACCGTCCGCCGCCCCGGCCCGGCGCTCTCGGCGGGCACGCTGGCAGAGATCGAGACGCTGATCAGACGCCAGACAGCAAAGCTCGCAAGCCTCGGGTAAGACAAAAGCAAACGGCCCGAGGTTTCCCCCGGGCCGCGTTGTCACCTGATCAAGATCGCGATCAGAACATGTCGTTGTGCATGACCTTGGCCCATGCCGCGACGAAATCGGTCACGAACTTCTCGGCCGCGTCATCTTGGGCATAGACCTCGGCATAAGCGCGCAGGATGGAGTTCGAACCGAACACCAGATCGACGCGAGTTGCCGTCCACTTGGTCTCACCGCTCTTGCGAGCGACGATATTGTAGCTGTTGGCCCCGGTCGGCACCCAAGAATAGGACATATCCGTCAGGTTGACGAAGAAGTCCGTGCTCAAGGTGCCCACACGGTCGGTAAAGACACCATGCGCGGTGCCACCATGGTTGGTGCCGATCACACGCATGCCGCCAACAAGCACCGTCATCTCGGGTCCGGTCAGGCCCAGAAGCTGGGTCCGGTCAAGCATCAGCTCTTCCGCGCCCACGACGTAATCGGCCTTCAGCCAGTTGCGATAGCCATCAGCCAAGGGTTCCAGCACTGCAAAGCTCTCGGCATCGGTCATCGCGGCGGTTGCATCGCCACGCCCGGCCTTGAAGGGCACGGTGACGTCGAAACCGGCGGCCTTGGCGGCCTGTTCCACACCGAGATTGCCCGCCAGAACGATGGTATCGGCGACCGACGCACCATGCGCCGCGGCGATGGGTTCCAGCACCGATAGCACATGCGCCAGACGGGTGGGCTCATTGCCCGCCCAATCCTTTTGCGGCGCAAGGCGAATACGCGCACCATTGGCACCGCCACGCAGATCCGACTGGCGGAAGGTGCGCGCGCTATCCCATGCGGTGGCGACCATGTCACCGACCGACAGGCCCGCAGCAGCGATCGCGGCCTTGAGCTTGGCGACATCATAGCCCGTCTTGCCCGCGGGGATCGGATCTTGCCAGATCAGGTCTTCCTTGGGTGCATCGGGGCCGATGTAGCGGGTCCGGGGGCCAAGATCGCGATGGGTCAGCTTGAACCATGCGCGCGCGAAGCAATCGTCGAAATAGGCGGGATCGGCCATGAATTTCTGACAGATCGCGCGATAGGCCGGGTCCATCTTCATCGCCATGTCGGCATCCGTCATCATCGGCATGACGCGCTTGGTGGGGTCGGTCGCATCCACCGGCATGTCGTCTTCCTTGATGCCGACGGGGCGCCACTGGTTCGCGCCAGCGGGGGATTTGGTCAATTCCCACTCATAGCCGAACAAGAGGTCGAAATAGCCCATGTCCCACTTGGTGGGGTGGGTCGTCCAAGCGCCTTCGATGCCGCTGGTGACCGCATTGGTGGCCTTGCCACCCAGATGCGGGTTCATCCAGCCAAGGCCCTGGTTCTCGATGCCTGCCGCCTCGGGTTCGGCACCAAGTGCCGCCGCATCGCCATTGCCATGCGCCTTGCCGACGGTGTGGCCGCCAGCGGTCAGCGCGGCGGTTTCCTCGTCATTCATCGCCATGCGGGCAAAGGTTTCGCGCACTTGGCCCGCGGTCTTGATCGGGTCGGGCTGGCCGTTCACGCCTTCGGGGTTCACGTAGATCAGGCCCATCTGCACTGCAGCCAGCGGGTTTTCCATCGTGGCCGGGTTCTCGAGGCTCTCATAGCGGCTGTCGGACGGCGCCAGCCATTCCTTTTCCGCGCCCCAATAGGTGTCTTTCTCGGGATGCCAGATATCTTCGCGACCGAAGGAAAAGCCAAAGGTCTTCAGACCCATCGACTCATAAGCCATGTTGCCCGCAAGCAAGATCAGATCGGCCCAAGAGATTTTGTTGCCGTATTTCTTCTTGATCGGCCACAAGATGCGGCGCGCCTTGTCGAGGTTGCCGTTATCGGGCCACGAATTCAGGGGTGCAAAGCGGATATTGCCCGCACCACCACCACCGCGCCCATCCTGCAGGCGGTAAGATCCCGCGGAATGCCATGCCAAGCGGATCATCAGACCACCGTAATGGCCCCAATCGGCCGGCCACCAGTCTTGGCTATCGGTCATCAGCGCCTTGAGATCGGCCTTGAGCGCATCGACATCCAGCGATTTGACCGCTTCGCGATAGTCAAAGCCTGCAAGCGGGCTGACCTTGCTGTCATGCTGGTGCAAGATATCGAGGTTCAGCGCCTTGGGCCACCAATCCATCACATCGGTCGCGGTCGTGGTGATCGCGCCGTGCATCACAGGGCATTTGCCCGCCGACTTGTCGTCTCCGTCCATCATCTCTCTGGTCTCCATTTTCGCTGCAAGACTGCGTGGCTTCGCGTCGCCTAGGGGAATGCATAGATGCGATTCCCCGCTCCTGCATTGCCTTTAGCAAAGATCAGCGATCAGGATAAGTTGTATTTCCTGATTGTCATGATAAGCTAATCTTATGACCAACATTACCCTTCGCCAATTACGCTTTGTCGATGCGCTGGCCCGGTTCCGACATTTCGGACTGGCGGCCGAGGCCTGTTCCGTCACCCAGCCCGCTTTGTCGATGCAGATCAAGGCGCTGGAGGAAAGCTTGGGCGCGCGGCTCTTCGAGCGGGGCGCACGGCAAGTACGGCTGACGGGCTTGGGCGAAGAGATCGCGGATCGCGCGCGCGACATCTTGCGCGCCGTGGGCGAACTAGAGGATGTGGCCCGCACAAAGCGCGACGGGCCGGGTGGGCGGCTACGGCTTGGCGTGATCCCGACCATCGCGCCCTATCTTTTGCCACGCCTGATCCGCGATCTGGGCGCGCGCTATCCCGGCGTCGATCTGCAACTGCGCGAGACCCAGACCGAGCGGCTGATCGCCGAATTGCGCGACGGGCGGCTGGATACCGCCCTTGTCGCCCTGCCCGTCTCGGAGTCAGGCTTGACCGAGGTGGCGCTGTTTTCCGAAAGCTTCGTGCTGGTCCGCCCCGAGGCCGAAGCACATCGCCCCGTGCCCGCCCCCGCCGCCCTGCCCGACATGCAGCTTTTGCTCTTGGAAGAGGGGCATTGCTTTCGCGATCAAGCGCTCGAGGTTTGCGGCCTGCG
>NZ_CBFIIK010000120.1:0-7676 GCF_965662675.1 Roseicyclus sp. | reverse complement strand
TTGCGGTCCGAGACGAAAAACACACTGCCGCCAGCGACCAGGACGGGCGAATAGGCCCCCTCCCTCGCTTGCCACAGCCGCCGCCCATCGCGCGCATTCATTGCCACGACCCGGCCCGATTGGTTGCCCGCATAAACCGTTCCGCCGACCACGACGGGATCGGCCGTGATATCATTGAGCGTGGAATAGGCCGTCCCCAGACGCCCGCCCGCCACGAAAGAGGTCCAAAGCGTCACGCCCGTGGCCGGAAAGCTGGCCGCGATCTCGCCCGAGGGGAAGGGAAAGAACACCCGGCCATCGGCCACGGCGGGCGCGGCGCCGCCGACCAGCACCGAAGGCGCATCAGTCGAGGGGATGCGCCAGCGCAGACGCCCATCCGCAGCGGCGATCGCCCAAGCCTCGGAATTGCGGCCAACGACATAGATCACATCGCCTGTGATGGTCGGCGCACCCAAAACCGTGCCGAGGCGCTGGCGCCATTGGATCGCGCCGCTATCGGCATCGACCGACAAAACCTCGCCATAGGGGGTGGTCACGACAAGCCGTCCGCCCTCTAGCGCCAAACCACCGCCCGATGCATCGCCGCCACGGTCGAAATCAGGCACAAGACTTGCGGCCCAAAGCATGCCGCCTGTCGCCAGATCGGTCGCTTGCAATTGTCCGGCGGCGTCGATTGTGAAAACCGCGCGCGCATTGGCCACGGGATCGGTGGCGATCCGGTTACGGCGGCTGTTGCCCTGCCCGATATCTGCTGCCCAGATCTCGACCGGCGCGGCCGAGAGGGCCGCATGCGGCAAGCGGTTGGCATCGTTGAAGCCCCGACTTGTCCAGCCTTCGAGGCGGCTGGCCGCGGGGAGGTTGATGGGGCGCGCCGCATCGGCCATCGCCGCGTCCGAGGCGGCGGAACGGCCATCCGCATCTGGCAGCGTCGCGGACAATGGCGTGCGCGTGTCGAAGCGTTCGCCGGGCAACACCTGCTCGCGCTCGCAGCCTGCCACGACCAGCATCGCCGCCAGCCCAAGCGCCAATCCGATTGCGCGTTCCATTCCCGCCTTGCCCTTCGGTCCGCTCATGCCCCCCGACCTTCCTGTTGTGCCGCCTGTGCGGCGGTCGTCACGGTTGCGTGGCTGGGGCGGCGTCGATCAAGCTTACGCCTGCCTCGATCGCCACAATCAACTGCGCGGCGCGTTCTTGCAAGCCCGGCGACGCGGCGGCATTGCGCGCGATCACCTCGAGCCGCGCTAGGGCGGCTGCTGTATCACCACCGCGCAGATCGAGCAGTGCCAGCTGTTCTTCGGCCAACATCGCATAGGCAGCACCGGGTGCGGCCAAGACATCAAAGATCAAGCGCGCACTGGCCGGATCGGAGGGGGCCAGCATTTCGGCCTTCAGCACCGCAAGGTCGCGATAGCGCCGGGGCAGATCGCCCGCTTCGGCGGCTGCGCGCAGATCGGCGGCGACATCCGCCGCCTCGGGCGCGCCCGGCGCGGTTTCCGCGGCCGCCAAAAGCGCGACCAGTATCCGCGCCTCGGGAGTTTGTGTGGCGATGGCCGACAAGGCGGCGACGCGCGCGGTGGCATCGGGCCCATCGAGTGCCACCAAGAGCGCATCACCGAAAGCCTGTGACGCCGCGCGTTCTTGCGCGCGGCTGTATTCGAACCAAGCCGCCGTCGCGACGATGCCGACAACGACCAGAACGGCAAGCCAGCCCCAGCGACGCATCAGCGCGAAAAGTCGATCGCGGCGTACCTCTTCGGTCACCTCGTCGATGAAACTGTCGGTATTCGACATCTGCCCCCCGCGACCCCGGTCACTGCACCATGCCCTGCGTCTTAGCCCGACGCCACCTATGGCCGCAAGACCCGCAAAAGCCCATGCGCAAGGCAAAATCTGAACAGATCCGTTCAGTCTTGCGCGGCAACGCAGAAAAAACTAATCTGAACCGGTCGGTTTAGCGTAATCGATTTAACTGGCAAAACGCTTGGTTGTGCCGCGACGGGCTCCGCCCGCGGCATGGCTCGGAAAAAGGAATAGCATGCGCATCTTTCCAATCATCACCGCGACGCTTGTGTGCATCGCGATCTTTCTTGCGGTTTTTCAGCGCGAGGCATTGGTCGATTTCGCGGCCCGCTTCGGCGCGCAAGACAGCGCCGAGACCGCGGCGCAAGCCACGCCCCCCGCGCAAGAAATTGCACAAGATGATGCGGAAGATGGTCGCGTGCATGTCCTCGTGCGCCGCTCTACCGCCCAGATCACGGAAAACGCCGTGCCCTTGCGTGGCCGCACCGAGGCGATGCGCGCCGTGACGGTGGCGGCTGAAACGGCGGGGCGGATCGTCTCGACCCCGATCCGTGCCGGCGCCTATGTCGAGACGGGCACGGTGTTGTGCCAGATTGACCCCGGTACACGCCTGACCGCCCGCGAGGAGGCTTTGGCCGCACTCGAATCCGCCCGCGCCCGTCTGCCCGAGGCCGAGGCGCAGCTGGCGGGTGCGCGCGCGCAGCTGACCGCCGCACAGATCGATGCCAACGCCGCCGCGCGGCTCAGCGAATCCGGTTTCGCCTCCGAGACCCGCGCCGCAGGGGCCGAGGCCGTACGCGAAGGCGCGCAGGCAGGCATCCAATCGGGTGAGGCAGGCGTGGCGCAAGCGCGCTCGGGCATCCGCTCGGCCGAAGCCGCGGTGACACGCGCGCAGGAAGAAATCGACAGGCTGACGATCAGCGCCCCCTTTGCGGGCTATCTTGAAACCGACACCGCCGAATTGGGCAGCTTGCTGCAACCCGGTAGCCCCTGCGCACGCATCATCCAGCTTGATCCGATCAAGCTGGTTGGTTTCGTCCCCGAAGCACAGGTCGACCGCGTTGCGGTCGGCGCAGGTGCCGGTGCGCGGCTTGCCTCGGGGCGCGATGTGATCGGCGAGGTAAGCTTTGTCAGCCGTTCGGCCGATGAGCGCACCCGCACCTTCCGTGTCGAGATCACCGTGCCCAACGCCGATGTGACGATCCGCGATGGCCAGACCGCCGATATCTTGATCCGTTCGGTGGGCATTCCTGCGCATCTGCTGCCTGCATCGGCCATGACGCTTGATGATAGCGGCACGCTGGGTGTGCGGATCGTGACCGATGGCATGGTGCAATTCATGCCCGTGCGCATGCTGCGCGACACGGCCACTGGCGTTTGGTTGACCGGGCTTCCCGACATGGCGGATGTGATCGTGGTGGGCCAGGAATTCGTCACCGATGGGGTGGCCGTGCGCGTCAGCTATGACGAGGTGACGCAATGACCGGCTTGATCGATTGGGCCGCAAGCCGGGCGCGCATGGTTGTGGCCTTCGTGGTGTTGTCGCTGGTCGTCGGCACCGCCGCCTATGTGGGCCTGCCCAAGGAGGGTGAGCCCGACATCGATATTCCGGGCTTGTTCGTCTCGGTCCCCTTTCCGGGCATTTCCGCCGAGGATAGCGAGCGGCTGCTCGTGCGCCCGATGGAGGCGGAATTCCAAGATCTCGACGGGCTGACCACCATTACCGCCACCGCCGCCGAAGGCTTTGCCGGGATCTTCGTGGAGTTCGAGTTCGGCTGGGATAAATCGGCCACCATCGCCGATCTGCGCGATGCGATGGGGCGCGCGCAGGCGCAATTCCCCGCAGGCGCCGAAAGCTATTCGATCAACGAAATCAATTTCTCGGAGTTTCCGATCATCATCGTCGCACTCTCGGGCGACGCGCCCGAGCGCACGCTGATCCGTCTGGCGACCGAGATGCAGACAGCCCTCGAGGCGTTGACCCCGATCCTCGAGGCAGGGCTTGCCGGCACACGCGACGAGATGCTCGAGGTGATCCTCGACCCGCTCGCGCTCGAGGCCTATGACGTCACCGCCGCCGATCTGATCGGGGCCGTGGTCAA
Source organism: Roseicyclus sp. (assembly GCF_965662675.1). Classification (GTDB taxonomy): domain Bacteria; phylum Pseudomonadota; class Alphaproteobacteria; order Rhodobacterales; family Rhodobacteraceae; genus Roseicyclus. Next base: position 3,774 of record NZ_CBFIIK010000120.1, on the reverse strand, counting down.
CAACAATCAGCTGATCGCCGCGGGCGAGGTCACGACCGAAGGCGGGGCCATCTCGGTCAAGATCCCCTCGAGCTTCGATGGGCCGGCCGATGTCTACAACCTGCCGATCACGGTCAATGGCGACCGCGTGGTCACCTTGGGCGAATTGGCCGAGATCCGGCTGACCTATGAGGACCGGACCGGCACTGCGCGTTTCAACGGCGAGCCGACCGTTGCCCTGCAGGTGGTCAAGCGGCAAGGCTTCAACATCATGGACACCGCAGCCCTTGTGCGCATCACGGTGGACGAGGTGCGCGCCACATGGCCCGCCGAGCTGCAACAATCGGTGCATGTGGACACCACGCTCGACCAATCCGTGACCGTCGCCGACATGGTGCGCCAACTCGAAGGCTCGGTCTTGACCGCGATCGCGCTGGTGATGGTGGTGGTGCTGGCCGCGCTTGGCACACGGTCGGCCATGCTGGTGGGCTTCGCGATCCCGACCTCTTTCATGCTGGCCTTCGTACTTTTGGGCATCATGGGCGTGCCGATCTCCAATATCGTGATGTTCGGCCTGATCCTCGCCGTCGGTATGCTGGTGGATGGCGCGGTGGTGGTTGTCGAATATGCCGATAAGCGCCTGCAAGCGGGCGCGCGGCCCATGCAGGCCTATACGGATGCAGCCAAGCGCATGTTCTGGCCTGTCGTGGCCTCGACGGCGACGACGCTTTGCGCCTTTTTGCCGATGCTGTTCTGGCCGGGCGTGCCGGGTGAATTCATGGGGATGCTGCCTGTTACGATGATTTTCGTGCTGTCGGCCTCGCTGATCGTGGCCTTGGTTTACCTGCCTGTACTGGGTGGCGTGGCGGCGCGGTTCACGCGGCTGACCGAACGGGCAAGCGGGGCGATCATGGTCTTGATCCCTTGGTATGCCGCCCGCGTCGCGATCACGCTTGTGGTCGCCTACGTCATGTTCATGGCGGCGATGCAGATGATCAATCCCGGCGTCTTGATCGACATGCCCGCCGATGCTGCGCCGATGGTGCGCATGGCACCGGGAGCGATCCTGTTCGTGCTGGCAGCCACCGCCATGTCGGCGATGATCGGCACCGTCATGCCCACCGCACGCTCCGCCCGCGTCGAGGCGGGCTATCGCCGCACGCCCTTTGGCCATGTGATCCACGCCATCGTCGGCAACCCGGTGATGCCGCTGGTCTCGATCGCGGCTGTGATCGGTTTCGTCATCTGGACCTTCGCCTATTTCGGCGAGAACAATAACGGCGTCGAGTTTTTCGTCGAAAGCGAGCCCGAGAACGCCATCGTCTATGTGCGTGCGCGCGGCAACCTGTCGGTCAACGAACAAGACGCGCTCGTGCGTCAGGTCGAGGCCCTCGTGATCGATACCGAAGGCGTGCGCGACGTCTTTGCCTTTGCCGGCGATGGCGGGCTGAACAACAATACCGGCGGCGTCGCGGCACCCGTCGATACCATCGGCCAGATCCAGCTAGACCTTGAGCCTTGGGGCCAGCGCCCTGATGGCGACCTGATCCTTGCGCGGCTGCAAGAGCGCCTCGACCGATTGCCCGGCATCGCGACCGAGATCTTCTCGCAATCGCGCGGCCCGGCCGGGGGAAAGCCGCTGCATCTGCGCCTGTCGGGCGATAATTGGGATGAGCTGCAAGCCGCTGCCCATATCGCCCGGGGTTATTTCAACACACTCCCCGGTCTGATACTGATCGAAGACACCTTGCCTCTGCCCGGCATCGATTGGCAGATCGATGTCGATGTCGAAGCAGCAGGCCGTTTCGGTGCGGATGTGGCGACCGTGGGCGCGATGGTCCAGCTGGTCACACGCGGCATCTTGCTCGACACGATGCGGGTGCCGACCTCGGACGAAGAGATCGACATCCGCGTCCGCTTCCCCGAAGAGGCGCGGGTTCTCTCGACGTTGGAAACACTTCGCGTGCGCACCCGCGACGGGCTGGTGCCCTTGTCCAATTTCGTCAGCTACACCCCTGCCCCGCAGCTGGCCGAGATCAACCGCATCGACCAAAGCCGCGTGCTGGACGTCAAGGCCGATGTTCTGACGGGGCTTTACCGCATCGAAGACGGCGATGGCACGCCGCTGGCCTACGCCTTCGACGCCGCCGACAGCACCCGCGAGACCGCGCCCGATTTCTCGGCTGCTGGCCGCGATTGGCAGATCTTGCAGCGCTTCGATGATCAAGCCGACGATCGGCTGGCGAATGGGCTGACGCTTGGGGCCTATGTGGCGGTGCCGGTCAACGCCAATGAGCGCATCGCAGCCGTCAGCGCATGGCTGGCCGAGCAATCCCCCCTGCCCGCTTCGGTCAGTTGGGAATGGGCCGGCGATCAAGAGGAACAGGCCGAAAGCCAAGCCTTCCTCGGCCAAGCCTTCGGCGCGGCGCTGGGGCTGATGTTCATCATCCTGCTGGCACAATTCAATTCGGTCTATAATTCGGTTCTGGTCCTCTTGGCGGTGATCTTGTCGACCGCCGGTGTTTTGATCGGCATGTTGGTGATGGATCAATCCTTTTCCATCATCATGACCGGCACGGGCATCGTGGCGCTGGCCGGGATCGTGGTGAACAACAACATCGTCCTGATCGACACCTATCAAGAATACGCCCGCTACATGCCCAAGATCGAGGCGATCACCCGCACGGTCGAGGCACGCATCCGCCCGGTGCTGTTGACCACCATCACCACCATGGCGGGTCTGACACCGATGATGTTCGGCATCAGCCTCGATTTCGGCGATGGCGGCTATACTGTGGATAGCCCCACCGCGCTGTGGTGGAAGCAGTTGGCCACGGCTGTGGTCTTCGGCCTCGGAATCGCAACGGTGTTGACACTGATCTTCACGCCCTCGCTCTTGGCACTGCGCATCTGGTTCTGGACGATCATGGGCTGGGTGGCACGCGCATTGGCGCGGATGGGTGCCGACAAGATGAGCCGCAATGCGCAAGATTGGGCACTGAACCGTCAAGCCCGGGGGCTGCGCAATCCGACGATCTTTTGGGATGAAGACCCCAGAACGGACATGGCCATGCCGACCGAGGGGGCGGCAGACCAAAATCTGCCCGACCCGCTTGCGCCACCGCTGCGCGCTGCGGAATAGCGAGAAAGGGGGGGCGCGCCTCCCCCTTCATCTTTCCAAAAATACGCAAGATCCACCGGACGCGCCCGACAGCCACGCCTCATGCGACGCGCCGATCTGCGTGCAGGATATGGCGCGCTGCGGTTCAGGCGGCGGCGTGTTTGCGTGCGCCTAGCATCGGGCCAAGATAACGCCCGGTATGGCTTGCCGTAACCGCCGCAACCGTCTCCGGCGTGCCCACGGCCACGATCTCGCCGCCACCGTCGCCTCCCTCAGGGCCGATATCGATGATCCAGTCGGCGGTCTTGATGACATCCAGATTGTGTTCGATCACCACCATGGAATTGCCCTGATCCACCAGCTCATGCAGCACTTCGAGCAACTTTTTCACATCCTCGAAATGCAACCCCGTGGTCGGTTCATCCAAGATATACAGCGTGCGCCCCGTGGACCGTTTGGCCAGCTCCTTCGACAGCTTGACGCGCTGCGCCTCGCCGCCCGAAAGGGTCGTGGCCTGCTGGCCCACCTTGATATAGCCAAGCCCCACCCGAACCAGCGCATCCATCTTTTCCCGGATGGATGGCACGGCCTTGAAGAACTCCTGCGCGTCCTCGACGGTCATGTCCAGCACATCGGCGATGGATTTGCCCTTGAACTGGACCTCAAGCGTTTCG
>NZ_CBFIIK010000119.1:0-7819 GCF_965662675.1 Roseicyclus sp. | reverse complement strand
AGCGGATGACGCGCAGGCCCGCGGGCAGCTGCGGCACGATCTCGTCCCATAGGCGGAAATCGGTGCCCAGCGAATTGGCAAAGACCACCGCGGGCGCGTCGCGGGGGCCTGTGTCGGCGTAATGAAGCACCACATCGCCCAGATCGAGACTATCCATCTTTCCCCCCGTCGCCTTGTGTCTGTGGTTTTGCGCCACCCTGCCACAGCGCGCAAGTCTTTGTCTCGACCCGGTTAGGGCTTGCCGTTGCCCGCGTCTGTGCGAGGATGCAGCCAAGACGCCGCTAGGGAGAGAGCCGATGCCATCGACGATCCGCGCCGCCGTTTGCCGTGCTTTTGGTCAACCGCTTGCGATCGAGACATTGCAGCTGCGCGATCCCGGCCCGGGCGAGGTGGAAGTCGCGGTCGAGGCGGTCGCGGTATGCCACTCCGATATCTCCTATATCGAAGGGGCATGGGGCGGGGCGCTTCCGGCTGTCTATGGCCATGAGGCGGCAGGGCGCGTGACGGGCTTGGGCGCGGGGGTCGCGCATCTGCGACTTGGTGATCGGGTCTTGGTCACGCTGATACGCGCCTGCGGCACCTGCCCAAGCTGCGCAGGCGGAAAGCCTGTCTATTGCGCAAGCAAGGATACGCGCGCGCCCAAGCTGACCGATGCCGATGGTGCCCCGGTGCAGGCGGCGATGGATTGTGGGGCCTTCGCCGAAAAGGTCGTCGTCGATCAAAGCCAGATCGCCCCCTTGGGCGAGGCGATCGCACCCGAGGCGGCCTGTCTTCTGGCTTGCGGGGTGCCGACGGGCGTGGGGGCGGTGGTCAATACCGCCAATGTGCGGGCGGGCGAAACGGTGGTGGTGATCGGGGCAGGGGGTGTCGGCCTTAATGTCGTGCAGGGCGCGCGGCTGGCAGGTGCCGCGCGGATCGTGGCGATGGACCTTGAACCATCCAAGCTTGACGATGCGCGCGCCTTTGGCGCGACCGACACGATCCTTGCAAGCGAAGCCGAGCCTTGGCGCGCTTTGTCGGCCATGACCCGCGGACGCATGGCACAGCATGTCTTTGTCAGTGTCGGCGCGATCCCCGCCTATGATGTGGCCCCGCGCCTGATCGGCTGGGGCGGCACGGTCTATGCGGTGGGCATGCCCCATTCCGGCGAAAAGGCCCATTACGAGCCGGTGATCATGGCCTTCACCGGCCAGGGCATGCGCGGCACCAAGATGGGCGATGTCGTCTTGTCACGCGACATCCCGTGGATGGTCGATCTTTACGGTCAAGGGCGGCTGATGCTGGATGAGCTGATCTCGCGGCGCTGGGCCTTTGACGAGATCAACCAAGCCATCGCCGATACCAACGCCGGACAGGCGCGGCGCAATGTGTTGATCATGCCGGGGCTTTGATGCTGCGGCGCTACTGCGCCCAGTCGGGTTTACGCTTTTCCAAGAAAGCCGCGACGCCCTCGGCGGTGTCGGGGGCGCGCATGTTCTCGACCATCGCTTGGCCCGTCATCGCATAGGCCTGATCCAGCGGCAGGCCGAGTTGGTCGTAAAAGGCGCGCTTGCCGATCCGCACGGCGACACCCAGCTTGCCCGCGATCTGTTCGGCCAAAGCGGTGGTCGCATCCGACAGATCGGCGGACGGCACCACGCGGTTGATCAGCCCAAGGTCCGCCGCACGCTCGGCGGTGATGAAATCGCCCGTCACCAACATCTCGAAGGCCTGCTTGCGCGTCACGTTGCGCGAAAGCGCCACCATCGGCGTCGAGCAAAACAGCCCGATATTCACCCCGTTCACCCCGAAACGGCAGTCCTCGGCGGCGATGGCCAGGTCGCAACTTGCCACCAGCTGACAGCCCGCCGCCGTGGCGATGCCATGCACCTCGGCGATCACGGGTTGGGGCAGGCGAGGGATCATCTGCATCATCGCGCCGCAGCGGGTGAACAGATCATGCAGCGCTTGTGCGCCCTGATCGGGGCCTGCGCGCTTGTCGCGCATCTCGTTGAGGTCATGGCCCGCGCAAAACGCCTTGCCCGCACCGCGCAGCACGATCACGCGTTGGCTGGGGGCATTCATCATGTCTTCGAAACGCGCACTGACCGCGGCGAGCATGGCATCAGACAAGGCGTTGAGCCGCGCGGGCAGGTTCAGCGTCAGATATGTGACCGCCCCTCGATCTTCGCGCAGTACCAGTTCATCGGACATGGCTTGCCCCCCTTTGCTCTTGGCGATCGCTGAACGCCTATCGTCTTACCCTTTTATACCCATCACGGCGCGGCCCGAAAGCGCCGCTTGCGACCCTTCCGTCGGTGCGTGCGGCCCCAAGGCGAGATCGTCGCAGCGCTATTTGCGCCCTGTCGCCGGTCATGGCCACGGGTTATCATTGACAGTGACAACCCGGATTGAGGCCCAGCATGACCGACACCCCGCCAGACACCGCACAGGAATTCAGCCGTCTGGCCCATTTCCCCGTGACGTTTTTCGCCGTGCTGATGGGGCTTTTCGGTTTGGCCTTGGCGCTGCATGCAGCCGCTGAAAGCTTTGCCATGGCCGCATTGGCCGCCCGCGCGGTGCTGTGGCTGGGGCTTGGCTGTTTCGTGGCCGTGGCCGCGATCTACCTGCTCAAGCTGGTCCGCCACCCCGCAGCGGTCAGTGCCGAATGGCATCATCCCGTGCGGCTCGCATTTTTCCCCACTATCACCATCTCGCTTTTGTTGATGGCGACCGCGATCCATGGCTACCGCCCCGATCTGGCAGCGCCATTGTGGCTGTTGGGCGCGGCGGGCCAAGGGATTTTGACCATCGCCGTCATCTCGGGCTGGATCAGCCACCGCGCCTTCGAGGTCGGGCATCTGACGCCGGCATGGTTCATCCCGGCGGTCGGCAATGTGATCGTGCCCTTGGCCGGCGCGCCGCTGGGCTGGGTCGAGATCAGTTGGCTGTTCTTCGCGGCGGGTATGATCTTTTGGCTGATCTTGCTGGTGCTTGTCTTCAACCGCCTGATCTTTCACGCGCCGATCCCCGCGCGGCTCTTTCCCACGCTGGTTATCTTGATCGCACCGCCCGCCGTGGCCTTTGTCTCGTATGTCCGGCTGGTGGGCGGGGTCGATCCCTTCGCTCATATCTTGCTCAGTGCGGCTTATGTCTTCACCATTCTGGTCATGGTGCAGGTGCCGAAACTGTTGCGCCTGCCTTTCGCGTTGAGTTGGTGGGCGCTGAGCTTTCCGCTCGCCGCGCTTAGCGTGGCCAGCTTCGTCTATGGGCGTGCGCAATCAAGCGATGCCCATCTGGTGATCGGGTTGCTTGTGCTGGTGACGCTGTCGGTGGTGGTGGGGGGGCTATTGTGGCGCACCGGCTTGGCGGTCATGCGTGACGAGATCTGCCGTCCCGAGTGACTTGCACGGCCCAATTCCACCGGCCCGACGGCGAACTTTGTGGGGTAAAATAATACCTCAAATACAACCCATTGTTTTCAAACAGTTTCATGGATTGCAAGCCCATTGACGACGGCGTGAATTCGGGTAGAAGACGCCATCACAGCGCGGCGACAAGCCGCAAATGTCATTCTGGCCGGGTGATCCCACCCGCCCCCGAAAGGACCGACGGACATGAAAACCTTTTCTGCCACCCCGGCGGATATCGACAAGCAGTGGATCTTGATCGACGCCGAGGGCGTCGTTCTGGGCCGCCTCGCCTCGATCATCGCCATGCGGCTGCGCGGCAAGCACAAGCCGACCTTCACCCCCTCGATGGACATGGGCGACAATGTCATCGTCATCAATGCCGAAAAGGTGCAGGTGACGGGCAACAAGCGCAACAAGCAAAACTACTGGCACACCGGCTTTCCCGGCGGGATCAAGTCGCGCACCACTGGCCAGATCCTCGAGGGTGATCACCCCGAGCGCGTGGTGACGCAAGCGGTCAAGCGCATGCTGCCCGGCGGCAAGCTGAGCCGTCAGCAGATGACCAACCTGCGCGTCTATGCCGGCACCGAGCATCCCCATGATGCCCAACAGCCCACCGTTCTCGACGTCAAGTCGATGAACCCCAAGAATACCCGGAGCGCATGACCATGGCCGAGACACTCTCTTCGCTCGACGCGCTGAAAGGCGCAGTTGATGCAAGCGCGCCTGCTGCGCTCTCTTTCGATGATGCACCTCGCACGCCCGTCCGCGACGCGCTGGGCCGTGCATATGCAACCGGCAAGCGCAAGGATGCGGTCGCCCGCGTCTGGATCAAGCCCGGCTCGGGCAAGGTCGTGGTGAACGGCAAGGACATGTCGGCCTATTTCGCGCGTCCCGTTTTGCAGATGATCTTGCGTCAACCCTTCACCGTCGCCGGTGTCGATAACGAGTTCGACGTGATGGCGACCGTCAAGGGCGGCGGCCTGTCGGGTCAGGCAGGCGCGGTCAAGCACGGCATCTCCAAGGCGCTGCAGCTTTATGAACCCAGCCTGCGCGGCGCGCTGAAAGCGGCAGGTTTCCTGACCCGCGACAGTCGCGTGGTGGAACGCAAGAAGTACGGCAAGGCCAAGGCCCGCAAGAGCTTCCAGTTTTCCAAGCGTTGATTTCGCGCAATGTGCGATGTTGGAAAGGCCGCCCCCCGGGGCGGCCTTTTTCGTTGGGCGTGCCATGCTCGGATGGGCTGGGCGCATGGCGCGGGTTTCGCGTATTTGGAGAAAGATGAAGGGGTTTTTCACGAGTGCTTGACCTTGCTTCTGGCGAAGACTAGCTGCCTTCCATGGCGCGCGCACCCCTTTTGCAATTGACCGATATCTCACTGACCTTCGGTGGGAACCCGGTGTTTTCCGACCTCTCGCTCGTGGTGCAGGAGGGCGACCGCCTTGCGCTTGTCGGGCGCAATGGATCGGGCAAATCCACCTTGATGAAGGTCATGGCCCGGCTTGTGCTGCCCGATACCGGCAATGTCGTCACCCCCGATGGCGTCCGCGTGGGTTACATGGAGCAAGAGCCTGATTTTGTGGGCTTTGCGACCTTGGGCGATTATGCCTCCGCCGGTCTGGATGCGGGCGAGGAATGGCGGGTCGAGGCGGTGGCCGAGGGTTTGAAGCTCAAGCTCGCGGCCGACCCGGCGCGCGCCTCGGGTGGCGAACGGCGCCGCGCGGCCTTGGCCCGGCTGTTGGCCGAGGCACCCGAATTGATGCTGCTCGACGAGCCGACCAACCATCTCGACATCGAGGCGATCGGCTGGCTTGAACGCGAGCTTTCACAATCGCGGACCGCTTTCGTGCTGATCAGCCACGACCGCGCCTTTCTGACCGCCTTGGCGCGTGGCACGCTGTGGCTCGACCGGGGTGTGGTGCGCCGCCAAGACCGGGGTTTTGCCGATTTCGAGGCGTGGCGCGACAAGACATGGGATGATGAAGATCAGGCCCGCCATAAGCTGGATCGCAAGATCAAGGCCGAGGCACGCTGGGCCGTCGAAGGCATCAGCGCGCGGCGCAAGCGCAACCAGGGCCGCGTGCGCGCATTGCAGGATTTGCGCGCCGAACGTGCCAATATGATCCGCCGCCAAGGTGCCGCGGAAATGGTGCTTGATGCGGGCCAAGCCTCGGGCAAGCGGGTCATCGAGGCGGTGGGCATTTCCAAAGCCTTTGGTGAGCGCACGATCCTGCAACCCTTCGATCTGCGCATCTTGCGCGGTGACCGGGTGGCTTTTGTCGGCCCCAATGGTGCGGGCAAGACCACGCTGCTTAATATGCTGACCGGCCAGACCGCGCCTGATACCGGGACCGTGACGCTGGGCACGGGGCTGGAGATGGCGGTCTTCGACCAGACGCGCGCCCAACTCGACCCCGAGGCGACGCTATGGGACAGCCTGACCCAAGACCCCGCCGCGCGCGTCAGTGGCCGTTCGGATCAGGTCTTGGTGCGGGGCGAGCCGCGCCATGTGGTGGGCTATCTCAAGGATTTCCTGTTTGACGAGGCGCAGGCGCGCGCGCCGGTTCGCTCGCTTTCCGGGGGTGAAAAAGCGCGGCTCTTGCTGGCCCGGATCATGGCGCGCAACTCCAACCTTTTGGTTTTGGATGAACCGACCAATGATCTCGACATCGAGACGCTGGATTTGCTGCAAGATCTCTTGGGCGATTATGCGGGCACGGTGCTGTTGGTCAGCCATGACCGCGATTTCATCGACCGCGTGGCCGGCACGACCATCATGCTCGAGGGCGATGGCCGCGCCGTGGCCTATGCGGGGGGCTGGTCCGACATGCTGGCGCAGCGCGCGGAAAGCAGGCCGCCCACAGAGCCGAGCAAACCGGCCAAACCCAAAGCAGCCACCACAGCGCCCGTCGCGATCAAACCCGCCGCAGCGGCGAAATCGGCGCTGAGCTTTACCGAAAGCCACCGCCTCAAGGCGCTACCGGGCGAGATTGCCCGGCTGGAGGCCGAGATCGCCAAGCTGATGGAGCTGATGGCCGACCCCGACCTTTTCACGCGCGAACCGGTCAAGTTCCGCAAGGCGAGCGAGGCGCTGGATGAACGCCAAGCCAAGCTATCGGCCGCCGAGGAAGAGTGGCTGATGCTGGAAGAGAAAGCCGAAAGCGCGGGCTAATCCTGCAGCGTGATCAAATAGGCGATCAGATCGGCGACGGGGCGGCTCATCAAGATCGGCTGCCCGTCTGGCCCGGCCATCGCCACATCCGCGCCGACCCCTTCGAACCAACGACCGAAGAGCGGCATATCCCCCCCATGGGCCGCGCGCGGGCGGCGACCGTCGATCTGTTCGGCGACCGCAAGGATGGGAAAGGCACCCGTCCCGCCCAGTTTGGTCAGATCGCTGGGGGGCGTGCGCAACAGATCGGCCATGGTGCCATCGCCGCGCGCCTCCGGCCCGTGGCAAGCGGCACAGAAATCGCGGTACAGCACCGCGCCCGCGTCGATATCTTGCGCGGCCACGGCTGGGCCGAGCAGGCAAAGGCAAAGGGCAAGGGGCAAGGCGCGCATCGGGGGCCCTCCGGTTTGGGTTGGGCCGAGGATGACACCTTGGCACCATGCGCGCCTTGATGTGGGTCAACGGGATAGGCCGGGCCTGAGCCCGGCCTATGTTTGAGGGGGTGGCGACAGGGCGGGCTTACGCCTATTTGCCCTTTTTGCCGGCGCCGATATCAAGCGGCTTGCCCGCGTTGGAATTGGCCGTGGCCAAGACCTTGGGCTTTTCCTTTTTCGGCTTCTTGGTCTCGCGATTGCCTTTGTTCTTTTCCTTGGACATGGGGAAGATCCTTCAGCTTTGGGTGCCGCACGAGGCACGATGCCTTGCGCGGGCCGATGCTCAGGGGCGATCAGGGTTGCCTGCGATGGGCAGGGCGATGATGTCCGGTGAGGGGGCGCTTGGCCCCTGCGGGGAAGGTAGGGGGTTGGAGGGAAGGGGGCAAGGGGCTGGCACAGGCCAAAGCGGTGTTGCGCCTTGTTACGGGTCGTGGGGAAGACCCCGGCCGGAACAGCACCGCAGGTGCCCCCCTTGAGCACATCGCGAATGGGATGTGCTTCCGGGCAACGGGCCAGCGCCTGCCTGAGCGTGCGCTTGCGCGCGCGAACCGGCAGCGCGGTGCTTTGGACCGCGCGGGAGGCGCCCCCCCCCGGGGATGCATCTTAAGGTTGTTAATCCCACTCTTTAGGCTTGGGATTGTTCGTTTGGTAGAATTCTCGCACGAGATCAATATAATCAACGAAGTCTGTGTTCTGATCGGCAAGCCGGTTGGCCGCATCCCAATCAATGTCCTGCTTTTCCCTACCAGGAATCAGGAACTGACTTTCGGATCTATTTTCAAGGTCTAACCTAATTGTCACATCAAGTGAGGTAGTATGGCTGT
>NZ_CBFIIK010000118.1:0-7882 GCF_965662675.1 Roseicyclus sp. | reverse complement strand
GATGTCTCAGGCCAATCGCGCCTTGTTGACGGAAAATGCCGTTGTGCTGTGGCTCCAGGCGGATCTGGAGCTGTTATGGCAAAGGGTGCGTCACAAGAATACCCGGCCCTTGCTGCGCACTGCCGATCCGCGCGCCAGCTTGGCCGCGCTTTATGAACAACGCGCACCGATCTATGCGCTGGCCCCCTACCAGGTGGCGGTCGCACCGGAATGGTCGGTGGAAGAGACGACAGAGCATGTCTTTGTCGCCCTCACCAAAGCCGGCGCGATAGAGGAATATCAGACATGATTGAAAAGGTGCATGTGGCGCTTGGTGAGCGTGCTTATGATGTCTGCATCGGTGCGGGGTTGATCGGTGCCGCGAGCGCCGAGATCGCCCCCCTGCTGCGGCGGCCAAAGCTGTGGATCGTGACCGAGACCAATGTGGCCGGGCTGCACCTCAATGCGTTTCAAGATGGGCTGCGGCAATCCGGGATCGCAAGCGAGGCGCTGATCCTTCCGCCCGGTGAGGCCACGAAAAGCTGGCCCTTTCTGACGCAGACCGTGGAATGGCTATTGGCCGAAAAGGTCGAACGGCGCGATATCGTGGTTGCCCTCGGCGGTGGGGTGATCGGCGATCTTGTCGGCTTTGCTGCCGCCATCTTGCGGCGCGGTGTTCGCTTTGTTCAGGTGCCGACCTCGCTTTTGGCGCAAGTCGATAGCTCGGTCGGCGGCAAGACCGGCATCAACACGGCACATGGCAAGAACCTTGTGGGTGCATTTCATCAACCCAGCCTTGTCTTGGCAGATATCGATGTGCTGGCCACCTTGGCCCCGCGCGATTTTCTGGCGGGCTATGGCGAGGTGGTCAAATACGGGCTCTTGGGGGATGCGGCGTTTTTCGACTGGTTGGAGCGTCATGGCCCCGCGCTTGCGGCTGGTGATGCGCCCCTACGTGCCGAGGCGGTGCGGCGTTCGGTGCAGATGAAGGCCGATATCGTGGTGCGTGACGAGACCGAACAGGGCGACCGCGCGCTTCTCAACCTCGGGCATACTTTCGGCCATGCGCTGGAAGCGGCAACCGGGTATTCCGATCGCTTGCTGCACGGCGAAGGTGTCGCAATCGGCTGTGCGCTGGCTTTTGCATTGTCGGCGCGGCTTGGCATTTGTCCGCAAGAAGAGCCAAGCCGGGTTCGCGCGCATCTGGCCGAGATGAAGATGATGCGCGATCTATCTGATATTTCGGGTGATTTGCCGAATACCGATGGGCTGTTGTCATTGATGGCACAAGACAAGAAGGTGCTGGACGGTCAGCTCCGCTTCATCCTTGCGCGCGGCATCGGTCAGGCTTTCGTCAGCGCAGATGTGCCGGTGGATGCCGTTCGCGGTATCTTGAGCGAGGCATTGGGTCAGCGTTGACGCGTGCGCGGCATGGCTCAATCCTTGCCGCGATAGGGTTCGACGTATTGCAGCGCCATGTCCCAAGGGAAGAAGATCCAGGTATCTTGGCTCACCCCGGTGATGAAGGTGTCGACCATCGGCTCGCCCATGGGTTTTGCGTAGACCGTTGCAAAATGCGCCTTTGGGTATAGCTGACGGACCAATTCCAGCGTTTTGCCCGTGTCGACCAGATCATCGACGATCAGCACGCCCTCGCCATCGTCCATGATGGTGTTGTCGGGGCTTTTGAGCACCTCCGCCTCGCGCTGCTTGTCGGCCTTGCCGCCACCTGCGTGGTAGGATTTCACGCTGATCGTGTCGACGGTGCGGATATCGAGTTCTCGCGCCACGATCATCGCGGGGGCCATGCCACCGCGCGTGATCGCCACCACGGCACGCCATGCGCCATCGGCCCCGGGGCCGCGCTTGTCGAGCCGCCATGCCAAGGCGCGTGCATCGCGATGAAGCTGATCCCAGGAAACGTGAAAACCTTTTTCATGCGGCAGCGGCGTGATCATGGCTTAGTCTTCCTTTTTATCAAGGCTGAGATCGGGGGCATCGGGGTTCTTCATGCCGATCACATGATAGCCCGCATCGACATGCAAGACCTCGCCTGTCACCGCGCTCGACATATCCGACAAAAGGTAGAGCGCAGATTGGCCGACCTCATCCTGCGTCACTGTGCGGCGCAGGGGAGAGTTATATTCGTTCCACTTCAAGATGTAGCGGAAATCACCGATGCCCGAGGCCGCCAGCGTCTTGATCGTACCCGCCGAGATCGCGTTCACGCGGATGCCGTCGCGGCCCAGATCCTCGGCCAGATACATCACCGACGCTTCCAGCGCAGCCTTGGCCACGCCCATGACGTTGTAATGCGGCATGACCTTTTCGGCGCCGTAATAGGTCAGCGTCAGCAGGCTGCCGCCATTGGGCATCATTTTTTCGGCGCGCTGGCAGACGGCGGTGAAAGAATAGACCGAGATGTTCATCGTCATGGCGAAATTGGCGGGCGAGGTTTCGACATAGCGACCGCGCAGCTCGTTCTTGTCGGAAAAGCCGATCGCGTGGACCACAAAGTCAAGGCTGCCCCACTCGGCCTGCAATTGCGCGAAGAGCGCGTCGAGCGATGCTTCGTCGCCGACATCGCACGGGATCATCAAGCTTGAGCCGACGCTTTGCGCCAAGGGCTGTACACGCTTGAGAAGTGCGTCGCCCTGATAGGAAAAGGCCAATTCCGCCCCTTCGGCGGCAACGGCTTTCGCAATGCCCCATGCGATGGATTTGTCATTTGCCAGCCCCATGATGAGCCCGCGCTTGCCTGTCATCAAACCCATTATCGTCCCCATATGCCAATCGTGCCATGCAGTTCTGGTAAGCCATCACCTCCCATGCTTCAAGAGAGGCGGACTTGCTGTCAGGGGTGCAGGGCGCTAGCTGATGAGCGTGGGACACGGACATGGTCAGAAAAGGATGGCATCGATGAGCGAGCGCACGGGTATTTTCGCCGGTCATGATCCCTTTCTCATCGCGCAGGAATGGTTGTCAGCGGCCGAAGGGACCGAACCCAATGACCCCAACGCCATTGCCTTGGCGACCGTCGATGCCGATGGTCTGCCGAATGTGCGCATGGTGCTGTTGAAGCAGATCGAGCAGCAGGGCGCGGGGCAGGGCGCGTTCGTCTTCTACACCAATTACGGCAGTGTGAAGGGGGCCGAGATCGTGGCGGCGGGCAAGGCGGCCTTTGTGCTGCATTCCAAGACGCAACGCCGCCAGATGCGGGTGCGCGGTTTGGTCGCCCGCGAAGATGGGCCAGCGGCGGATGAATATTTCGCCTCGCGTTCGCTCAAGAGCCGATTGGGCGCTTGGGCCTCGAAGCAGTCGCAACCGCTTGATAGCCGTGCCAGCCTTTTGGCCGATGTGGCGCGCATAACCGCGCAATATGGCACCAACCCGCCGCGCCCACCCTTTTGGGGCGGTTTTCGGATCGCGCCGCTCGAGATCGAATTCTGGGCCGATGGGGCCTTTCGGCTGCATGATCGGTTTCGCTGGTCACGACCGACGCCTTCGGCTGAATGGCAGATTCAGCGTCTAAATCCCTGAGGGCGCATTTACCTTGTAAATGTTGACATTTTCGCGATTTCACGATGCGTGAAAATGCAAAACATTGGTATAATGCGTAATTTTTAACTTGTGTCCGCGGATTTTGGTAACCAAAACGTTACCAGAGGGACACCGCCCATTATGGGCAAGTTACGGGATAGGCCAGTATGGCGGATGAAATATTGGAAGAGCCACTCGTCGTCGAGGGGCGCGTGAAGTGGTTCGATGTGGGCAAGGGTTTCGGATTTATCGTATCCGACGATCCCGGCCCCGATATTTTGTTGCACGCCAATGTGCTGCGCAATTTCGGGCAAGGATCGGTCGCAGAAGAGGCCCGCATCACGGTACGGGTTCAGGTGACACCGCGCGGGGTGCAGGCCAGCGAGGTCTTGGCGATCTCAGCCGCCGCAGGCCCCGATGGCGAAGATTACGACACCACCGAGGATCTGGCGCCGGGCGTGGCCTTTGTGCCTGCGCGGGTCAAGTGGTTCGACAAAGCAAAAGGCTTTGGTTTTGCCAATGTCTTTGGTAATCCTGAGGATGTGTTCGTGCATGCCGAGGTGCTGCGCCGTTGTGGGTTGGCCGATCTCCTTCCGGGTGAGGCCGTGGCGATGAAAGTCGTCGCAGGACCGCGCGGCAATATGGCCGCCGAGGTACGCAGCTGGGATTACGTCTGACGGAGGTGCGCATGCGCCCGTTTGTTCTGGGCGCGGCGACCGCGCTGATGGTGTTTGCCGGCACGGCCCAACAGGCTTGGGCCTGTCGCGCCGATCAGGTCGAGATCAGGGGTGACTTCGGCACGGTGCGGTTTCGGATCGAACTTGCCGATACGCCCGCCGAGCGCGCGCAAGGGTTGATGTTCGTGCGCCAGATGCCGCAGATGTCGGGCATGTTGTTCGTCTATGAACGGCCCGAAAGCGTCAGCTTCTGGATGGAAAACACGCCGATCCCGCTGGACATGATCTTTGCCGATGCCACGGGCACCATTCAGCGCGTCCATGCCGAGGCTGTCCCCTTTGATCGGACGCCGATTCCCGGCGGCGATGGCATACAATATGTGCTCGAGATCAACGGTGGTTTGGCCGAGAGTTTCGGGATCACTGCGGGCGATGTGATGCGCCATTCCGCGATGATGCAGAATATCGCCGCATGGCCATGTGGTGCCCCCTGATCGGCGGGGCTTTCCAAGTCGGCGCGCGCGCTTTAAAGGGGTGCCAGTCGGGGCGTAGCGCAGCCTGGTAGCGCGTCTGTTTTGGGTACAGAAGGTCGTGAGTTCGATTCTCGCCGCCCCGACCACTTTCCGAAAATTTCTACTAGATGTTGTAGCGGGCGCCCCGCCCGCAACATCATATTGCCATGCGCTTTGCCCTCGCGCGGTTTCTCCACAAGATCTTGTGCCGCCGTTTTGCCACGATCCGTCCCGCGCACGACCCGCGGGGCGCCTGTGGAAAGGCTTCAAGCGTCGGTTCAATGAATCGCCCTAAACCTCAATGAACAATGCCGTTCTTCACCCTCCCACGTTTTTGCGGTGCTGGAGGGGAATCGGAATGTGGCGGGGGCGAGAAATTTTATGGGCGTTTTTCAACCAATTTTTCCGCCTGCGACTTACAAAAAAGTGATTGACCCGATAGGTCGACCTACGTCAGGTTGTGTGGGTCGAGACAAGCCAACACTAGATATGGTGGTTCTCGGCGGGGACGGGGAGACACCCCAGCACGTTAGCGCAGACCCGGGTAAGCGGGTCGGGCATCGGAAGGCCGAAGGGCTCGCCGCGTGCAGGTTTGTCTTGTCGATCTCCGATGCGGTCAGCGCGCAACGTCGCGGTCGGACCATGCTGATGGGAACAAAGTGCTAGAAGAGGCAGCCAGATGAAAATTGAACGCAGATTTACCAAAGCCGGCGCGGATGTTTATGCCGATCTCGAATTCACCACCACCACCTCAGAGATCCGGAACCCCGACGGAACAGTCGTGTTCAAATTGGACAATGTCGAAGTGCCCACTGGCTGGAGCCAGGTCGCATCCGATGTGATCGCACAGAAGTACTTCCGCAAGGCAGGCGTGCCTGCACGGCTCAAGCCGGTCAAGGAAAAGGGTGTTCCCGAATTCCTTTGGCGGCAGGTGGCCGATGAGGAAGCACTGGCCGCATTGCCCGAAGATGCCCGCATGGGCGGCGAGACCTCGGCGCGGCAGGTGTTCCGGCGTCTGGCGGGCGCTTGGGCCTATTGGGGCTGGAAGGGTGGCTATTTCACCACCGAATCCGACGCGCGCGCCTATTTCGAAGAGATGCAACTGATGCTGGCGCGCCAGATGGCGGCCCCCAACAGCCCGCAATGGTTCAACACCGGCTTGCATTGGGCCTATGGCATCGATGGTCCGGCACAGGGCCACTATTATGTCGACTACAAGACCGGCAAGCTGACCAAGTCGACCTCCAGCTATGAGCATCCGCAGCCGCACGCCTGCTTCATCCAGTCCGTCGCCGACGATCTGGTCAATGAGGGCGGCATCATGGACCTCTGGGTGCGTGAGGCGCGCCTGTTCAAGTACGGCTCTGGCACCGGCACCAATTTCAGCCATCTGCGCGGCGCGGGCGAAAAGCTCTCGGGCGGTGGCAAATCCTCGGGGCTGATGGGCTTTCTCAAGATCGGTGACCGCGCGGCTGGCGCGATCAAATCGGGCGGCACCACGCGCCGCGCGGCAAAGATGGTCATCGTCGATGCCGATCACCCCGATATCGAGGCCTTCATCGACTGGAAGGTGATCGAGGAACAAAAGGTCGCCAGCCTTGTCGCCGGCTCCAAGACGCATGAGAAGATGCTCAACGCGATCTTCGCCGCGATCGGTGGCTGGGACGGTGCGATCGACGATGCCGTCGAGCCCACCAAGAACGACACGCTGAAAAAAGCGATCCGTGCGGCCAAATCCGCGTCGATCCCGGAAACCTACATCAAGCGCGTGCTGGATTATGCACGCCAAGGCTACACCGCGATCGAATTTCCGACTTATGACACCGATTGGGATAGCGAGGCCTATTCCAGCGTTTCGGGCCAGAACTCCAACAATTCGATCCGCGTCACCGATGCCTTCCTCAAGGCGGTCGAGACCGATGGCGAATGGTCGCTGATGAACCGCGTCGGCGGCAAGGTCTCCAAGACGATCAAAGCGCGCGATCTGTGGGAAAAGGTGGGGCATGCCGCATGGGCCTGCGCCGATCCGGGCATCCAGTTCCACGACACGGTCAACGCATGGCACACCTGCCCCGAGGATGGCGCGATCCGTGGATCGAACCCTTGCTCGGAGTACATGTTCCTTGACGACACGGCCTGCAACCTTGCCTCGATGAACCTGTTGACCTTCTACAAGGACGGGCAGTTCGACGCCGAAGGCTATATGCATGCCTGCCGCCTTTGGACGCTGACGCTGGAAATCAGCGTGATGATGGCGCAGTTCCCCTCCAAGGAGATCGCGCAGCAAAGCTATGATTTCCGCACGCTGGGTCTGGGCTATGCCAATATCGGCGGGCTCTTGATGAACATGGGCCTTGGCTATGACAGCGACGAGGGGCGCGCGATGTGTGGCGCGCTGACCGCGGTCATGACCGGCGTGGCCTATGCCACCTCGGCCGAGATCGCCTCGGAACTCGGCCCCTTCGCAGGCTTCGAGCGCAACCGCGAGCATATGCTGCGGGTGATGCGCAATCACCGCGCCGCCGCGCATGGCATGACCGAGGGCTACGAGCAGCTGAACGTCGCGCCCGTGCCGCTCGATCATGGCAACTGCCCCGATCAGCACCTTGTCGCGCTGGCACGCCAAGCATGGGACGAGGCGCTGAGCTTGGGCGAGGCGCATGGCTACCGCAACGCGCAATCCACAGTGATTGCGCCCACCGGCACCATCGGCCTTGTCATGGATTGCGACACCACCGGGATCGAACCCGATTTCGCATTGGTGAAGTTCAAGAAGCTCGCTGGTGGCGGCTATTTCAAGATCATCAACCAGTCGGTGCCTGGCGCGCTTGAAACCTTGGGTTACGCCAGCCACGAGATCGAAGAGATCATCGCCTATGCCGTCGGCCATGGCACGCTGGGTCAAGCGCCCGGCATCAACCATACCGCGCTGATCGGCCATGGGTTCGGCCCCGCCGAGATCGAAAAGATCGAAGCGGCGCTGCCTTCGGCCTTTGATATCCGCTTCGTCTTCAACCAGTGGACGCTGGGGGCGGATTTCTGCACCAAGACCTTGGGCATTCCCGCCGAAAAGCTGAATGATCCCACCTTTGAAATGCTGCGTCATTTGGGCTTCAGCAAAGCCGATATCGACGCCGCCAATGACCATGTCTGCGGGACCATGACGCTTGAGGG
>NZ_CBFIIK010000117.1:0-7889 GCF_965662675.1 Roseicyclus sp. | reverse complement strand
CTTGGCGGTTGCGCATCTGGTTTTGCTGGCATTGGTCTTGGGCGCGCTGGCCGCAGGGCGTCCGTCGACGGGCCAAGGCCTTTTGCTGATCTTGGCGCTGGCAAGCTTCATGGGGCAGGTCAGCCATCCCAATGCGCATGAGCTGATCCATCGTAAGGATCGCATGGCGCGCGGATTGGGCGCGCTCGTCTATGGTGTGACGGGCTTTGGTCACCATGTCTCGGCACATCGGCTGGTCCATCACCGCCATGTCGGCACCGAGGATGACCCTAACACCCCCCATCCCGGCGAAGGTTTTTGGGCCTATCTGCCACGGGCTTGGCGGGGCTCGTTCATCGCAGGGCTGGACAGCGAAATGGCGCGGCTTCAGCGCCAAGGGCGCAAGGCGCATCCGCTCAACACGCCCTATGTGCTGTGGGTCGCGCTGGCCGCAGTCGCGATGATTGGTGCGATCTGGATCGGCGGCTTCGGCGGCGGGGTTGTGTTGCTCTTTTTCTGGGCCATGTTCGGGACGCAGATCTTGATGTCGGATTACCTCCAGCATTACGGGCTGCAGCGCCTTATCTTGCCGAATGGACGCCGCGAACCGGTCGCCCCGCATCATAGCTGGAACGCGCCGCGAGGCTTTTCGAGCTATCTGATGATGAATGCCCCCTCGCATTCCGAACATCACATGCACCCTGACAGGCCCTATGACCGGCTGAACCCGCAAGCCGATGTGCCGATGCTGCCCCATGCGCTGCCGGTGATGGCGATGATCGCGCTGGTCCCGTCGATCTGGCGTCGCCGGATGGATCGCCGGGCGCTCAGGGTGATGGAGGCCGCCGCTGCGCGCATCGCGGCAACGGCCCCTGCGGCCGCCATGCCCGAGGCCCCGTCCGACCCGCTGATCGCAAGGTTGCAAGCGGCGGCACGGTAAGCGAAGCGTCAGATCGAAACGCCCGAACGTCCCGCCAGATCGCAGAAGAACTGCCATGCAACACGGCCCGAGCGCGAGCCGCGCGTAGCCTGCCATTCGATCGCCTCAGCCACCAAGCGGCTATCCTCGATCACCAGCCCATAGGCCGCGCAATAGCCGCGGATCATGGCGAGATATTCATCTTGGGTGCAGGCATGAAAGCCCAGCCACAGCCCAAACCGATCCGAGAGCGAGACCTTTTCCTCGACCGCCTCGGAAGGGTTGATCGCGCTGGAGCGCTCATTCTCGATCATGTCGCGCGGCATCAGGTGGCGCCGGTTCGAGGTGGCGTAGAAAATCACATTGTCCGGCCGCCCCTCGACCCCGCCATCAAGAACGGCTTTGAGCGATTTGTAATGCTGGTCGTCATGCGAGAATGACAGGTCATCGCAAAACAGGATCACGCGCACAGGGGCTGCGCGCAAAAGCGTCAGCAGGCGGCCGATGGAGGGCAGGTCTTCGCGCTGCACTTCGACCAGTTTCAGATCGGGGGCATCCGCCAGACAGGCGGCATGCACCGCCTTGACGAGCGAGGATTTCCCCATCCCGCGTGAGCCCCAGAGCAGGGCGTTATTGGCGGGCAGGCCGCGGGCGAATTGCGCGGTATTGGTCAACAGCGTGTCGCGCGCGCGGGAAATGCCGTGCAGCAGGTCCAGCGCCACCCGGTTCACATGCCCGACCGCGGCGAGGTGGTCAGGGTTGGCGTGCCAAACAAAGGCGGTCGCCGCATGCCAATCAGGCGTTGGGGCCGGCAAAGGGGCCATGCGTTCTAGCGCATCGGCGATGCGGGCAAGCGGATCATCTGACATGGGATCAAAGCTCTTCGTCTTCGTCGAGAATACCCTCGGCACGCATCCGGCGGATGCGGCTGCGTTCAACCAAGCGCACCAAGAGGATTGAAATCTCGTAAAGCCCGTAAACGGCCGTGAACAAGATCAACTGCGTCACCACATCGGGGGGGGTGACAAGGGCGGCAAGCGTCAAAATACCTACGACCGCCCATTTGCGCACGGCCCCAAGACCCGCCGCCGTGACCAGCCCCGCCTTGCCCAAAAGCGTCAAGAGAACCGGCAATTGAAAGCAGAGCCCGAAGGCGAAGATGAATTTCAGCGCCAGATCGAGGCTTTCGCGGATCGAGCCCAAGAATACCGTCTGAATACCCGTATCGGCCGCTGCATCAGGGTTTTGGAACGTGCCATCCCCCGCGATAAGGTTAGCCAAGGCCGGGATCGCATCTGAAAAGCCGATGAAGAAATTCATCGCCAAGGGCGTGACGATGTAATGGGCAAAGGACGCGCCGATCAAAAACAGCACGGGCGAGGCGATCAGGAAAGGCAAGATCGCGCCTTGTTCGGATTTATAGAGCCCTGGCGCCACGAAACGCCAAAGCTGGTGGGCGATCACCGGAAAGCTGACCGCAAACCCCATCACGATCGAGATACGGATCAAGACGAAGAATTTTTCTTGCGGCGCGGTAAAGATCAGGCGCGCATCCTCGCCGCGGGCACGCAGCACCTCGGCCAGCGGTTGCGAGATGAATTCAAGGATCGGTTCGGCGATCGTGAACATCGCGACCATGCCGACGACAAAGGCCATGACAGATCTGATCAGCCGGGTGCGCAACTCGGCCAGATGCTCGATCAACGGGGCCGAGCTGTCTTGGATCTTGTCTTCAGCGCTCATGATTTCGTCGGTTCCGTGGTCGTGGCGGGCGCTGCGGGCTTATCCACGACATCGGCCTGCGGCGCATCCGCGGCTGCGGGCGGCGCGGTTTTGGCCGCGTTGCGGGCATCGATCTGATCGCGCAGCTTCTTGGCGTTGGCCAGTTTCTCTTCGGCGATGCGGCGGGTCTCGCTACCTTCGTCGTATTTCGTCGGATCAAGCTCGAAGGGGTCGCCCATCGTGTCCTTGAGCGCGTCCATCCCGGCCTTGGCGGGATTACGGGCATATTTGGTCGCATTGCGCAGATCGCGGTTGATCTCGCTGACCCCGGCCTCATCGGCGGCATCGTTCATGGCGCGCTGAAAGTCACGCGCCATCGACCGGAGCTTGCCGGTGAACTGTCCGAACTTCCGGAACATCACCGGAAGATCCTTTGGCCCCACGACGATCAGCGCGACGACGCCGATCACCAGAAGCTCCATCCAGCCGATATCAGGCATGCATGTCCCTGTTCGAAAATGGCCCTTTCCCGCGGCACGCGGGATGCGGGCGCGTGATCAGGCTTTGTCGCTGTTGCCCTGCGGCGTCACATCGCGCGCGCGGGTGCCATCTTCGGCATCGGGTGTCGCGGCATTCTCGATCTCGGCCGAGGAATCCTTCACACCGCGCTTGAAGGCGGTAATGCCCTTGCCGACCTCGCCCATAAGGCCCGCGATCTTGCCGCGTCCAAAAAGCACGAGCACCACGATGGCGATCAGCAGCAGGCCTGCTGGTCCGATATTGTTGAGCATGTCTTTCTCCCTAACCCCATCCGCGCAGATCTGACCCATGCGCGGTTCGCTTTCGGTTTTCAGAGTCCATAGGTATGTGTTCCCCGCGGCAGATCAAAGCCCCAAATCGCGTGTCGGGGCGATGTGATCAGCGCTTTTTCGCGAAGACGAAGCAGCGATCGCGCCGCACGGTCAGCCAAAGTGGCGTGCCGGGCTTGGGCAAAAACACCGCCGGGACTGTCGCCTTGAGGATGCCGCCATCGAAATCCATGCGGAATTCGACAAGGCTTTCATGACCCATGAAGCGCGCGCGCGCCACGATCCCGCGGGCAGGCGTCCCATCTTGCGGGGTTGGGTTGGGCCCGCGACCGCCACGGTCGAAATCGATCTTCACATGCTGCGGGCGGAAAACGATCTCGACCTCGGTGCCATCGGGATGGCCGGGCGCCAGGAACTGGCCAAAGGCGGTGTCAACCAACGCGCCTTGCACCTTTCCCCGGATCACATTGATATCGCTGAAAAATGCGGCCGCCGCCTTGTCGGCAGGGGCGTTGTAGATGTTATAGGGCGCACCTTTTTGCACGATCACCCCGTCGCGCATCAGCGCGATCTGGTCGGCCATGCGCATCGCTTCTTCGGGTTCATGGGTGACCAGCACGACGGCGGTGCCTTCTTCCTTCAATAACTGCAGCGTCTCGTCGCGGATGCCATCGCGCAGGCGGTTGTCGAGACCCGAGAAGGGTTCGTCCATCAACATGATGCGCGGGCGCGGGGCGAGCGCGCGGGCCAGCGCCACGCGCTGCTGCTCGCCGCCTGACAACATGTGCGGCGCCTTGTCGCCATAGCCCGGCAGATCGACCTTTGCGAGCAATTCATCGACGCGGCGCGCGATCTCGGCCTTGCTGCCCTTCAGGCCAAAGCCCACGTTCTGCGCGACACTGAGATGGGGAAACAGCGCGAAATCCTGAAAGATCAGCCCGACACCGCGCGCCTCGGGCGGGAGGTGAAGCTGTTCATCCGACAAGGTGACGCCATCGGCACGCACCGCCCCCGCGATCTGACGCTCGATCCCCGCGATCACGCGCAAGCTAGTGGATTTGCCGCAACCCGAAGGGCCCAGCAAGCACATCACCTCGCCCGCACGGACGGTGAAGCTGACATCGCGCACCACATCGCGCCCGTCGAATCGACAGGTGATGCGATCGACTTCCAGACGGGGCCTGTCTGTCATGGGCGCTGTATATCCGATTATTTCCCTCGGAGACCCGAGCTAACAGCCAAGGCGCGGGCTGGCAAGCCGACCCGCGCCCGCCCGGTCAGATCGTGGCGCTGGTTTGGCCGCCATCGAGCAAGATGTTCTGGCCAACGATGAAGCCGGCATGCTGAGAACACAAGAAAGCGCAGGTCGCGCCGAATTCCTCGATCGTGCCATAACGGCCCGAGGGAATGGATTTGCAGCGGATCTTGCGCGCCTCTTCGAGCGAGACATTCTGCGCATTCGCGACGCCTTTTTCCAAGGCGACGGCGCGGTCGGTGTCATGCGATCCGGGCAAGAGATTGTTCAGCGTGACGCCGAACTGCGCAACTTGGCGCGCGGTGCCGGCGACATAGCCGGTCAGCCCGGTACGCGCGGCATTGGACAGGCCAAGTTGTGGGATCGGTGCCTTGACCGATTGCGAGGTGATATTGACCACCCGGCCCCAACCCCGGTCGATCATGCCGGGCATCAAGGCCGTCATCAGCGCGATCGGCGTCAACATATTGGCGTCGAGGGCGCGGATGAAATCATCGCGCGACCAATCCGACCACAGGCCGGGGGGCGGGCCACCGGCATTGGTGATGAGGATATCGACAGCACCCGCGGCATCCAGCACGCGCGCGCGATCCGCGGCATCTGTGATATCTGCGGCAATCGCCGTGACCTTGACGCCATAACGGTCGCGGATCTGTTGTGCGGTCTTGTCCAAGGCCTCGGCACCACGTGCATTGAGCACAAGCACTACACCCGCCTCGGCCAGCGCTTCGGCGCAACCACGGCCCAAACCCTTGGATGATGCGCAAACCAGCGCGCGCTTTCCTGCAATCCCCAGATCCATGATCTCGCCTCCTGTTCGGATTCATTCGCGCTGTCCTAGCAGCGACAGATACCAACGGCCAGACTTGACCAGACCCATCGCGCGGCATACCGAAAGATGAGATTTCATCAAAAGACAGAATATGCCGGATTTCACACCACTTTACCGTTTCGCCACATACCCCGCCGCGGCGTTGCAAGCGCAAAGCGGGGCCAATGAGGGCGATCCGATCGGCTTGGGCCCGGCCGCGATACCCGGTGACACCTATCGGCTGGCCCGTGATGTGGGGCCGGATCACTTGCATATCTGCGAAAGCCCCGTGCTGGGACAGGTCGTCGCCGACGGATCGCAAGTCGGCCGACCGGGTGACGCGCTGACGATCGTGGATTGCCACAGCCTGATGGGCCGCGCGGGCGAAACGGTCGAGGTATTGGTTCTGCGCCGCACCGACGACCGGGAAGAGACAACGCTGCATCTTTTGCCGCTGTCCCCGATCCGGCCCGGCGTCGAATATGAATTGATCGGTTCATCGCCCACAATGGCGCCTGCGCGTTTCGCCGATATCGTCTCGGTCAGCTTTTTCGCAGGCACCCGCATCACACTGGCTGGCGGGGCACAAGCACCGGTCGAAACGCTCGCGATCGGGGATATGATCCTGACGCGCGACCATGGACCGCGTCCGATCCGTTGGATCGGCCACCAAACGCGCCGCGCGACCGGTGCCGCGGCACCGATCCGCATTACCGCCGGCACATTGCACACTGCGCGCGACCTGTTGCTGAGCCCCGAACATCGCCTTTTCATCTGGCAGCGCCGCGACACGCTTGGCACCGGCCGGGCCGAAATCCTCGTCAAGGCCGCGCTCTTGGTCAATGGCACGACCGTGCATCGCGACGAAGGCGGTCATATCGACAGCTACCAAATCCTGTTCGACGGGCGCGAAGTGATCTTTGCCGAAGGGATCGCGGTCGAAAGCCTGCTTGTCACATCTGACGGGCAAGATCGCCTGCCCGAAGGGGTCGCCTTGGAAACCATCGCCGCCGAACGGCGCGCGGCCGCATCGCTCGAGGTGGACGCGCGCGCCTTGGGAAGCAGCTCCGACGCGGCGGAACGGCTGACGCGCGCAAGCCGTGGTCAAGACGACTGATCCAGCCCGATTGCCCCGGCCCGATTGCATCGCTATATCGCGCCCATGTTGGACAACGCCCCAGTGAACCGCCCCTCCCTGCCGCCCGAGATCGCGCGGCGCCGGACATTCGCCATCATTTCGCATCCCGATGCGGGCAAGACGACGCTGACCGAAAAATTCCTGCTGTTTGGCGGCGCGATCCAGATGGCCGGACAGGTTCGCGCCAAGGGCGAGGCGCGGCGCACGCGCTCGGATTTCATGCAGATGGAAAAGGACAGGGGCATTTCGGTGTCCGCCTCGGCCATGTCGTTCGATTTTGGGCAATACCGCTTCAACCTTGTCGACACGCCCGGCCACAGCGATTTTTCCGAAGACACCTATCGCACGCTGACCGCCGTGGATGCCGCGATCATGGTGATCGACGGGGCCAAGGGTGTGGAAAGCCAGACTCAAAAGCTGTTCGAGGTCTGCCGCCTGCGCGATCTGCCGATCTTGACCTTTTGTAACAAGATGGACCGCGAAAGCCGCGACACCTTCGAGATCATCGACGAGATCCAGGAAAACCTCGCCATCGATGTGACGCCGGCAAGCTGGCCCATCGGGGTGGGGCGCGATTTCGTCGGCGCCTATGACATATTGCATGACCGGCTTGAGATCATGGACCGCGCCGACCGCAACAAGGTCGCGGAATCGATCAAGATCACCGGGCTGGATGACCCGGCTTTGGCCAAGCATGTGCCCGCCGAACTGCTGGGCAAGCTGCGCGAAGAGCTTGAGATGGCCCGCGCGCTCTTGCCCGCCTTCGACCGTGACCGCTTTCTTGAAGGGTCGATGACACCGATCTGGTTCGGCTCGGCGATCAACTCTTTCGGTGTGAAGGAATTGATGGACGGGATCGGGGAATTCGGACCCGCCCCCCAGCCCCAGCGCGCCGAACCCCGCCAGATCGCGCCTGAAGAGGGCAAGGTCGCGGGCTTCGTCTTCAAGGTGCAGGCCAATATGGACCCCAAGCACCGCGACCGGGTGGCCTTTGTGCGGCTGGCGTCCGGGCATTTCGAACGCGGTATGAAACTGCACCATGTGCGCGCAGGCAAACCGATGGCGATCACCAACCCGGTGCTGTTTCTGGCCGCCGACCGCGAATTGGCCGAAGAGGCTTGGGCCGGCGACATCATCGGCATTCCCAATCACGGGCAGCTTCGCATCGGTGACACGCTGACCGAAGGCGAGACGCTCAAGGTCACTGGCATCCCCTCTTTCGCGCCGGAACTGCTGCAAACCGCGCGCGCGGGCGA
>NZ_CBFIIK010000116.1:0-8097 GCF_965662675.1 Roseicyclus sp. | reverse complement strand
GCGCATCGACGCATTGGCCATGAATTGAACGATCCCATGCCAGAGGCGCTGCGACTTGCCGCCCATGACGGGGCGATGTTAGGCGAACGGGCCGATGCGGCGCGCGCGGCGCTTTGCGTGCGCGGCATGACGGTCAGCTATGGCGAAAAGCCCGCGCTCTTTTCGGTCGATGCGACATTCCCCGCCGGGTCCATGTCGGCGATCATCGGGCCGAACGGGGCGGGGAAATCAACCTTTCTGAAGGCGGCCCTTGGTTTGATCCCCATGGTCTCGGGTGAGGTGCAATTCTTTGGTCAACCGCTGGCAAAGGCACGTGGGCGCATTGCTTATGTGCCGCAACGCGCCTCGGTGGATTGGGATTTTCCCACCACGGCGATCGATGTCGTCTTGATGGGGCGTTATCGCAGCCTTGGGCTTTTGCGCCGGGTCGGGCGGGCCGACATGGCCTTGGCGCAAGACGCGCTGGCGCGTGTGGGGATGGAGGGTTTTGCCGACCGCCAGATCGGGCAGCTGTCCGGCGGTCAGCAACAGCGCGTCTTCTTGGCCCGCGCGCTCGCCCAGCAGGCCGATCTTTACCTGCTCGATGAGCCCTTCGCCGGGGTCGATGCGGCCACCGAGCGCGCGATCATCACCGTGCTGAAATCGCTCAACGCCGCCGGAAAATCGGTCATCGCGGTCCATCACGATCTGTCCACGGTGGTGGATTATTTCGACCATGTCTTCCTCGTGAACGTGCGCGCCATGGCGCAAGGGCCTGTCGCGCAGGCCTTTACCACGGCCGCCTTGAGCCAGACTTACGGGGGGCGGCTGGGGGCGGGGCAGCTTGATCAGTTGCATCCGGCGGGGCGCTAGACGGGCATGGCGGGCTTTGTCGACGCGCTGATGTTGCAGGCGGGCTATAACGCGGCGCTGGTGACGATCGGGGCGACATTACTGGGCTTTGCCGCCGGTATGGCGGGAACATTCCTGTTCTTGCGCAAACGCGCGCTTGTGTCGGATGCGATGGCGCATGCGACCTTGCCGGGGATCGCGCTGGCCTTTCTCGTCATGGTGGCCTTGGGCGGGGAGGGGCGCAATCTGGCCGGCCTTTTGGTCGGGGCGGGGCTGAGCGCGCTGGCGGGGCTTTACCTGGTCGATTGGATCGTGCGCCGCACGCGGCTGGCCGAGGATGCCGCCATCGGGGCGGTGCTATCGGTGTTTTTCGGCATTGGCGTGGTGTTGTTGACGGTGATCCAGTCCCTTGATCGCGGGCGTCAGGCGGGGCTGGAGGATTTCTTGCTCGGTGCCACCGCGGGCATGCTGATGCAAGATGCGGTACTGATCGCGGTGGGCGGGGCGCTGGTGGTGGCGCTGATCGTGCTTTTGCGCCGCCCCATGACGCTGGTCGCCTTTGATCCCGGCCATGCGGCCGCGCTGGGGGTGCGTGTCGCGCGCATCGATCTGGTGATGATGGGGCTGGTCATGGCGATCACGGTGATCGGGCTGAGCTTGGTGGGGCTGATCTTGATCGTCGCGCTGTTGATCATTCCCCCGGTGACTGCGCGGTTCTGGACAGACCGTGTCGGGCGGATGCTTTGGATGGCGGGCTGTGTCGGCGGGGCGTCAGGCTATCTTGGCGCGGCGCTTTCGGCCACGGTTCCCGATCTGCCGACGGGGCCGATCATCGTGCTGATCGCCGCGGCACTCTTTGCGCTGTCTCTGCTTTTCGCGCCGCGCCGGGGGGTGTTGGCCGCGGTCTTGGCAAGGCGACGTTTTCAGGCGCGTGTGCATTGGCGCCAAGGCCTGTTGTCACTGGCGCGCGCTGAGCCCATCCACGACCCTTTGACGCTGCGCCTTTTGCGCGGCGCGGGTGTGATCCGCCCCGATGGTGTCGCCACCGACAAGGGGCGGGCGCTGGCCGCCAAATCCTTGCGCGACGAGCGCCGCTGGGACATCGCGCGCGCGATCCATCAAGACACCGCACTGAGCGGGCGCTATGACGGGCTGACACCCATCGAAGAGGTCTTCACCCAAGACCAGATCGTCGATTTCGACGCGCGGATCGGCCCGCCACAGCCGGTGGGGGGCGGGTGATGGGTGCCGAATTCGTCCAGTTTTCCCTGACACCCCTGCTGATTGGGGTTTTGGCGGCCATCGCCTGCGCGCTGCCCGGCAATTTCCTGATTCTGCGCCGTCAGGCCTTGATCGGGGATGCGATCAGCCATGTGGTCTTGCCCGGTATTGTCGTTGCCTTTCTGGTCACCGGAACGGTCGCGACCATGCCCATGCTGATCGGGGCGGGTGCCGCCGCGCTTGTTGCGGTGATCTTGATCGAAGCCGTCCGCCGCTTGGGCCGGATCGAGCCCGGCGCCGCGATGGGGGTGGTCTTTACCGCGCTTTTCGCAGGCGGCGTGCTGTTGCTCGAGCAATCCGACACATCGCGCGTCCATCTCGACGTCGATCACGCGCTGATGGGCAATCTGGAAACCCTGATCTGGCTGCGCGCCAGCGGCTGGCATAGCCTGTTGGACCCTGTCGCATTGTCCCATCTGCCGCCTGAATTGCCGCGGATCGCCTTGGTGGCGGCGTTGATGGGGGCGCTGACGCTGATCTTTTGGCGGCCCCTGAAACTCTCGACCTTTGACGAGGGCTTTGCCCGCGCCATCGGCCTGCCGGTGTCGGCCATCGGCCTGGCGCTGGTGATCGCTGCCGCTATCGCCGCGGTGGCGGCCTTTGATGCGGTGGGCTCGATCATCGTGATCGCGATGTTCATCTGCCCGCCCGCGACCGCGCGGCTGATGACCGACAGGCTGGCGAGCCAGATCTGGCTGTCGGTCGCCATCGCGGCGCTTTCGGCGGTGCTTGGTTATGTGCTGGCGGGGTATGGGCCGATCTGGCTGGGCTTTGACAGCGCGGTCAGCGCCGCGGGCATGATCGCGACCGTGTCGGGGGTGATGCTTGCGATGGCCTGCCTTTGGGGGCGCGCGCGCGCAGGCGCGGGCGTGGCGCCGGGCGGATGAGCGATGGGTTGCGGTGCGCGCCGGGGCGGGGCAGGGTGACGCTCGTCGCGTAATCCTGACTGAAAGCTTGCCATGACCGATGCCTATGATCCCGCCAAAGACGGCGCCACCATGTCCTATGCGCGCGAGATGAGCTATGGCGACTATCTTGCACTGGACGGGCTGCTCGATGGGCAAAAGCCGCTCTCTGACGCGCATGATGAAATGCTGTTCATCATCCAGCACCAGACATCCGAACTTTGGATGCGGCTGGCGATCCATGAACTGACCGCCGCGCGCGCGGGGCTTGCGGCTGGTGATGTGCGCGCCGTGTTCAAGATGCTGACACGCGTTGCGCGGATTTTCGAACAGCTCAACGGCGCATGGGATGTGCTGCGCACCATGACGCCCTCGGAATACAGCGATTTTCGCGATGATCTGGGCAAATCCTCGGGGTTTCAGTCGCACCAATATCGGCGCATCGAATACATGCTGGGTAACCGCAACCAAGCAATGCTCAAGGTGCATGAACACCGCCCCGCGCTGCATGGCGCGCTGGTGGCGGAGCTTGGCCAGAAATCGCTCTACCACGTGGCGCTAGACCGGCTGGGACGCGAACTGGGCACGGATTTCAGCGCGCATTACAAGATGGACGCGCCCCATGCCGCCCAAGAGGCGATCCGCGATGCATGGGCGCAGGTCTACCGCGATCCGCCCGCGTATTGGGCGCTTTACGAGCTGGCCGAAAAGCTGGTCGATCTGGAGGATTACTTCCGCCGCTGGCGTTTCAACCATGTTACCACGGTCGAGCGGATCATCGGCTTCAAACGCGGCACGGGTGGCACATCCGGCGTGCAATATCTACGCCGCATGCTCGAGGTGGAGCTGTTCCCCGAGCTGTGGCAGGTCAGGGGGCAATTATGAGCATCTTGCGCAAACATCTGTTCGATCTGCCCGCGGGGGTGATTTATCTCGACGGCAATTCGTTGGGCCCTTTACCCAAATCGGTGCCCGCGCGCGTGGCGCAGGCAGTGACGGGGCAATGGGGCGCGCATCTGATCAAGGGCTGGAACCTTGACGGCTGGATGGCGCAGCCCTCACGCGTGGGCGACCGGGTGGGGCGGCTCATCGGGGCGGCACCCGGCAGCGTGGTGATGGGCGACACGCTCTCGATCAAGGTCTATCAGGCGCTGTCCGCCGCCCTGCAGATGCGCCCTGACCGACGCGTGATCCTATCCGACAGCGGCAATTTCCCGACCGATCTTTACATGGCCGACGGGCTGATCCGGCATCTGGGCCATGGTCACACGCTGCGCGTGGTCGCCCCCGAAGACGTGGCGGGTGCCATCACCGACGAGGTGGCCGCCGTGATGCTGACCCAAGTCGATTACCGCACGGGCCGGATGCACGACATGGGCGCGATCACACGCGCCGCCCATGCGGCGGGTGCGGTGATGATCTGGGATCTGGCCCATAGCGCCGGGGCGGTGCCCGTCGATCTGGCGGCATGCGGCGCGGAATTCGCGGTGGGGTGCAGCTATAAATACCTCAATGGCGGCCCCGGCGCGCCCGCCTTCATCTATATCCGCCCCGATCTGGCCGATCATGTCGATCCGGCCCTTGCCGGATGGCTGGGCCATGCCGCGCCCTTCGCCTTCGATCTCGATTATCGCCCCGCGCCCGGTGTGGCGCGGATGCGGGTCGGCACGCCGCCGGTCTTGCAGATGACAGCACTCGACGCCGCGCTCGATGTCTGGGAGGGGGTGGATATGGCTGATTTGCGCGCCGCCTCGATCGCCTTGTCCGAGCGGTTCATCGCGGAAATGGCGGCGCGCTGCCCCGATCTGGCCTTGGCCAGCCCGCGCGACCCGGCATTGCGCGGCAGCCAAGTCTCCTTCCATTTCGCCCAAGGCTATGCCGCGATGCAGGCTTTGATCGCGCATGGGGTGATCGGCGATTTCCGCGCCCCCGACATCATGCGCTTCGGCTTCACACCGCTTTACATCGACGAGGACGATGTGGTCGCCGCCGCCGAGATCCTTGGGCGTATCATCACGCAACGCCTGTGGGACCGCCCCGAATATCACGCGCGCCACGCCGTCACCTGACGCGGGTCAGCGCAGCAGGAACAGCGTGATCCCCGGGAAGGCCACGAGGATCGCCACCCGGATCAGGTCGGAGGTCACGAACCACATCACCGCGCGATAGGTGGCGGTGATGGGTGTCGCGCGGTCCATGGCGTTGATGATGAACAGGTTCATCCCGACAGGCGGCGTGATCAACCCCACCTCGACCACGATCAGCACCAAGATGCCGAACCAGATCGCGGTCAGCGTGGTGTTGAAATCGGCATGCATCGCCTCCGTCACGGGGCGCAGGCCAAGGGCGCGAAACTCGTCCCGGCTCAGCGCAATGCCTTCGGCCAATTTCGCCTGCGCCTGCGCCAGAAGATCCGGGGCCATACTGATGCCATCGACCACGCCTTGTGCCAGCCTTGCGGCCTGCATGTCGATGAGCGTGATCAGCCCGAAATCCAATCCCGCCATGACGGGCCAAAAGATCGGAATGGTCAGCAATATCATCGACAGGCTGTCCATCAAGCAGCCCATCACAAGGTAGAAGACCATGATCAGGATCAGCACGGTCAGCGGCGTATAGCCTTGCCCGACTACCCACAGCGATAGCTCCTGCGGCATTTGTGTGAGCGCGAGGAAGGAATTATAGAGTTTCGCGCCCAAGATGATGAAAAAGATCATCGCGCTGGAAATGGCCGTCGAGATGATGCTTTGTTTGAAGAGCGACCAAGTCATGTTGCCGCGCGCGACAGCCAGAAGGCCTGTGCCAGCCGCGCCCACCGCCGCCCCTTCGGTCGGTGTGAACCAACCCGCATAGATGCCGCCCACCACAAGGCCGAAGACCGCGATCACCGGCCATATCTCGGCCAGCGCGCGCAGGCGCGCGACATAAGGCACGCGGGCTTTCACGCCCGCGCTTTCAGGGTTCAGCCGCACATAGATCGCGATTGTCAGCATATAGCCGATAGCCGCCAGAATGCCGGGAACGAAGGCCGCTAGAAACAGCGAGGCGATGTTTTGCTCGGTCAAGATGGCATAGATCACCAAGATCACCGAGGGCGGGATCAAGATGCCGAGCGTGCCGCCTGCCGCCAAGGTCGCGGTGGAAAAGCCCCCCGAATAGCCATAGCGGCGCAATTCGGGCAGCGCCACGCGCCCCATCGTGGCCGCCGTCGCGAGCGATGAGCCGCAAATCGCGCCGAAGCCTGCGCAGGCCCCGACGGATGCCATGGCAACGCCCCCCTTGCGATGGCCGAGCCAGCCTTCGGCGGCACGAAACAGCGCCCCCGACATGCCCGACAGCGTCGCGAATTGCCCCATCAACAGAAACATCGGGATGATCGACAGCGAATAGCTGGAAAAGGTGGCGTAGCTTTCCCCCTTGAGCAGGTTCAGCGCCATATCCGGGCTGCCCGTCAGTAGCCACAGACCACCTGCACCCATCATGAACATCGCAGCCCCGATGGGCGCGCGCAGAAAGATCAGCGCCAAAAGCACCGGGAAGGACCAAAGACCGATGGCGAAAGCGCTCACGGCTCGGCCCCTTCGGAGGATAGGGGATCTTGCCCTGTTCGCACCGCGCGCAGGCGCATCATCGCGCAATAGACCCCGACCAGCCCCGCGACCAAGGCCGCCAGAAAACTTGCGCCATAGGCCCACCAGACCGGCATTTGCAGCAAGAAGGTCGTTTGGCCATTGTCGAGCTTTTCAAGAAAACCCAAGTAAAGCCGCCAGCCGATCACGATGATGATCGCGGCCAGCACCACCTCCCAAAAGGCGGCCAGGACGCGGTTGATGCGGGCGGGCAGGGCGCTTGCGATCAGATCGACCCGCGCATGTCCCGCCGATAGCTGGCAGATCGGCAAGAAGGCGAAGATGGCGAATGCGATGCCCGCCTCGATCAACTCGTAATCACCCGTCACCGGCCCGCTATGGGCGGTCAGCCATGTGGCGAAAGCGGGTGCAAGCGCGGCCATGGTTGCGCCATGCGCAAGGCTGTTCAAGCCGCGCCCGAGAATGCTCAGACAAGTCATTGCCACCAAAAGGCACAGCACCAGACCGCCAAGCAATGCCATCACCTGCGCAAGGCGTGT
Source organism: Roseicyclus sp. (assembly GCF_965662675.1). Lineage (GTDB taxonomy): Bacteria > Pseudomonadota > Alphaproteobacteria > Rhodobacterales > Rhodobacteraceae > Roseicyclus. The sequence goes on along the minus strand of NZ_CBFIIK010000116.1, from coordinate 951 downwards.
GATCATGTTCAGCATGGCTTGGTCCCTCGCGCAGCCGTTGGGTTTAAGCGTTCTGGCGCGATATAGCGGGCGATGGCGCAGCGCGCCACCGCTTGCGGCGATCAGTTCGCGGGCAGGTTCTCGGCGATCAGCGCGCGCGCGCGCGCCACCAGCGCCGCCCCGTCGACGCCTGATGCGGTCAGATCGGCCACCCAAGTCTCGATCGTGGGTTCGGCCGCCGCGCGCCATGCGGCGACTTGGGCCTCATCGAGCGTGATGATCGTGTTGCCCTGATCCTCCGCCATCTCGCGGCCCGGCGCGTCATAGTCTTGCTGCACCCGGCCCGCATTGGCCGAGAATTCCAGCCCCGAATGGGCATCGATGATGGCGCGCAGATCCTCGGGCAATGCTGCATAGCTTGCGGGGTTCATCGCCAAGATGAAAGTCGCGGCATAAAGCGCCTCGCCGCCGAATTCGGTGTGATATTCCACCAGTTCGGCCACGCGGAGCGCGGTCGTCACCTCCCACGGGATGACGGTCGCATCGATCACCCCTTGGGCCAGCGCCTCGGGGACAGCCGGAACCGGCATGCCGATGGCGGTGGCCCCCAGCGCCGAGAACATCAGGTTCGTGGTCCGCGTGGGCGCGCGCAGCTTGACGCCCGCCAGATCGGCGACCGTGGTGATGGGGGTCTTGGAATGGATCACACCCGGCCCATGCACCCAAAGCCCCAGAACATGGAGACCCGCAAAATCGGTTGCCATCATCTCTTCTTCGGCCAATTGCCAAAAGGCCCGGCTGGCGGCTTCGGCATTGCCGCCTGCGATGATGAAGGGCAGCTCGAACACCTCGGTCCGGGGAAAGCGGCCCGGCGTATAGCCCGGCAGCGTCCAGACGATATCGACCGTGCCGTCGATCGCTTGGTCGATTAGCTGCGGTGGCGTGCCGCCCAGCTGCATCGAGGGGACGCGC
>NZ_CBFIIK010000115.1:0-8405 GCF_965662675.1 Roseicyclus sp. | reverse complement strand
CAGCAACACCACCGTGCCGTCGCGCCGGCGCTGCCAGATGCCACCGATGCCGCGCACCACGCCCGAAAACGTGTCGTCCCGCGCCAGCAGCCTGCGCACCCCACCGCGCGCGATGTTGCCGTACCGGTTCCTGCGCGCCGCAAACGGGATCACCAACGCCCGACCAGATGGCCGCCGCGTGCCGCCGTCCTCCTGCAGCTTCAGGTACTTTGCCTGCGCGTCCTTGATCAGCACTCGCGAGTAGAGCCGCCGCTTATTCGCCGGAAGCGCTGCCACGCCGCGCTGCGTGAATGGCGTCGGTCGATCGAATACGTTGGGCAGCTTCTTCTCGACCGCAGCCTTCGCGTCCTTGCCAGTCCTCGTCAAAGCGACCGCAGTCGCAAACGGCAGCTGGCTGCGCTGTTGGCGGCGCATCTGCCTGCGGAACTGCGCTATGTTCGACTTAACGCTGAGATGCATGGACCGGCCCAAAACGCAAGAAGCGCACCACTTGGGCGCGCTCCTCCGATAATCCGTAGAATGCATCTTTTTTTGTCCCGGTCAATCCTAAAGCCGCAACTCGTCTGCGACAGCATCAAGCCCAGAGCGGAGCAGCTCCACGCCGCGAGCGTATGCGCGCGCCTTGTAACCGAGGTTGTTTGGCCCTCGGTTGTCCAGAACGACACACTCAACGACGGCGCGAGACTCGGATGGCACATGCTTCATGAGGTCCGCAAACGCGCCAATCCGATCGACCATCATGGCCACCGTTTCATCCGGTCTCGGCGAGGTATCAACCTGCACCTTCTTGATCGCCGGCGCGCTGCACATCGTCCGCTCAAAAGCGATGCGCAGCGCCTGCGCCGCCTTGAACTGCCGCTCCGTCACCTTGCCAGTGTTTGCCCAAGACTCGATCAGATCAATCCGCCGCGCGCGCTTGACGCCGTTTGGATTCACCCAGACACCCTTGTCCGCATCCCAGATCCTCGCGTCTTCGATCACCTTACCGGCTCGCTGCGCCTCAGTGTCAGGCCCCATGTCCCACGACGGCTGCGCCAGCGACACCTGTGATGCCGGCTTGCCGTACTTGTTCGTCCCGTGCTTCAGGCGTGTTCTGCGTTTCTTCTTCGGCACGCCCTGCCCTCCCTTGCCTCGTCACAGCAGCGACCCCTGCCGATGGTCCTCACGGTCGAGCCAGCGGAACTCGCTCGGGCCCGACCACCCGCGCCGCCAGACAAACCAGGCGTTGCGCTGCGGCGGTGACCCTTGCCCGGTGAAATCGAGCTTCCAGCGAAGCAGGTAGCAGTAGGAGAATGGTTGCTCGTCCAGGAGCGCGCCGAGACCGTTCTGACGGGCCGCAGGCCAGTCCCACGACAGCAGGAGCGCGAGGTAGTCCCAGCCCGGCATGTCGAGCGTGTGGCGCAGCCAGCGGCCGTGTCCGTCGCGCGCGTTGATCTCGCAATAAGGCGGGTTAGTGATGATCGCGCGGGCGCGGCTCCGGAGGCAGGAATAGTAATCAGACTGCCAGCTATCGGGGCAGCCGCGGTCCACGATGTCGGAGGCGCAGCAAGGAAGGCCGGCAGCGCGGATCTCGCGCACCATGGCACCATCGCCGCAGGCGGGCTCCCAGACGCTGCCCAGGCCGCGTATGACGTCCCCATCGCGGGCCAGGAGCGCGCGGATCGCCTCGGGCTGCCCGGTCGGGTAGAAATCAAGGTCACGGCGTTCCTGGGCGCGCACAGGCGCGATGTGCTCAGGCAGATCAACCGGCAGGGATGCCGGCGCTATGTCCGGTCGCTTGCGCGTCGCCCTGAACAGGGATTTGGCCGACGGCGCGCTCATACCTCGATCACCTCGATGCCCATGGCCTGCGCCACCGCGCGCCGCACCTCGTAGTCCCGTGTCGGCAACCCTTTCGCGTCCTCATAGACCATAAGCCCTGTCGAGCGGTCGATGTAGGCAAAGTCCACGGTGATCCGCATCTGGCGCCCTGTGCGCGTCAGCAGCGGCCCAGCGCGGCCCTCAAGCTCGATGACAACCTGCCGCTGCAGATCGGCAATCTGCCCAGCGCGCTCCAACACGCGCAGTTCCTGGTACCGACGCGCCTCCTTCTTCGAGTCGAACGCGATGCCATCGACGGTCGTGCGCTGGGCGCCATACTTCTGACCTTTGCTCTGGGCTCGCAGGGTCTGCAGGTCAGCAGCACTCATCCGTTCCGTCACGACGCCCACCCTGCGCGCTGCTCGGCGCGCATGCGTTCGACCAAGGCATCCTGCACCCGCAAACGCAGCTTCGTGATGCCAGGCTGCCCGGCGCGCTTCTCTGCCAGCCGACACAGCCGCTCGTGACGTTCCCGGGCTTCCGCTGCGATCTCATCCCGTGTTTTCCGACGCCGCGCCATGATCACATGCCCAGCGCTGTGCGGTACATGTCAACCACGGCCTCGAGCTCCGCGCGCTTGTCCGGGTCCTCCCGACGCATCGCAATGATGCGGCGAAGGGCTTTCGTGTCGTACCCCAGGCTCTTTGCCTCGGCCATGACCTCCTTCTGATCGTCGGCGATGTCAGCCTTGTCCGCGGCCAAGCGTTCATACCGCTGCACCAGAGACCTCAGCTGGGTCGCGGTGACGCTGTATGCGTCGTTCAGCACCTTCTGGTCCGCCTCGGTGTTTTTCATCGGGGCTTTTCCTGAGAGCGCCTTTGTGGCTGCCTTCATGTCATCGAGCGAAAATGACGGGGTTTCCGTTCCGTCAGGCCCGATCAGGGTCATGTTGCGTTCGCTGGTGTCCATTTCAAACCTCCGTCTTGGTGGTCACGCGCTGGGCCTTTGGCAACGGCGCCAGCCGCGCAGCGGTGATGGTGATGATTTCCCTCTGAGAGTACGCGCGCCGGACACGCTGCTCCGCCTCCGCGCGCCCCCTGGCCTTTGCGACGTGCCGCACGACACCGATGCCCGCGACCGTCACCAGCACGGAATAGCGCAGCATCATGAGCGCCCCCTTTGCCGATGCGCCGCCAAATGCTCGGCCGCGAATTTCAGAGCGCGCGCGATGTCCCGTGCAACCGGATCGCTGGCAGGGCGATGCATCTGGGCGATGCGCGCGCCCTCGATCTCATCGAGGTCGAGGATCATGCGCTGCCGGGTCACGATCCCCGACCTCGCCGGGCGCGGCGCAGACAGGTCGCAATGGCCAGCGTGCAGGTTGACAACGACGCCGACCTCGCCGAACTCGGCCACGATGACGCCGGAGCCGTTCACAGCGTCACCCCAGCGGCTTTGCATTCGTCAGCGGTCACAAGCCCCCGCGCCACCAGGTCGCGCGCCGCGGCCGGCGACAGATGGCGCGCCACCCAACTCTGCCCGGCACGGATGGCTCGAGCCCGCTGAACCGCAACGGCGGTGAAGTCAGCCGCAGGTCGGCCGGGCTTGGGAAACCGCTCCCAGCCCTTCCGGTCCAGCCAGTTTTCGGAAAACGCGATGTACTGAGATTTGTTGCCGCGCTGCTCGTCGGCATAGGCCCGTGCCGCAGCGAGGATGTGCTCGGGGTCCGCGCCGGCCTCGATGGCAGATCGCAAACGCTCCTCGGTCAGCTCGACGTTGCCCATCCTCGGAAACGCCGCCGAAAACCGATCCCAGATTTCGTCGAAAAATTGTGTGTGTGGGTCGCCCTGCGACACACAAGGTTCTCTTACTGGTTCCCTTACGTGGTTAGTGTCGCAATTTGAGACACGGCTTTTGCCATTTTTGAGACACGGCTTTTGCGTTTTTTGAGACACGGCTCCCGTGTCGCAATTTGAGACACGGCTCTGGTCAATGTTCTCGTTTTGCCCCTGCTCGATCCGTGTCTCATTTTGAGACACGGCATGCTCGATCTGTGGTGGCGCATCGAAGTCGAGACCCAAAATGTAGAAAGTCGACAACTGGCGTTTTGTGACCGGATGCTGGCGAGGAACGCGCTGAATCAGGCCCATCGCCTCAAGCTCGTCCAGATGCCGGTTTACCGTCGCGCGACTCATGTTGCAGTCAAACGCAAGCGTGGCCTGTTCGGGATTGACCTGCTTGGTGTCCTTGTTGTGCCGATCGCAAAGCTGCAGAAGGACGATCCAAGGCCCCGGTTTGAGGTGGCGCTGATCGAGTGCCCAGTTGACCGCGCGATGGCTCATGACGCCCTCCGTGTCGTTGTTCGTGGCTGATCAAAGGCAGGCATTAACGGTACGCCGATCTCGCCCGGCGCGGCGCTGGTTCCCCTGCTTGCGGCGTGAATACCATGACCCCGGGCGCACCGGCTCTCAGCAGGGGCGATTTTGAGACAGGCCACGATACCCATCTGCAGACGTCGCCCGAAATTGTTTGCAGCGCCGAGCATTGTCACCTTCCCTCGGTCTTAAGCGTTTCTGACAACGCCTCGATCAGCGCCGCGCGCAGGATCGCGCCTTTCGGACGCCGCGTGGCGGCGGCCTGGGCGGCGGCGGTGTCAGCAACAGACAGCAAGTCCGTCTCCCGGCAAAACCGCGCCAGATCGATGCGGCGGAGAAACTGGATATTCGAGGCGACAGCCGCGAAAAACGCTTTGAGCAAAGCGCCCTCGTAGTAATCGCGCACACCCTCGTCGTCGGTCGCGCGGATAGCGGACAAGCACGCGGTGACAACCTCGCCCTCGCCCGCCTCGATGTGTCGCCGGATCAGCGTGACGGAATAAATCTCTCCTGGCTTCTTTGAGGCCGCACTGTTTGCGTATGGCATGAGGCGACACCCAGCGTCGGCCACCGCCGCGTCGGCTTCGACAGCCCAAGGCTCGCGCGCCGCGAGCGCTGCGCGAAAGACGTTGTGCGCACTCATGCGCGTCACAGCCGTGTTCATGGCCGCAAACGCGCGCGCCTGCTCAACCGCACCCATCTCGACCACCATCGCCGGGATTTCATCGTGACCAGCCAGATACGCGGCATGCGCGCGATGCTGCCCGTCGATCAAAGCAAACTGATTGCCGACCGGCGCGACGACGACAGGACCGAACATGGCCCAATCAAACGCAAGCGCGATACGCTCGATCTGGCGCCAGCCCTGCCGCAAAAGTGGCCGCTGATATGCATCGTTCACGACCAGGCCGGTGATCGGCACCCAGATCAGGTCCGGGCGATCCGCAGCCGATGCAATGTGCCGAACCCGGGACCCAATGTCGATCTTGCGAAGCCCTCGCGCGTCAGCCATCGCCGTCCGCCACGATTGTTTCCGAATTGAAAACAGTTTGTTTCGACGCCAGTGATTGCGACCGCTCGCGATCCAAGCACACTGGCTGCCCGCACGCGTTAAGCCGCACCAGCTCGTCGGCGGTAAGCGGAATCGACCGCCGACTGGCCGCCTCAAGAACGCCAAGCTGATAGCGTGAAGGAATGGAACCAGACTGAGCCCACTTGTGCACACGATCAACACTGACACCAAGGTCAGCCGCCAAAGCAGCCCGCGTCGGCCACGCCGCAAGAAGGTTGGATATGTCTCGATAAAGCATGCGACCAGCCATAATGGAGTTATTCTCCATTCGTCAAGAAGGAGATAAGTTCGATGGAAGAAAAATCCAAACGCAGCAATGCTAGCAGCATGAAAAGAATGCTGGACGCCCTGATTCCGATCGAGTCACGACCCGAAAATGTCGGGCCGCGCATAGCGGCGGCCCGCAAAGCCCTTGGATTGAGCAAAAGCGAACTAGCAGACGCACTGACCCTTGATCGAAGCAGCCTGACTAAAATCGAAAACGGGTCGATGGGTTTTGCGATCGCTAATGCCATAAAATTTGAGACTTTGTACGGGATCGGTATCCGATTCACGTACCGTCACGATTTTTCCGATTTGCCGGACGATCTGCGAGAGCCTGTGCGACAACATCTAGCAACACTGCTAGCCGCAAAATAGACAAGTTTGATAGGCAGCCGCGTAACCCGCGCCACTACCAGGACAAACGCATCAAAAGCACGGTATTTCACGTTCTTCTCCCAAGTTGTGGAACGACCTTTTACGCACGTCGCATCAGCATTATGGAGTTTTTCTCCAACATTTTCCTTGACGATGGAAAATAACTCCATTTAAGGTTACCTTCGACCGCATCGAGCGGCAAGGAGGAACCATGCTTGTACGAATTACCAAGGGCCCCAGCGCCATGACGTTGATGCCTGACGTGTTTCAAACACTGCTAAGTGCTGCCAGCGTGGGCCTGGCAGAGCTGCACAAACTAGAGGCGGAGCGCACGCCGGATGTCGCGCTCGCTGAGGCCAACGCAATGATGGCCGTTGAAGAAATGCAGGATTGGCCGTGACATGAGCATGGCATCGGCAAACAAGATTTCCGGTGGCGCTACCTCCTCCCTGCGTCGCCGGGAAGCTGGCGCGGGCGGTGCGGGTTTCGTTCCCAGTTGCCGCATCGTCCGCGCCTCGCCGGGGGAGCGCCCATGACACGCCAACAGCCGCCGAACCGCCGCCCAGCGCTGACGATCCCTCTCAAATGGCGCACTGAGCTTGCGACCCATGCATTCGACATCACGATCGGGCTCGACCCCGTGTCGGGCGATGCCATCGAGGTGTTCTATGCCGACGGCCAGCGCGGCGGGTCGCAGCTGCAACACGCGATACAGGACGCCTGCGTTCTGATCAGCCTGCTGCTGCAGCACGGGGTGCAAGCCCGCGACATCGCCAAGAGCCTGTCGACCATGCCCGTCCATGGATCGCCGGAATTCGCAACCGTCGTCGGCGTGATCGTCGGCGCGCTGCAACACCATGCACGGGAGAATGCCTGATGGCTGACATCATCGACATCGAAGCCGAACTGGTGCGCGAAACCAATCTCGCCCTTCTTCTCCGCGTGGATCCGGACCGTGAACCGGTCTGGGTCCCGAAATCAGCGGTCGAATACGACCGCACCGACAAGGTTGTCACGCTTCCCACGGCGATGGCCGAAGAAAAAGGCATGTTCTGATGGATGGCAACGGACCGATCGAGCAGCGCACACAGGACCAGAAGCTCGAAGACTTCCACCTGTGGTGCGACGACGACCAGGACACCAAGCCGACGGCCGCAGCGCTCGTCATAGCTGCGGTGTTTCTGGTCGTCATATCCGTCATCGCGGCAACAATCCTTGCGACAGGATCTTCCGCATGACCAGGCAAGACCTTTCCGCACAACGCAAGGACGAGATCGCCAAGTACCGCGCGATGCTGGCGGACGGGCCCGCCAATCTCGACCGCGACATCGTCCGCCGCAAGGGGCTACCACCTGCGCTGGCCATCATGCTGGCTTTTCAGATCGCGGCATCAACGCTGGCCTGGCTCATCCTGGCAGTCTGCGCGCTTGCAGCGCTCGTCAAGATCGCGGGGTGGCTGTGATGCATTGGCTCATGGCAATGACGCTCACCGCCGGCGGCGACACGCTGGAAATCCGCGACAGCGCTGACATCGCCGGTGCTGCCGAGGTCATGTATTCGAACGGGCGCGCCCAGAACAGCATGGGCGGCGTCTACGTGCTCCAGCACGGCGACCTGACTGTCCACGCGACGATCTACGTCAACGGGAAAGGCACCGACGCCGAGCGCGTGATCCTGACCGTGCCCGACGGATACACCGTACTGCCCGACCGCGAGGCGCTTGTCGAAGACGGCGACAGCGTCACGCTCACAATCCTGCCCGCAATGTTTTGAGGTTTCCCATGAACATCATCACCACAATCGCGCGCGTCGCCGCAATCGTGACGCTGATTGCCTGTGCGATCGCACCGGTCGCGTTTATCGTCATCATCGAGCACGGCTTGGTCGAGGCAATGTCCGACGTTGCTGCCGCCTTCGCCGGGCCCAACCAGTTCGGCGCCGACGGCATCGCGCATCTGACGGAGGCCAAATGATCGCGCCTGTGTTCAGCCCGGCCGCAGAGCCCTACCTGTCGCCAACCGTCGAGGAAGTCGCCGGCCGCGCCATGGCTGCCTGGGCGCGCGCTCGTGACCGACAGCGCCCAGCGCTGCCCAACAACAACCCACACCGCCGCGGCAACGCCGAGCCGGTCGACATCGAGCGCTTCCGCGAGCTGGTCGCGCAAGGCCTGACCGCCAGACAGATCGGCGCGCAGCTTGGCTGCTCAAAAGATTGGGTGTTTCGACTGGCCGCAAAATACGAGCTCAGCATTGGTCGCGCCAACCTCAAGCAGGACGTGCCGAATGCCTGAGCGCATCCAGCTCCGCAGGAACAAGGGCTGGCGTATGCCGGCTAACACGCGCGTGGTGACGAGGTCTACCATCTTCGGAAACCCGTGGGTGCCCGACTGCGAACACGCGTTCTGGTGGCCAACCAGCGATCGACGCCGGCGTTGGGCATCGACACACAGAATCCCGCTCGGGCGGATCACCGCGGCCGAGGCGGTCAATTTTTATGACGCGTGGCTGTATGGCTACGCG
>NZ_CBFIIK010000114.1:0-8480 GCF_965662675.1 Roseicyclus sp. | reverse complement strand
AAAGCCGCTTGTTGCTCAGATAGAGCAAGACCGCCAACAAGCTCAGCATCACAACAGCGGTAAAGCCCATCTGCTTGCGTGCCATCAGCTTGGGCTCGGCTGTCCAAGTCAGGAAAGAAGCGACGTCGATCGCCATCTGTTCGACAGTCGCTTCGGTTCCGTCGCCGTATTCCACGGCCCCATCCCACAGCGGCGGCGACATGGCGAAATAGCCGCCATAGGTGTCGTTGCCGTAAAGGATCGCGCCGAACTCTTCCTTCTCGGACCCGGTGTAATGGGTCAGAAGCGATGCGACGTATTCCGACCCACCCATGCCCTTGAACAGCGGATTCAGCGCAAGGCCATAGGGCCCGGTGAAACCGGCCCGTGCTTTGGTCATGAGGCTGAGATCGGGGGCGCTTTCCATGGACGAGCCAGCGAAATGGTCGTTGGGCGTGGCCGCGCGCCAATCCTGCAGCTCTGCATCATACACTTCGATGAAGTTCTGCTCGATATAGGCGCGCACCTCTTCTTCGCTCAGCCCCGGCCCGCCCTCGTCCGAGAGCGTGCGGAGCGGCACATAGCGCAGCCCGTGACAGGCGGCGCAGACTTGAGTGTAGACCTGAAGACCGCGCTGAAGCTGGGTCTGGTCAAAGCGGCCGAAAGGGCCCTCATGGGGGAAGGCGTAGTCTTCGACGTAGCGTTCGCCGCCCGCAGCCAACGCTACCCCAGACGACAGGGCCAGCGTTGCCGCCGTGACCGTGCTGATTGCAAGTTTCCTGAGCATACTCAGTTTCCTTTCTCTCACTCGGCCGGGGTCGAAGCGGCGGCGCCGCCTTGACCTTCGGTTTTGCCGTAGTGCGCGTTGAAGTCTTCCTCGATGGTCGCGGGCGCTGCCAGCGGCTTTTCGATCACGCCCAGAAGCGGCAGGATCACGAGGAAATAGGCGAACCAGTAGGCCGAACCGATCAGCGCGATATAGGGGTAGATCCCTTCCGCCGGCATGGCGCCCGCCCACATCAGAACAAAGAAGTTCACGATAAAGATCCAGAACCACCACTTGAACATCGGACGATACCGACCCGAGCGCACCGACGAGGTGTCAAGCCAAGGCGCCAGCGCCATCACGATGATCGCACCGAACATCGCCAGCACGCCGAAGAACTTGGCGTCGACGATCCCCGCTGTCAGGAAATCGACCAAGATCACCAGCCAGACCTCGGTGTCGAAAGCGCGCAAGATCGCGTAGAAGGGCAAGAAGTACCATTCTGGAACGATATGTGCGGGCGTCACCAGCGGGTTTGCCTCGATGTAGTTGTCGGGGTGGCCGAGGAAGTTCGGCATGAAGCCCACGATCGCGAAGAAGGCGGCCAAGATCACGGCCAGCGCAAAAAGATCCTTGATCACGAAATAGGGCCAGAAGGGCAACGTGTCGGCGTCTGCGTCCTTCTTCGAGGTGCGGCGCACTTCGACACCCGTCGGGTTGTTGTTGCCGGTCGTGTGGAAGGCCCAGACATGCACGATCACAAGGCCCAAGATCACGAAGGGCAAGAGATAGTGCAGCGACAAGAAACGGTTCAGCGTGGCGTTATCGACGGCCGGACCACCCAAGAGCCAGGTCTGGATCGCTTCGCCCACGAAGGGGATCGCGCCAAAGAGGCCGGTGATCACGGTGGCGCCCCAGAACGACATCTGACCCCAAGGCAGAACATAGCCCATGAAGGCCGTGCCCATCATCATCAGGTAGATCAGCATGCCGATGATCCACGTGATCTCGCGCGGGGCCTTGTAAGAGCCGTAATAGAGGCCACGGAAGATGTGCAGGTACACCGCGATGAAGAACAGCGAGGCGCCGTTTTGGTGGATGTAGCGGATCGCCCATCCCCCGTTCACATTGCGCATGATATGCTCGACCGAGGCGAAGGCCATGTCGACATGCGGTGTGTAGTGCATCACCAAGATGATGCCGGTGATGATCTGCATCACAAGGCAGAACACCAGCACGATGCCCCAGATCCACATCCAGTTGAGGTTCTTGGGGGTCGGGATCATCAGCGTGTCATACATCAACGACACGATGGGCAAGCGCCGATGCAACCACTTTTCGGCGTTGCTCTTCGGCTCGTAATGGTCGTGGGGAATTCCAGACATGTTTTCAGTCTCCCTCGTTCAGCCGAGCAGGATCGTGGAGTCATCCACGAACGATGCAACAGGGATGGGAAGGTTTTCAGGGGCAGGTCCGCGACGGATGCGACCGGCACTGTCGTAATGCGAGCCGTGGCAGGGGCAGAACCACCCGCCGAAGTCGCCAGCGCCATCACCGATGGGCACGCAGCCCAGATGGGTGCAGACGCCGATCTGAACCAGCCATTCGCCGGTGTTCTCGCCCGAATAATCCGGCATGGACCGGTTTTCATCCGAGGCGTCGATCGGGCCAAGATTGGGGTTGCGGGCATCTTGATCGACCAGATCGGACAGGTCGACGGCGCGCGCTGCTTCGATCTCATCGGCGGTGCGGCGGCGAATGAACACCGGCTTGCCGAGGAACAGAACCGTCAGCTGCGTGCCTTCCGACACGCCGGCGACATCAACGCGCATCTGGCTGGCGGCTTGCACATCCGCCGACGGGTTCATCTGGTTGACCAGCGGCCAAACAGCGGCACCGACGGTGACGGCACCGACACCGGCCGTTGCGTAGTACAGAAAATCGCGGCGATCACCGCTTTGGTCTTCGGCGTGTGACACGGTTTCGCGTCTCCCCTTGCTTTCGGTCCGTGGGTTGCCGGACCTTCAAACCCCGAAAGGGCGTGAGGATTCTACCTCGCGCCCGGCTGGCACGCTGTCTATGGGCTAAGGTTATAGGCGTCCAGCGGACAAACGCGCGCATCTACGCCGAAATGTCGCAGCTTTGCCAGCATTTTCCCGCCATTGGGCCGCGTTCCACAACCTCAGCGATATCACTTTGGGGCGACCGCCCGCAGGCCGGGTGCGCGGTTTCAAAGTGCGCGGCGCATGACCCGGTGCAAAATCCCCGAACCGTCGTCATATTCCGGCCCCTCGGCGACGAAACCCAAGGCTTCGTAAAAGGGAATGACGTAAAGCTGCGCTTCGAGCATGGCTTGGGCAAACCCCGCCGCGCGTGCCGCCGCCATCACATGCAACATGATCGCCCGGCCAAGCCCCGCGCCGCGCGCCTGCGCCATTACCGCGACGCGGCCGATCTTGGCGGTGTTGCCCATCGCGATCAGCCGGGCGCAGCCCAAGGGGCCGCTGTCGTCCTCGGCCAAGAAATGGGTGCAGCTTTCGTCAAGCGCGTCCCATTCCTCGACCTCGGGGATGTTCTGCTCGGCGATGAAGACCGCGCGGCGCACCGCGAAGCAGGCCGCGCGCGCGGCCTTTGTCCGGGCCTCGGTGATCCTCATGCCGGGGCGGTCGCGACCATCGCGGGGCGGGCGGCGAAACCGGCATACCACGCGGCAAGCTGATCGCGCCCATTGCGCCAGCCGCGATCATCATGGCGGAAGTCGAGATAGCCCAATGCCGATCCGACCGCGATCTGGCCCATATCCAGTGGGCCGTTCAGATGGGAAAGCCACTGCCCCTCCAGCGTATCCAGCGCGCGGGCGATCTTGGCCCATTGGCCGTCCATCCACGGGGCGAACTGGATCTCGGTGGGGCGGAACCGCTTTTCATAGGTCAGGTTCACGGCGGCATCCATGATACCATCGGCGGTCGCCTCGATGGTAAGTACATCCCATAGCCGCGCCGCGGGATAGAGCCCGGCCTCGTATGTCGCATCCAGATAGCGGGTGATCACGCGACTGTCGTAAAGCGTCGGCGCCTCGGGGCGTGTCAAAGCAGGGATCTTGCCCAAGGGGTTGGCGGCGTTCAGCCGATCCTCACCCCCCAAGGGCGAGGCCGCGACCTGTGCAAAGGGGATATCGGTGATCCCCGCCTCGGCCATCATCACGCAGACCTTGCGCACGAAGGGTGAAGCGGGCGAGCCCAAAAGTTCCATCGTCATGCTGTTTTCCTGATGCGAAACCGCCCAATGGCGGAAAGATCGATTTCCATGCCGGGTCCGTGCGGCCCAAGGCGAAGTTGACGCCGCCAACGGCCCGTCGCGTTCAACTGGCCCGGCGCATGGCCGATGGCCGCGCCTTCGGGCATCTGGTCCATTGCGGCCTCGGTCTCAGGGTCAAGACGCCTTGGCCGCGCACGGTTCGCGGCGGCATAGGCAATGGCCGCGACCGCGCCATAGCGCAGAAGGGCACCGGCAATCGGGGCGAGTGGTAGGGCCAAGGCGCAACCTCCCTTGCGGCTGAATGTTGGCCTAGAGATAGGGGAAGGGCGTGTCGCTGTCCATCGCGGGCGGGCCATCACGCATCAGGCGCGCCAGCGTGTCGACCTCATGCCCGATGGGTGAGGTGCGCACCGCTTGCGCCGCGCCCAGACGCGCGGGTTCCGTCTTGTTCTGGTTCAGCTTCCATGTCCCTTCGACCGTCTCAAGCGTGAAGCGGAACGGCAAGATACCGCGCATCATCCGCAACAACGCCTCCTCCGGCATCTTGTCGACGGTCCAAGGTTTCTTGGGGGCCAAGCGATCCTCGAAATCGGCGGAAACCCGATCGAGATGGCGGCGCATGGTGTCGGGATCGGCGGGTTCCAGATGCCCGCGCAGATGCACCGCGACGTAATTCCATGTAGGCACCTGCGCCGGGTCGCCATACCAATCGGGCGAGATATAGCCATCGGGCCCCATCACAGCGATGACCGCAGGCGTCGGCCCTGTCACCGCCCGCGCGATGGGGTTGGAGCGGACCAGATGCAATTCGCCCCCCGTGGCATCTGCGTTCAGCCAGAACGGCACATGCGACAGCATCGGCCCCTGATCGCCGTTCACGCACAGCGTGCCGAAACCGCGCGTGCGCGCGAAAGCGAGGTTCAGCGCGGCAGCCTCGGTGCGGAAAGCCGGGTTTGGATGCATGGGTTTTCCCTTTGCTCAGGCGGTAAGGCGCGCGCCCGCATGCCCCGTGATGCGCGCGGTGATGATCGCCCCTTCGGGCTGATCGGCGCGGAAATCAACTTCGGTGAATTGTTCGGTCCGGCCCATGCGGGGGTTTTCCATCAAGATGCGATGGGTCTTGCCCGTTTGTGCCGCCAGATGGGCAGCCACCCGCGCGGCCCCAGCATCGCGCAGCCGCGCGGCGCGCGCCTTGATCGCAGCACCCGCCACTTGCGGCATGCGGGCGGCGGGGGTGCCGGGGCGGGGCGAATAGGGGAAGACATGCAGCCATGTCAGCCCGCACTCCACCACAAGCTTCAGCGAATTTTCGAACGCGACCTCTGCCTCGGTCGGAAAGCCCGCGATGATGTCGGCGCCAAAGACCATGTCGGGGCGAAGCCGCCGCGCATCTTCGCAAAACCGGATCGCATCATCGCGCAGATGGCGGCGCTTCATCCGCTTTAGGATCAGATCGTCGCCATGTTGGAGCGAAAGGTGCAGATGCGGCATCAGGCGCGGCTCGGTCGCGATGGCCTGCATCAGGTTCTCGTCGGCCTCGATGGAATCGATCGAACTGATCCGCAGGCGCGCAAGATCGGGCACCAGCCGCAAGATCCGCATCACCAGATCGCCAAGGCGCGGCGTGCCGGGCAGATCGGCCCCCCAGCTTGTCAGATCGACGCCGGTCAAGACCACCTCGTTGTAGCCGCGATCCACCAGCCGCTTGATCTGATCGACGACGACGCCTGCAGGCACGCTGCGCGAATTGCCACGACCAAAGGGGATGATGCAGAAAGTGCAGCGGTGATCACAGCCGTTCTGGACCTGCACATAGGCGCGCGCGCGGGTGCCAAACCCATCGATCAAATGGCCCGCCGTTTCCGTGACCGACATGATGTCATCGACCTGCACCCGCTCGGTCTGCCCCACAAAATCGGCGGCCATCGCGGCCCATGTTCCGGCCTGCATCTTTTCGGTGTTGCCGATCACCCGGTCGACCTCGGGCATGGCGGCAAAGGTTTCGGGCTCGGTCTGGGCGGCGCAGCCGGTGACGACCAGCGTGGCGTCGGGGTGCTGTCGGCGCAGGCGGCGGATATCCTGCCGCGCCTTGCGCACCGCCTCGGCCGTCACGGCGCAGGTGTTGACGATCACCAGACCCGACAGCCCCGCGCCCGCCGTCATCTCGCGCATCGCCTCGGTCTCATAGGCGTTCAGGCGGCAACCCAATGTGTGAAAGACAGGCGGCTTGGCACTCATCGAACCGATGCCAGCCATTCGGGCGTCAGAACGCCGGAAAACACCGTGGCCGTGGGCCCGGTCATCCAGACACCGTCATCGCGCCAATCGATCCAGATATCGCCGCCATCGAGCGTGATCCGAACCTTGCGCCCCGTCAGCCCGCGCCGTGCTGCGGCCACCGCCACCGCGCAGGAAGAGGAACCAGAGGCCAGCGTCACACCCGCGCCCCGTTCCCAGACCCGCATGCGCAGGTGATCAGGCCCGACCAAATGGGCGAATTGCACATTGGTGCGCGCGGGGAAGAGCGGGTGATGCTCGATCCGCGCACCTTCACTGACAAGGTCCACTGCTTCGGCCTCTTCGATGAAAAAGCTGCAATGCGGGTTGCCCATGCCGGTGGCGACGGGATCGCCCGGTATAGGCAGATGCAGCGTGTCCATCGCCTCTGCCAGCGGGATGTCGGCCCAATCGGTCATCGGATGGCCCATATTAACCGCGGTCAGGCCATCGCCCGCATCGACGGCGTGCAACACCCCCCGCTCGGTTCTGAGCGTCAGCGCTGCGACACTGCGCTGGTCCATCTCGTGCCGCGCGATGCAGCGCGTGGCGTTGCCGCAGGCCGCCGAAAGCGAGCCGTCCGCGTTCCAAAAGGTCAGCCGCAGGTCGGCCTCGGCGTCATCTTCGATCACCGCCAACTGGTCAAATCCCACGCCCCGGTGACGATCAGCCACCGCGCGCGCCAGCGCCGCGCCGACAGGGGCCAGCCCGGCACGCGCGTCGATCACGACGAAGTCGTTGCCAAGCCCATGCATCTTGAGAAAGGGCAGGCCGGAAAGGGGCATCGCATCTACCATCCGCGCCATATACGCTTGACGCGCAAACATGGAAATCCCCCACCCCGGTTTTTGGCTTGACGAGTCTTTGGCCCGACCTTAGGTACGCGCCTCTGAGTGGGCCCGTAGCTCAGTTGGTAGAGCAGTTGACTTTTAATCAATTGGTCACAGGTTCGAATCCTGTCGGGCTCACCATTTCCTCCCTCGGTTTCATCCTCAGAATCGCAAGCCTGCATCGACAATCCGGCTGACGATCTCGGTCCGGCTGCGCAGCTGGTTGGGCTGCAGATGTGCGTAGCGCTGCGTCATCGCGGATGAGGAATGGCCGAGCAATTCCTGCACCTCGTAAAGGCTGACGCCATTGTTGATCAGCAAGCTGGCATAGGTGTGGCGCAGATCGTGGATGCGCACTTCGGAAAGGCCCGCCGCATCCCGGGCTTTGAAATAGGCGATGTGGAACCCGTTGTAACAGGTGCCGGTGCGCGGGTTGATGAAGATGTAGTGCTCTGGCCCGACGGGCTGGCCCAATTCGCGGGTACGCGCCCTTGTGGCCTCCAGCACGGTGATCGCGGCGGCACTCAGCATGATCCGGCGCGAGCGCCCGTTTTTCGAGATCGGCACCCGCCAATGCCCCGCCACCAGATCCATATCGCACCAGCGGGCCGTGCGCGCTTCGCTTTTGCGGGCACCCGTCAGCAGCAAGAAGCGGATGAACAGCGACAAATAGGGGTGGTTGATCCGGTCACATTCGTGCAGCAACCGCCCGATCTCGGCCTGCGAGAGGAAGCGCTGGCGGTAATCCCCCGTGGGCAGCTTGCGCAGGTAGGGCGGCGCATTCGCCCCTTCGGGCAGCGCGCCCCAGTCGCGGACGGTGCGAAACAGGCGGTTCACGAGGAAGATATGCTTGTTGATCGTGGTGTTCTTCAGCCCCGCCTGCACCTGTCGCCGCAGCCATGCATTGACTGAAAGCGGCGTCAGCTCGCCCCAACCCAAAGGGCCGAGCGTGTCGCGCAGATGCTTGTCATAGGTCAAAAGCGTGTGCCGATGCCCACGCGTCGTGGCCGCGACATGGGGGTAGTAGTGGTCATCGAAAAACGCGTTCAGCGTCGGCGCCGCCTCGCAAAAGGCGAAACCGCGAATCACGCTGTCATGCGTTGGTTCAGACATATCCACGGCGCACCCCCTTTTGCGCATCGCGCGTTATCTTTTCGTCTGGCTTCAATTCCGCCATTTTTGTCGGCCCCCAAAAACCGGCGGGCAGAAAACCACGGGCCATGACAATCTGTTCGAGTAGCCGCGTCGGGCCTTGCGGCGCATTTCGAACGACTGATTCCCTATTGCGCGGGTTTAAATCATCTAAAGAGAAAATAGAAAAACATTCGCGCACATATTCGCAATAGTATGAAATCTGCCTGCTATTGGTG
>NZ_CBFIIK010000113.1:0-8501 GCF_965662675.1 Roseicyclus sp. | reverse complement strand
TATTTCGTGATCTTCACGCTCGGCCTGGCCGAATTGGTCCGCCAAGTCGTAACATGGGTGCAAAACCAGACAGGCCAGCGCGGCATGTATGTGCTGACCCCGATCACCGAGCGCGACATCTACTGGATGCTTCTGGGGCTGGCCGCCCTTGTCTATCTGGCGGGCTGGCTGATCGGGCGCTCGAAACTGGGCTTTGCGCTGCGCATCATCGGCAATGACGAAACCGTCGCGCGCCATGTGGGCATCGACACGGCGCTGGCCAAAGTCGCGCTTTTCACCATTCCGGGCATGGCAGCCGCCGCCGTCGGCGCGATCCTTGCACCGCGCTATATCTACATCGAGCCCTCGACGGCCTTTGCCCCGCTCTTGTCCTTTCAGGTGGTGATCATGGCGCTGTTGGGCGGCACGGGGCGGCTTTGGGGGCCGCTTGCGGGCGTCATCCCCTTCACGCTTCTGTGGGAGTTCATCACGCGCCAAGCGCCGAACCAGACCCTTCTGTTGCTCGGCATCGTGTTCTTGCTGATCGTCTATGTGCTGCCCGGCGGCTTTGTCGGCCTGTGGGCGCGCATCCGGCGGCGCTTTCATCAGGGGGGCGGCGCATGAGCCGGACGGTCCTTCAGGTGCAGGGCGTGACCAAGCGCTTCGGCGGCTTGGTCGCGGTGCGCGATATGCGTTTCGATGTCACCGAGCATGAGGTGATGGGCATCATCGGCCCCAATGGCTCGGGCAAATCCACGATGATCAACATGATCTCGGGGTTGTTTCCGCCGAGCGAAGGCTCGATCCGGCTGAACGGGGCGGAACTGGGCGGGCTGCCCGCGCACAAGACCGCGCGCATGGGCGTGGGGCGCACGTTCCAGCTTGTGCGCCTTCTGCCGGAACTCAGCGTGGTGGAAAACGTCGTGGCGGGCGCTGTTTTTGGCCATCGCCGCAAATGGGGCAAGAGCGCCGAGGCGCATGCAAAACAGCTTTTGGAGCGGGTGGGCTTGGGCGCATCCATTGGCCTGCCGGTTTCCTCGCTCACCTATATCGACACCAAGCGGGTAGAACTGGCACGCGCGCTGGCAGGCGATCCCGAGGTGCTTTTGCTCGATGAGTGGCTGGCCGGTCTGAACCCGACCGAGCTTTCGACGGGCATCGATCTTGTGCGCAGCTTGCGCGACGAGGGGCGCACGATCATTCTGGTCGAGCATGTGATGGACGCGATCCGAAGCCTGTGCGACCGTTGCGTGGTCATGTCATCGGGTGCCAAGATCGCCGAAGGCACACCGGCCGAGGTTCTCTCGGACGCGGAGGTGATCCGCGCCTATCTGGGGGAGGATGAGGATGCTTGAGGTCAGCGATCTTGCGGTCAGCTACGGCAAGCACCGGGCGCTGTCAGGGGTGTCGCTGCGCGTCAAACCGGGCGAGATCGTCGTCATCCTTGGCGCCAATGGTGCGGGAAAATCCACGCTTCTCAAGGCCATCGCCGGGATTTGCGAGGGGCAGACCTCAGGCCATGTCAGCATGGGGGGCGAGCCGATCCTGGGCCTGCCCGCGCACAAGGTCGTCGAGCAAGGCATCGCCTTGGTGCCGGAGGGGCGCGGCGTTTTCGGTGAGTTGACGGTCAAGGAAAACCTGATGCTGGGCGCCAATCCCAACCGCGCCCGTGATGAGGCCGAGGGCAATTACGACCGGTTGATCCGGCTATTCCCCAAGCTCGCCGACCGCGCGGGGCAAACGGTCTCGACCATGTCGGGGGGCGAACAGCAAATGGTCGCCATCGGCCGCGCGATGATGTCGAACCCGACGATCCTGATGCTCGATGAGCCCTCGCTCGGCCTGTCGCCGCTCTTGTCCAAGGATCTGTTCCAAAGCCTCAAGGCGGTACGTGCGGCAGGGCTTGGTATCTTGCTGGTGGAACAAAACGCCAAGCTCTCGCTCGGGATCGCCGATCGCGGATACCTGCTCGAAAACGGGCAGATCGCGCGCGAGGATCGCGCCGATATCTTGAAAAACGATCCCGCGGTTCAGGCGGCCTATCTGGGCGGGGCATCGGGACATCGCAGCCCCACCCCCGGCCCGGCACAAACCAGTGGCAGCGCTCCACCCGCGATGGCGGCTTTGCCCAAGTCTTTCGCCACACGCCCGCCCGCCAACGCCTCGGTCTCGGCCACGCAAATCTCGGGCGTGGATATCGACGCGGTGGTGGCCGCCGCCGGACGGCAGGCAGGCGAGGCGACAGGTCCGCGCCCGACGCTTTCGCGCCCGGCGCCCACCACCTTGCCCCCAACCCATGCAGCGGCCCAAGACGCGGCACTGGCGCAAATGATGGCCAGCATGGAACAGGCCGCGCGCCGCGCGATCGAGGGGCGGCGCGATACAAGCGGCCTACCCCCTCTGCGCCCCACCGCACGCCCCGCCGCGCCACAGGCTACGGCTACGGCGTCACCTGCGCCCAACACGCCGCCCGGCAGCAGCGGCGCTGGCACGCCGATCACCCATTACCGCCGCCGCCCCGGCTCGTCGCAGTTCGAACCCACGGAGATCTGAGATGTCGCAGACCCAAAGCCTTCGCGGCATGTATATCGGCGGCCAATGGGTTCAGGCGGCCCGCAGTTTCGCCGATATCAATCCCTCGACCGGCGCGCTTTACGCCGAGGCCCCCGACGGCGCCCGCCCCGAGGCCCGCATGGCCATCGAGGCGGCCCATGGTGCCTTCAAGGGCTGGGCCGCGATGAAATACACCCAGCGCGCGCATCTCTTGCACAAGGCGGCCGAGATCTGGGAACGCCGCGCAGCCGATTATATCGCAGCGGCCCAAGCCGAGGGCGGCGGTTGGGTCGGCAAAGGCGGGTTCGAGGCGCATTACGTGGCCGAGGTGTTTCGCTCGGCCGCTGCCGCCTGTTACCAGAACCTTGGCGAAATCCTGCCCTCCGAATACGGCAAGTTCTCGACCGCCGTGCGCTATCCGATGGGGGTGATCTCGGTCATCAGCCCGTGGAATTTCCAAGGCATCCTGACCTCGCGCGGCTTCGCCTTCGCGCTGGCGGCGGGCAACACCATCGTCTTGAAACCGTCCGAGGACACGCCCTATAGCGGCGGGCTGTACTTCGCGGAAATCCTGCATGAGGCGGGCTTTCCGGCGGGTGTGTTCAACGTCATCACCTGCTCGCGCGAGAATGTGGCCGCGATGGGCGACGAGATGATCGAGCATCCTTTCGTCAAGGGCATCTCGTTCACCGGATCGACGCCGGTGGGCCGGTCGATTGCGGCCAAGGCCGGGGCGCATTTGAAAAAGGCCTGTGTGGAGCTGGGCGGCAAGGACAGCCTGATCATCTTGGAGGACGCCGAGATGGAGCGCGCCACCCAAGCCGCCAATTTCGGCAGCTTCATGCATCAAGGCCAGATCTGCATGAGCGTCGAGAAGGTGCTGGTGCAAGAGCGCATCTACCCTGAATTCCTTGCCCGCTTCGCCGAACGCGCCGCGCGCCTGAAGGTGGGCGATACCGCCGACAAATCCAACGTGATCGGCCCGCTGATCAATGACCGCCAAGTGGCCCGCGTGAAGGCGCAGCTTGATGACGCCATCGCCAAAGGTGCGCGCGTCATCGTGGGCGGCGGCATCAATGGCCGCTTCGTGGAACCCACGATCCTTGCAGATGTGACGCCCGACATGCTGGTTTATCGCGACGAGACATTCGGCCCCGTGGTGCCAGTCATCCCCTTCCGCACGGATGAAGAGGCCATCGCCATCAACAACGACACCGAAGACGGGCTGTCGGCGGGTGTCTTTACCGCGAACGAGGCGCGCGCGCTCGACATCGCGCGGCGGCTGGAAACGGGCATGTGCCATGTCAATTGTTCCTCGGTGAATGACGAACCCCATGTGCCCTTTGGCGGCTCCAAGGCGTCTGGCCTTGGGCGGCATGGCGGGCGCTGGTCGATCGAGACCTTTACCGAGACTCGCTGGATCACGCTCGATCGTGGCGGCCGCCCCTACCCGCCGGTGTTCTGATGATGCAGATGCCCGCCCTTTTGTCCGGCAAACGCGTGGCGATCCTTGGATCGGCGCGCGGGCTTGGGCTGGCGGTGGCAAAGGCCGCGACCGAGGCCGGGGCAGAGGTGATCGGTATCGACGCGGTCACAGGCTTTGATCATGTGAGCGAGTTCTACCATATCGATCCAAGCCATGTGGGCGCCATCGACCGGCTGGCGGCTGCCTTGCCCGATGGCTTGGATGGTCTGTGCCTATTGCCTGCCTATGATGCTTCAGACGCCCCCGATCTGGCGCTGATGCGGGGCGTGATGGGGCCGAAGCGGTTGGCCGAAGGGATCGCGCCGCGCATGGCCGCCGGGGCCGTGATCGTCACACAAGGGGCGGCCTTCGATACTGCGCGCGCGCAATATATGGCGCTGATCCGCGCGGCCCTTGCGCTTCGCACGGAAACCGCCACGGGATTTGCACAGCGCTGGGGGCTGATGGCCGAACCCGTGCTGACACCCAAGCTGATCGGCTGGGCGATGGAGGCTTGGGCGATGCAACACCGCGCCGCTTGGGGGCCGCATGGCCCGCGCAGCGCATGTCTTGTGACCGCCAGCCCCGATGGACGCCTGCCGCCCGCGATTTGCGCCGCGCGCGGCATCGCGGCGACCACAGGTCAGCAACAGGCCGCCGCGGCCGCCGTTTTTCTGTTGTCCGCGCTTGCCTCCGGCTTGACCGGAGCAACGCTTGCCGCCGATGGCGGACTATCTGCCGAGACCCAAACAAGCCTCGAGGGGCTGTGAGCACCGGGAAAGGACCCTGCGATGAATACCATCTTCTGGACAATCGCGCTGATCGTCATTCTGGCCATCCTCGTGGTTTTGGCCGCGAGCTTTTACCAACGTAGCTCTAACGCGGTCAGCCTTGTGCGCACCGGCATCGGCGGGCGGCGCGTGGCCATCGATGGCGGCTTCATCGCCCTGCCGTGGTTTCACGAGGTGGCGCGCGTCAACATGCAGACCATGCGCCTCGAGGTGCGGCGCGCGGGCGATCAATCGCTGATCACGCGTGACAAGCTGCGCGTCGATGTGGGGGCGGAATTCTACCTGTCGGTGCCGCCCACCGCCGCATCGGTCACGCGTGCGGCGCAAGCCTTGGGCAAGCGCAGCTTCCAGCCCGAGGATCTGCGGCTTCTGATCGAGGGGATGTTCGTCGATGCACTACGCGCGGTCGCCGCGCGCCGCAGCATGGATGAGCTGCACGAGAACCGCGCCGAGTTCGTGGCCGAGATCCGCACCGCCCTTTCGCCCGTGGTGGAGCGCTACGGCCTGTCGCTTGACAGCGTGTCGCTGACAGCGCTCGACCAGACGCCGTTTTCGGCGCTGGATGAAAACAACGCCTTCAACGCGGTGGGCTTGCGCAAGCTCGCCGAGGTGATTGCGCTGTCCAAGCGCGAGCGCGCCGAGATCGAGGGCGAAACCCAAGTCAGCGTGCGCCGCGCCACGATGGAGGCCGCGCGCCGCAAGATGGAGATCGACCTTGAAGAACGCCGCGCCGAGATCGCCCAAGCCCAACAGGTCGAGGCGCTGATGTCGGCGCAGCTGGCCGAGATCGCCCGCGCCAAGGCCGAAGCCGAGCGCGCCGCCGCCGAGGCCCGCATCCATATGGAGCGCGAGATCCAGGCCGCCGATATCGCCCGCGAACAGGCCATCCGCGAGGCTGAAATCAAGCGCGCCAAGGCGCTGGAAATCGCCGAGCAAGATCGCAGCGTCGAGGTTCTGGCCAAAAGCCAAGAGGAAAGCCGTGCGCAAGCCGAGGCTGATCTGGCGCGTGCCGAAGCGGTTCGTGCCCATGAAGCCATCGAGAGCGCGCGGGCGGGCGCCGAGGCCGAACGCAAGCGCGATCTGGCCCGCATCGCCGCCGAGGCCGAGGCCGCCGCCACGGCGCGCCGTGCCGAGATTGCGGCCGAAACCGCGCGCAAGGTCGCCAAGGACCGCGTCGAGACGGCGAAATTCGATGCCGAGGCGATGCTGGCCGCGCGCACGGCCGAAACGACCGCGATGGCGGCCCATATCGCGGCGCAAAACACCCGCTCCGAGGCGACGCTTGCCCATGAGGTGGAATTGGCCCGGCTCGAGTCCATGCCCAAGATCGTGGCCGAGATGGTCAAGCCCGTGGAAAAGATCGGCAAGATCGACATTACCCAAGTGGGCAGCGTCGAGGGCTCGCGCGGCGCGATCTTGCAGGCGCTCGATTCCGTTCTGGAACAAGCGGTCCATGCCCCGAACCTGCATCGTGTGCTGGACCAGATCGGCGATGAGATCCGCGACGGCAGCATGGACCGCAAGGATCGTCGCCGCCGCCGCGACGAGTGATTGGGTGTCATATGACATGAAAAAGGGGAGGCGCGCGCCTCCCCTTTTTCCTTTTGGCTCGGTGGATCAGGCGATGTGGATCGTCTTGACCTCGAGATAATTGTCGAGCCCCTCTGGCCCGCCCTCGCGGCCCATGCCCGATTGGCGGTAGCCGCCGAAAGGATGCTTGGGGTCCACGATCAGCCCGTTGATGGTCAGCCCGCCCGTGCGCATGCGCTTGGCGAATGCATAGGCGCGTTCGACATCTTGGCCATAGACCGCGCCGTTCAGCCCATAGACCGTGGCGTTGGCCTTGGCGGCAGCGTCGTTTTCATCATCATAACCGATGACCGACACGACAGGGCCAAAGATCTCCTCCTGTGCCACCTTCATGTCGGGCGTCACATCGGTCAGAACGGTCGGCTCGACGAAAAACCCGCGATCCAAACCCCGCGGACGACCGCCGCCGCAAGCGACCGTGGCGCCGCCTGCGCGACCGGCGGCGATATAGCCCTCGACCCGTTCACGCTGACGGGACATCGCCAATGGCCCCATCTGCGTTGCAGGGTCCGACGGATCACCAACCTTAAGGCCACGCACACCCGACAAGAACATGTCGAGGAATTCCGCCTTGCGGGCATTCGGAACCAAAAGCCGCGTGAGCGAGAAACAGACTTGGCCCGTGATCGGCATGGAATAGGTCATCAGGCTGGGCATCGCGCGGGCGAAATCGGCATCGGGCAACAAGACAGCGGCCGATTTGCCGCCCAGTTCCAGCGAAACCCGCGCCAAGCGGTCGGCGCAGACGCGCATGATATGCTTGCCCACCTCGGTCGAGCCGGTAAAGGCGACCTTGTCGATGCCGGGATGGCGGATCAGGTGATCGCCCCCCTCGCGCCCGGCGGGCACAAGGTTGAACACGCCCTTGGGCAGCCCCGCCGCCTCGATGCATTCGGCCATGATATAGGCCTCGAGCGGGGTTTCAGGGCTGGGCTTGGCCACCATGGTGCACCCCGAAGCCAAGCCGGCCGCGATCTTGTAGCTGAGCAAGACCATCGGCGCGTTCCAAGGCGAGATCGCGGCGCAGACACCCACAGGCTCGCGCAAGATACGCACCGCGCCGCCATCGTCGCGCGTACGGTCATCGCGGAACGGGTAGGTTTCGATCAACTCGCCGTAATAGCGAAACAGCGTCGCATTCTGGCCCACCAGCTTCTTGGTCAGGCTGATCGGCGCGCCGACCTGCTTGGTCCATGCCCAGGCGATATCGTCAAGCCGCCCCTCGATCAGGCTGGCGACGCGCTTGAGGTAAGTGGCCCGCTCGGCGGGCGCCATGCGCGGCCAAGGGCCGTGGTCGAAGGCGGCGCGCGCCGCCGCCACCGCGCGGTCGATATCGGCCGTCCCCGCCTCGGGGTATGACAGAAGTTTTTCCTCGGTCACGGGCGAGATCACATCGATCATCCGCCCCGAGGTGGGCGCGACCCATGCGCCATCGACAAAGATCATTTCCGGCGCCTTGAGCCCCGCCCCATCGCGCATCATCATTGTCATGACCCACACCTCCCATGTGTGGTGCCGACGCTAAACGATTCACCCGCATGTTCAAGGATATGCGACCGTAGACCCGCTTTCTTTCCGGCGCGAAACACCGCCGTTTCAACCGGTTTTTCAACCGATCCGCGCGACCAAACAGGTCACCCCAAAAATTTTTGCCCTATTGCGAATATTTTCATCATGTTCACGAAGATTTTTTTGTTATGCGTTTGCCAGTAGGCATAGTCAGCTTGCACACTGTGACAACGAAGTTGGTGACAAAGCGTGGGCTTACGCGTCAGTATGATCGCGCAGGAGTCGTCGCCCTCGGGCGCTGCGCTCCGACACTCACGGCGGATGCGGGCTGGAACCGGCGGCCTCATCACGCACGCAATATGAAAGCCGCATGAAGCAACATGCGGCGTTGACCAAAGGGAGTCGACTGATGAACCAATCCGACATGACGGGCAGCGCATTTGCCCCGAGCCGTCGCGGCGTACTCAAGGGTGCCGCTGCCATCGGCGCGGCAGGGCTGATCTTGCCGCATACCACCACAAGCGCCGCTGCACAGACCCGCGGCGGAACCTTCCGCATCGGCATCGGGCATGGCTCGACCACCGACAGCCTCGATCCGGGCTTGTGGGAACATC
>NZ_CBFIIK010000112.1:0-8503 GCF_965662675.1 Roseicyclus sp. | reverse complement strand
GCGATGGAGATGTAGTCCCGCTCCTCAGACAGCACGACATTGCCGTCTTCGTCTTTTTCGACATAGGTGTAGGTCGCGCCACCGGCGAGCGGATATTTGAAGTGCCACATGTGACCGGCGACTTCTATATTTTCAACTTCGAGGTCGGAAATGGCGGTCTCGAAATGCGGGTCCCAATTCACCAGCCGCTTGCCGCGATAGATGTAGCCCTTGTCGTACATATCGACAAAGACCTTGATCACCGCGTCGTGGAAATTCCCCTCTTCGCCTGCAGGCGCACCCGGCGCGCCCGACATGGTAAAGGCCTCGCGCGACCAATCACATGACGCTCCCAAGCGCTTGAGCTGCTGCACGATCGTGCCACCGGATTGCTTTTTCCACGCCCAGACATGGGAGAGGAACTCCTCGCGGCTCATGTCGCGGCGGGATTTACCCTGTTTGGCCAATTCGCGTTCGACCACCATCTGGGTCGCGATGCCCGCATGGTCAGTGCCGGGCTGCCAGAGCGTGTCGAAGCCGCGCATGCGGTGCCAGCGGGTCAGCACATCTTGCAGCGTGTTGTTGAAGGCGTGGCCGACGTGCAAAACACCCGTCACATTGGGCGGCGGGATCATGATGGAATAGGGTTCGGCGCCGGGCTTGGCATTGGCGCCCGCCTTGAAACAGCCCGCCGCTTCCCATTGGGCATAGATGCGATCTTCGGCCTCGGCTGCGTTGAAACTCTTGTCCATGGGCGGCGTCCCTTTCGTCGGTCAGGCGTCAGGTAGCGGATGGGAGGCCGGAGGAAAAGGGGGGCGCTGCCCCCCGTCCTGCGGACTCCCCCCGGGATATTTCTGAAACGAAGAAGGGACAGTCTAGCCCAGATGGGCCAAGACCGCGCGGGCAGTCGTGTCAAGAGCGGCCGGGTCAAGCGCGCCTGCGTCGATCCGGGCCAGAACGGGCGTTTCGTCTTCGCGCCGCAGGCGTTCATAGGCAGCGTCATAATGGCGTTCGATCAACCCGCGCGCCAGCGCCTCGGAGGCACCTGCCGAAAGCAGAGCCTGCCAGCTATCGACCACCGCATGCCCAGCAAGCGTGCGCAGCCCATCAAGACGGCGCGACAGCCCGTCGCGATCGGCAACCAGATCGGCATAAATCGCCGCGAGATATCGCGCGCGCGCCGCAACCCCCGCCTCGAGGGCGATCCGCGGCGCTTGCCGCATCGCCACCCATAATGCAGGCGGAAGCCGCAAGGTACCGATCCGGGCCGATTCCGCCTCGACCAAGACAGGTCGTTGTGGGTCGAAATCCGCAAAGGCCGCGACAAGCGCTGTCTCGAACCCTTTTTGCGCAGGCTGCGGCCCCTCCACATCGCCCAAGATCGATCCGCGATGACAGGCCAGACCCTCAAGATCGAGAACCTGACCGCCCATCGCCGCGACACGTTTCAACACCTCGGTCTTGGCGGTGCCGGTATAGCCATCGAGCCGGACCACCCGAAATGGCAGGTTTGCATCGTAAAGGCTGGCCACCACATGCCGCCGCCATGTGCGATAGCCCCCCTCCAACACCGCGGCACGCCAGCCGATCTGTTGCAGGATCGAGGCGAAAGAGCCCGAGCGCTGGCCGCCGCGCCAGCAATAGACCAAGGGACGCCAGCCGCCATCATGGTGCATCAGCTTGGTCTCGATATGGCTTGCCGCGTTGCGCGCGACCAGCGCCGCGCCGATCTTGCGCGCCTTGAAGGGGCTTTCTTGCGTGTAGATCGTGCCGACAGTGGCACGCTCGGCATCCGAAAGGACCGGCATGGACAGCGCGCCGGGGATATGATCCTCGGCATATTCCGCAGGGCTGCGCACATCGATGATCGTGTCGAAGCCCGCCGCGCGCAGGCTGGGCAGATCGGTGAAGGGATAGCCCAATTGGTCTATACCGCCTCGCCCGTCATCTTGCGGAAACGCTGGATCAAGCTGGAGGTATCCCAGCGCCCGCCGCCCATCTGCTGCACCTCGGCGTAGAATTGATCGACAACGGCGGTGACGGGCAGCGCCACGCCCAATTCCTTGGCTTGGCCCAGCGCAATGCCCAGATCTTTGCGCATCCAATCGACGGCGAAGCCATGATTGAATTCATTATCCACCATCGTGCCTGCACGGTTGGCCAATTGCCATGATCCGCCGGCGCCTTGGCTGACCAGATCTGCGACTTTCTTGGGATCGAGGCCCGCTTGCATCGCGAAGAACAGCCCTTCCGACATGGCCTGCACCAGCCCAGCGATACAGATCTGGTTGACCATCTTGGTCAACTGCCCTGCGCCGACCGGGCCGAAATGGACGGTCGCCTTGGCATAAGCGGCCACGACCGCCTCGGCGGCTTGGAAATGCACCTCATCGCCGCCACACATGATGGCGAGCTTGCCATTCTCGGCCCCAGCCTGCCCGCCCGAGACGGGCGCATCGACATAGCCGACACCGATCGCTTCCGCCTGTTCGGCCAATTCGCGCGTTACGGTGGCCGAAACGGTGGTGTGATCGACAAAGATCGCGCCGGGCTTCATCCCGGCCAACGCCCCATCGGGGCCGGCGACGACGGCGCGCAGATCATCGTCATTGCCGACGCAGGCAAGGACGAAATCACAGCCCTCGGCGGCCGCGCGCGGGGTAGTGGCAAAGGCACCTCCATGCCGGGCGGTCCAAGCCTCGGCCTTGGCCGTGGTCCGATTGTAGACCGTTACGTCATGACCTGCCGCCTTGAGATGGCCCGCCATCGGATAGCCCATCACCCCAAGTCCAAGAAATGCCAGCTTTGCCATTTTTGCGTCCCTTATTCGCGTGTTCTCGCACAGCGCGCGACCCTAGCAGGCGCGGCCCCGGTGTCCAGATGCGGGTGCCGCTTTCGCATCAGGTCGAGATCGCGGCCCGCAGGCGGCGCAGTTCGGCCAGCATGCTCATCGCGGCAAGGCCCGAGCTTTTGGGGTTGTCGGGCAGCGGCGCACCCTGGACCTGCAGTTTAAACTGACCGAAGGCACCATGCGCCTCGACCTCGTGCAGGTTGCCCGGCGCGGCGGGATCGGCGATCAGGACAACCTCGGTCAGATCAAAGCCGCGCCCGGCGAGCGCGACGGCGGCGGCGACGTTGGCATTCTTGGGATAGGCAAGGGCCGCTTGCCGCGCGGTGCCTTCGAAATGGGTGGCGGGGGCGGTCAAGGCGTCCAGATCGAGTACATCCTCAGCAGGTGAGCCGCGCCATGCGGCGGGTGGTTTGCGCCCGGTGTAGCGCACATGGTTCAGCCCACCTGCCGCACCCGCGCGCAACAGGTCAAGCGCACCGACCGAGCCGCTGGCCAGATGCAGCCGGCTGTTTCCCGCGATGGCGGCGGCCTGCAGCTCGGCGGCAAGCCCGTCATCGGCCAAGGCGCCAAGCGAGATGGTGACAACATCGATGCCAGCCAACAGCGCCCTGACCCCATGCGCCTTTAGCCCCGGATGTCCGGCGCAATCGACCAGATGAGTGATGCCAGGCGGCAAATCGGCGACATCATCCACAGCCAGCAGACCGGGCGTCGCCTTGGATGGGTCACGCAAAATCACCGCGTGAGGCCCCGCGCCGTCGCGCTGTAAAGCAGCGATGACCCAACGTCCGATGGCCCCTGCCCCAATCACCGCGATACGCATCATGGGCTCCTTGCCATTTCCACCGAAAGCCACAGTATCACCCCAGACCGGAAAGACGACAGGGAACCGCATGACCTCGCTTGCGAAAAACACCATCGGCTTGGCACTGCCTCGCCGCGAAGACCCTGCGCTATTGAAGGGTCAGGGGCGCTATACCGCCGATATCGTGCTGGATCGGCCCTTGCATCTGGCCTTTTTGCGCAGCCCTGTCGCCAGCGGGCGGATTGCGGGCATCGACGTCACCGCGGCCTTGGCGGCCCCCGGCGTGGTCGCGGTTTTCACCGGTGCGGACCTTCCACCCAACCCCTCGCCCGATCTGGCCCCGGTTCTCGAAATCGAGGCACCGCTCCCCTTTCCAATGCTGGCGCGCGATCACATCGCCTGTGTGGGTGAGCCACTCGTGGCGATCTTGGCCGACAGCCCGGCCAATGCTTCCGATGCCGTCGATCTGATCACGCTCGAGATCAGCGATAGCGAAATGCCTGCCCCACGCCGCGTTGCGCATCGTCGCTGGCATGTGGGCAACCCCACCACTGCCTTTGCCAATGCCGCCCATGTCGTCGCGGTCGAGACCCATCACCCCCGCGTCGCACCCTCGCCGATGGAGCCACGCGGCGTGGCGATCCGCTATGATAAAATGACCGAAGGGGTGACGGTCTTTCAATCCACCCAGACCCCGCATCGCACCAAGAACGATGTCACGCGCATCTTGCAAATCGACCCAAACATTTTGCGGGTCGTGGCCCCGGATGTCGGCGGCGGGTTCGGGATGAAAGGGTTCACTTATCCCGAAGAGGTTTTCGCCGTTTGGGCCGCGCTGCACCTCAAGCGTGATGTCCGCTGGATCGCCACACGCTCGGAAGAGTTCTTGTCTGCCGCCCATGGGCGTGGCCTGACCTCGCGCGGGCGGTTGGCCCTTGATGCCGAGGGGCGCTTTTTGGCGCTTGAGGCGCGGATCGAGGCGCCACTGGGCGGCTGGGTCTCGGGCACGGGCTTGATGCCCGCCTTCAATGCGGCCCGCGTTTTGCCATCGGGCTATATCATCCCCGCCCTTGATATCGAGACCGAGGCCTATTCGCATCCGCTCCCACCCGTGGGGATTTATCGCGGTGCGGGACGCCCCGAGGCCAATGTGATCATCGAGCGCCTGATCGACGCGGCCGCAGCCGAAACAGGGCGCGACCCCATCGCACTGCGCAAGGCCAATCTCTTGCCCGCCTCAGCCATGCCGCATGACACGGCTACGGGCAATCGGTTGGACAGCGGCGATTATGCCGCCGCACTCGACGCTTTCGCCGATGCCGCCGATCTCGATGGGCTACGCGCACGGCGCGACGCGATCCGGGCCGAGGGCGGTATCGCGGGCCTTGGGATCGCCTTTTATGTCGATCCTTCGGCAGCAGGCTGGGAATATGCGCGCGTCACGCTGAACCCCGATGGCACGGCCCATATCGCGACGGGAGCCACGCAACAGGGCCATGGGCGGCTTACTGCCTTCTCGCAGATCGCCAGCGACGCCTTGGGCATCCCACCCGAGGCGATCACGCTGGAGGCAGGCGATACCGCCAGTGTCACCGAAGGGATCGGCGCGGTCGGCAGCCGGGCCACCGCCATCGGCGGCAGCGCGCTGCTTGATGTTTGCGCGAAGATCAAGAAGGCACTGGCCGAGGGCGCGCCGTTGCCCATTACTGCTGAAGGCAAATACGAGGTCGCTGGCCAAGCTTGGGCCTTTGGTGCCTATGCCGTGCTGATCACAATCGACGCCGATACCGGGCAGCCACAGCTTTTGGCGGCACATGGCCATGACGATGCAGGCGTGATCGTGAACCCGCTGCAGGTCGAAGGACAGATCAGGGGCGGCTTTGCGCAAGCCTTGGGCGAAACCATGCTCGAGGCGATCGCGCTCGACGAGGACGGGCAGCTTTTGACCGGCAGCTTCATGGACTACGCCATGCCGCGCGCTGATGATCTGCCGCCTTTGGGGCTATCGCATGGCGAGACACCCAGCCCGATGAATCCGCTGGGGGCCAAGGGCGTGGGCGAGGCATCCACCACTGGCGCACCCGCCGCTTTCATGAATGCGATCAGCGATGCCTTTCGCCCATTGGGCAAGCCCGCACCGCAAATGCCCTACAGCGCTGCACGAATCTGGGCGGCGCTGAACGGCTAAGCCGATGTCCAAAGGTCAGAAGTCAAAGATATCGTCGAGAAACGACCCACGGCGCTTTTTCTTTTCGAAGCTGCGCTGGTGACCATCCTCGTGATATCCGCGCATCTGCTGCGGGGCCTGCGCAGGCGTGGCTGTCGTTGGAACCGATCGTTCAATGATCTTGTCCAACTCGCCGCGATCAAGCCAGACACCCCGGCAGTGCGGACAATAGTCGATCTCGACGCCTTGACGGTCGCTCATGACAAGGGTGTTTCCATCGACGGGACATAGCATTGGCGCACTCCTTTTGGTGATTGCGCCTCAGATAGTCATGGGACGACGCACAACAACGGGCGATAGGAAAGACCTATGACACGCCATGGCCGTACCACACTCCGCGATCAAACGTCGGGATCTTCGCCAAAGCCTTCGTGATGGGCGACGGGGTCCATATTCGCCAGCGAATGGCTGATATCTTGCGATTTGTTTTCGTAACCGCTCGAGACGAAAATCACGGTGGCGAAACCGACTGCGACCAGACCGGCGGCCAGAACGACCCAATCGACGGTCACATGGCCTGCCTCGTCGCGGAGGAAAGATTTGATGGGCATGGGGTTTCTCTCTTAAGCTGATGTGGCATTACCTTGCCCACCATCAAGCCTTGCGCTTGCGGCCAAACAAAGGCGAGGACGCGCCCAGCGCAGGGAATTTTCGGGCAAAGCTCAGCGCAGATAGGCGGCCATCGCCTGATAGATCACCGCCGTCGCCGCATTGGCGAGGTTGAGCGACCGGATATGCGGCGAGCGCATCGGCAGGCGGAAACAGCGGTCTTCCATGCCGGAAAGGATTTCGGGCGAAAGCCCCTTGGTCTCGCGGCCAAAGACCAGATAGGCGTCGGGTGGGTAATCAGGGTCATAGACCGTGCCGCCCGCCCCATCATCTTCAAAGAAGAACAGCTGATCGCGGCGCGGGCTGCGCGCGGCCAGAAAAGCGGCCCAATCGTCATACTCGCTCAAGCGCACATGCTGCCAGTAATCGAGGCCCGCCCGGCGCACGGATTTGTCGGAGATGTCGAAGCCGTAAGGCCGGATCAGGATCAACTCCAGATCCAGCGCGACACAGGTCCGCCCGATCGTGCCGGTATTGCCGGGAATTTCCGGGGCGACGAGAACGACCTTCATCCCGGCCTTCGCTGCGTCAGACATTGGGTTTGCCTTCCAACCCCAACAGGCGACGCATCCCGGTCCAATAGGCGGGCAAGCGCGGGGGGCGGTCCAGCTCGGCTAACACCTCTTCGCGCAACGCGCCCTCGAGATGGGCCGCGACAAACCCCTGCGCCCAAGCCAGCGTCGCCGGGCCATCGGCCGGGCGCAACCGCACCGCCGAGCCGATCAGCCCCACGATGGTGCCCGCGGGCGAATACCACTCATCCTGAATGCCCCGAATGCGCCCCGGCATGACGCGCCCCATCGCGCGCACCAGCCCGCTTTCGGAAAAGCGCAACAAAAGCTGGCCCATTTCCGCATGGCTATAGCCGATCAACGGCGGGAAGGTGTCGAAAAAGATCGGCCCTTGTTCGTCGATGGCGAAATTGCGGATCGAGGGGTGATAGCCGATCCGCTCGGGCCGGTCGGCCACACGCGCCCAGAAATCCGCGATGCTGAGCGTCGCCGCCCCCAGAATATCATGCATCTCGGACAGGCTTGCGGCTTCAAGCTTTGGGCGCATCAAGAGCCGCTCATCGAGCGCGTCTTGCACGATGACGGGTTGCAGATAGCCGCCCTCGTCAAGGATCAGAAACTCCGTCTTGGGCAGGCGCACCCCCGCCCCTGTCAGCGCCGCGACATAGGCATCGTGGCGCGCGCCGAGTTCTTGCAGAAGATGACGATCGCGCCCGCCGCGGTAGGTCTTGATTACGCGATCCGCCAATGGGCCATCCGCAGGCCGGAAGGGCAGGCAGAAATAGCCCAGTCGGCTGACGGGTTCACCCCGCGCCGCGAGCGCCGCGCGTACATCTTGAGCCAGATCGCTCATACGTGCTTTCCGACCTGCCAGCCCGTCGCATCGGCCAGCCGTCCCTCGCCCTTGGACAGCGGCAAATCCTCAAGCGCTGATCCCATCGAATCGTTCCAGCGATTGAGGTAGCCGAAGAGGGCGACCACCCCCATGATCTCGACGATCTGCCCGTCATCCCAATGCGCGCGCATCCTTGCGCCGATCTCGGGTGTGACGGCATTGGGCACGGCGGTCGCGGCTTGGGCAAAGGCAAGCGCGGCTTTCTCAGCGTCCGTGAAATGGACGCTTGCCGCGAAATCGAAGACATCGGCCAGCCGTTCTTCGGTCGCGTTGAAGCGTTCGGAGGCAAGGATCATATGCGCCTGACAATACAGGCACCCCGAGGCGTAGCTCGAGACATAGCCGATCAGCCGCTTGAATTCCGGTGTCACGCCCGCGCCGTAATCGGTCATCACCGCGACATTCAGATCGGTGAATGCCCGCGCGATGGGGGCGCGATGTGCCATGGTGCGGACCGAATTGGGGATCACGCCCAAAGGCCCTTTGAAGAACTGCACATGATCGCGCAGATCGGGGTCCATCGCGTCTTCGTCGCGGGGGGAAACCAATGCCATCACTCTCTCCCTTTTGCCTTGGGGCCATCTTTGCCCCTCTATGCCCGATCCCTTGGCGGGCCGCCACCACC
>NZ_CBFIIK010000111.1:0-8510 GCF_965662675.1 Roseicyclus sp. | reverse complement strand
CCATATGGCGCGCGAGGCCAAGCCCGCCGCCTTTTAACGCCCCGCGACCTGCAAGAGCGTGCTTTTGCGTTTGATCAACAGCAAAGCGCTTTGACCGACCACCGCGCAGGCGAGGGCGGCATGCCATAGGGGCCGGTCAAGCATCGGCGCGCCCTCGACATAGCTTGTGGCCATCTCGATCAGGTAGAGCATCACGACCGCCCCCGCCCATGTCGGGTGTTCGCGTGCGATCACGCTGCGCCATGAAAAGGGCATCGCGGGCCTTTGCCAAAGGCGGAACGCAGGAAAGAAGGCCGGGGTGCGCGCGGCCCAACCGGTGTAGTGCGTCCCGAATTGGGTAACGAGAAACGTCTCTTCGGCGGCAATGATCCGCTCGAAATAGAGCGCCAGCACAAGGGCGAGCAGGACCGGCAGGATCGGCGATTGCGTGTAGACCGCCGCCCCCAGATAGGCGATCGCATTGCCGAGGTAGAGCGGGTTGCGCACCACCGCATAAAGGCCCGTCGTGTTCAGCGTATCGGCGACTTGGCCGCGCGTGTTGCGCCCCGATGTGCGGGCGGGCACATGGCCGACCGTGTGGATACGGATGCCAAGCCCCAATCCGATCAGCGCCAGCGCCAGCCATTCGACCAGCTGACCGGTCGTGTCACCAAAGGTTATTTCCACCCAGTGCCCTTGTGAGATCGCAATGGCCATGGCAGGGAAAAAGGCCGTGAGCACAAAGCTGCGCCAGCGAAACAACATGGCGCCGCTGGCAACGAGGTGGTCTTTGGTCAGCATTTTGGATCGATCCTTGTCTTGCCCGCGCATGCGGGTGCTTTGCGCTTGTGACTGCCCCCAATGCGACCAGCCGGCAATAAACCCAAGTTGCAAATCGAGTAACGGCGCGCATCCCGGGGTAAAAAATCCCGTTGCCATGCCGGTCTGGGCGACTTGCGGATCGTGCCGGGCGTGCCATTTCCTGTGCAGGGGTGGCTTGGACTGACGCATGGCCGCCCGAGCAAGGAACAGCGATGAATATCATGATGATGGTGGCCGGTCTGGCGATGTTGCTGGCGGGCGGCGAGGGGTTGGTGCGCGGTGCCGTGGCTTTTGCCACGCGGATGCGCCTGCCCATGGCCGTTGTGGGGGCGGTGGTCTTGGGCTTCGGCACTTCCATGCCCGAGATGCTGACCTCGCTTTCTGCCGCACTTGCCGGTGCGCCGGGGATCGCCATCGGCAATGTGCTGGGCTCCAACATCGCCAATATCGCGCTGATCTTGGGGGTTGCGGCGGTGATCGCGGTGATCCCCGCCGAGACCGCCGCGCTTGAGGATCGTGTCTGGCTGATCATGGCCAGCGCGCTTGGTATCGCGGTGATCTCGATCGGCGTCAGCGTCGGCCGGATCGAAGGGGCGATCTTGCTGGGCGGGCTTGCGATCTATCTATGGCGCGCGCTCAGCCGCGACGCGGCGCTGGAGCCGGTGCCGAAGATCCCCGAAATGGGTGCGGCGCTGATGCTCGCCTATCTCTTGGGCGGGCTTGGCACGCTGATCGCGGGGGCGTGGCTGCTGGTCGAGGGGGCCACGGGCATCGCGCGCGGGCTTGGCGTGAGCGAGACCTTGATCGGGCTGACCATCGTGGCGGTCGGCACATCGTTGCCGGAGCTGGCCACCAGCGTCATCGCCGCCCGCCGCGGCGAGGCGGGTCTGGCGCTGGGCAATATCCTGGGCTCGAACGTGTTCAACATCCTGGCGATCTTGGGCCTGACGGCGGTAATCGTGCCGATCCCGGTTCCCGCCGATCTGTCCTTGGTCGATCTGGCACTGGTGGCGGGCACGGCGGTGCTGTTGCTTGCGGCGCTTGCCATGGGCCGGATCGGGCGCGGCATGGGTATTGTGTTCTTGGCGGTTTATGCAGGCTATACCGCCTGGCTGATCCTCAATGCTGCCTGATTTTTAGGCAATCGCCCGCCACCTGCGCGCCCGAACGCCGCGCCCTCTTGCGTCTGCAAAAGCCAAGGCTACCTTGAGCGCTACAGATGCAACGCCGGGGGATGCGCCGTGCCTGATCATATCGCCTTCATCTTGCGTCACGGCCTGATCGGTTTTGCCTTGGCACTGATCTTTGTCGCGATGCTTTTGGCCTTCGATGTGGCCGGGCTTTGGCATTTGGTCACCCATACCGCCGATGGGCCGATCGCGCTGATCATGCTGGTGGTGTTTTTCACCATCACCTTTGGCGCGGTGCAGATCGGCTATCAGATCATGATGCTGGGCGATGATGATGACGATGATGATGATCATCGCGGGCGGCGGGTGCCGATCCCGATTCGGACCCGCGACAGCGACCGCCACTAAGCATCACCAAACAAAACAGCAACGCCGCCCCAAGAGGGCGGCGTTTGCATGTGGCGGGGACCGCAGCAACCGTGGAGGCGTGAATTCCCGAGGACCTGTTTTTACAGGTGGGCGCCAGGTAACCAGACCAGGATCCGGACAGAGCCAGCCCCCTCGGAAATGCTTAAGGCCACCGGAATTTTGCCACAGACACGCGAAGAGCAGACCCGCCATCTTTCACATAGGCGGGGAAGGGTGCGCTGGCAAGTGGCCGACACCTTGCCTTTGTTCGTGTAATGTTCCAGTCTTGCGCCATGTTGCATGAACCCGCCCCGCTCCAGTCTCTCGCCCCCGGACAGCTTTTGGCACGCGGTGTCTGTCGCCACCTGCGTGGCCATGATTTCGCGACACTTGCGGAATTCACCCCCGAACGCGGCAAGCGACTCGATGTGATGGCGCTTGGCCCCAAGGGGGAACTTTGGGTGATCGAATGCAAATCCTCGCGCGCCGATTTCACCTCGGACGGGAAATGGGGCGGCTATCTGGAATGGGGTGATCGCTATTTCTGGGCGGTGGATGCGGAATTTCCGACCGATCTATTGCCCGCGGAAACCGGGCTGATCATCGCCGATGCCTATGATGCCGAGATCATCCGCATGGCCCCCGAGGTGAAGCTGCCGCCCGCGCGGCGTCGCGCGGTGACTCAACGCTTCGCCCGCCATGCCGCGCTGCGCCTGCAAGGCCTGCGCGATCCCGGCCTTGGGGGCGGCCCGTTTTAGCGCTTTTGCTTGCCCATCTTGCGTGCAAGGGCCGCGGCTGCGCGCAATTCCTCGGCGATTTCCTCGGCCTCTTCGGGTTCGAAATCCAGCGGCAGGTCAAGACCCTCGCCTTCGACATAGATGCGCACCATGCCAAGCGTGGTCGGTCCGATCTGCAAATTCGCCGCGATCTCGCTTTCCTTGTTGATACCCATTGCGCCAGCCTCCAATGCCTAAGGCCGAGGTAGCGGCACGCGGCCGCCAGCGCAAGCGATGTGGTGGCCAAGACCCCTTGCAATCGCGCCGACCATTGGCTATCCGACCCCTCGTGCCGGCGTAGCTCAGTTGGTTAGAGCGCCTGATTGTGGATCAGGAGGTCCCCCGTTCAAGCCGGGGCGCTGGTACCACCCTTAATCCCCGATGCGGAATTCCTGCGACAGCGCACGGCTTTCGCCGTCATAGACCCGGATTACCCCGTCATCGCCCACGATGACGCTTTGGCCGTCGATCACGCTCAGCCCCACCACCCCCACGCCCGGCGGCAAGGCGAAATCGCCCGGCGCGATCAAGATCGGGGCCGGATCGGCGTTCAGCCGGATGACAAGCAGCGCGACGATGGCTATGACGCCAAGGATCATCACCGCGGTCAGCACCGTCACCAGCGTCTTGAGAAAGCGCAGATTGGCGGGCAGGGTGCCGCCCTCATCCTCAGTCGGAGGCATCGTCATGGGCTTGGCCCCTCGTATCGTCACGGTCCTGATCGGCCCGGACCCGGCCGGCCGCCTCGATAAGGCACTGGGCGACGCCGTGCCAGAGCACGAGGCGCTCAGCCGTTCGCGGTTGGCTCGCTTGATCGCCGATGGGGCCGTTTCGGTCAATGGTGCGGTGATCACCGATCTGCGCGCCAAGCTGGTCGAGGGCGATCATGTCGCGATCACGATCGACGAGGCCGCCGATATCGCCACCGCGCCTCAGGCCATCGCGCTTTCCGTGATCCATGAAGACGATGATCTGATCGTCATCGACAAGCCCGCGGGCATGGTGGTGCATCCCGCCCCCGGCACCCCCGACGGCACGCTGGTCAATGCGCTGTTGCATCATTTCGGCGGCAACCTGTCGGGCATCGGGGGCGAGAAACGCCCCGGCATCGTGCATCGGATCGACAAGGAAACATCGGGCCTTTTGGTCGTCGCGAAATCCGACCGCGCCCATCACGGCTTGGCCGCGCAATTCGCGGATCACTCCATCGAGCGGGAATATATCGCGCTGTGCCACGGCGCACCCGATCCGGGCGATCCGCGGCTCAACGGTGTGCGCGGCGTGAATTTCGAGCCGGGCGGCATCCTCAAGATCACCACGCAGCTGGCCCGCCACAAGACCGACCGCCAGCGCCAAGCGGTGCTGTTCCAAGGCGGCCGCCACGCCGTCACCCGTGTCAAGACGGAAGAGAGTTTCGGCCCCGTCGCCCGCGTGTCCTGCCGGTTGGAGACCGGGCGCACCCACCAGATCAGGGTGCATATGACCCATGTGGGCCATGCGCTGATCGGCGATCCGGTCTATGGCGGGCGCAGGCGCGTGTCGGACAAGCTGCTGGGCGCGGGCTTGGCCGGAACCATCAACGCCTTTCCACGACAGGCCTTGCATGCCGCGCGGTTGGGCTTTCGTCATCCGATCAGCGATGAAGAGCTGCTGTTTTGTGCCGATCTGCCCGCCGATATGGCCACGCTCTTGTCCGATCTGCGCGCTGCAACCGCCTGATATGTGCGAATTCGCAATATTCCATCACGAAATTGCGACTTGCTGTTCATCTACGCAAGGTTCAGTATCTGAACGCTTCGGTTCACTTGTGCCTCTTGACATAAAGTTAACCGATTTTACATAAACCCCGATGCAACCTGACAGGGGGCTTGATCGATGGCCAGTTACACCAATTTGCCGGCACCCTCGCCGGAACAGGGTCTGAACCGATACTTGCAGGAAATCCGGCGTTTCCCGATGCTGGAGCCGGAAGAGGAATATATGCTGGCCAAGCGTTGGGTCGAAGATCAAGACCGCAACGCGGCCCATAAGCTTGTCACCTCGCATCTACGCCTCGCCGCCAAGATCGCCATGGGTTATCGCGGCTACGGCCTTCCGCAGGCCGAGGTGATCTCGGAGGCGAATGTCGGTCTCATGCAGGCGGTCAAGAAATTCGATCCCGAAAAGGGCTTTCGCCTTGCGACCTATGCAATGTGGTGGATTCGCGCCGCAATTCAGGAATATGTCCTGCGCTCGTGGTCGATGGTCAAACTCGGCACGACAAGCGCGCAGAAAAAGTTGTTTTTCAATCTGCGCAAGGCCAAGGCCCGCATTGGTGCGTTGGAAGAGGGTGATCTGCGCCCCGAAAACGTCGCCCGTATCGCCAATGATCTTGGCGTGACCGAGACCGAGGTGATCTCGATGAACCGGCGTCTGTCGGGGGGCGATGCCTCGCTCAACGCCACCATCGGCTCCGAGGATGACGGGGCGACGCAATGGCAGGATTGGCTCGAAGATACCGATGCCGATCAAGCGGGCGATTACGCCGAGCGGCAGGAATACGAAAGCCGGATGTCCCTGATGGCCGATGCAATGGCCGTTTTGAACGAGCGCGAGCGCGATATCCTGACCCAACGCCGCCTGCGCGACGATCCCGTCACGCTCGAGGATTTGTCGGCCGTCTACAATGTCAGCCGCGAACGCATCCGCCAGATCGAAGTGCGCGCCTTCGAAAAGCTGCAAAAGCGCATGCGCGATCTGGCCCGTGAACAAGGCATGCTGGCCACTGCCTGAACGGGCGCGGCCTCGGCCAGACGCGAAAAAACACGACGAAACACGCCGAAACACGGTGGCGCGGGGGGGAACCCTCGCGCCATTTTGCATTGCACCTTGCCCCGCGCCCCGGATGGCCGATACCAAAAGCCCCAGTCGCAGGGGAGAGACGCGAATGTCCGATCACATCCGTTGGGGTATCTTGGGTGCCGCGGGTTTTGCGCGCAAAATCATGGCCCCCGCGATCAATGCCGCGCAAAGATCGCGCCTTGTCGCATTGGCCACCCGCGATCCTGACCGCGCTACCCCTTTCGCCGCCATCGCGCCGGGGCTGCGGGTCCATGACAGCTATGATGCGCTTCTGGCCGATCCCGAAATCGACGCCGTCTATATCCCGCTGCCCAATGCGCTGCATGTCGATTGGTCGATCCGCGCGGCGCAGGCGGGCAAGGCGGTTCTGTGCGAAAAGCCCATCGGCCTGCATGCGGCGGATTTCGACCGGCTGATCGCCGCGCGCGAGGCCAGCGGCCGCCTGATCGCCGAGGCATGGATGCCCGCCCATCACCCGCAATGGCAAACCGTGCGCGCGCTGATCGCCGCGGGCCGCTTGGGCCAGCTTCACAGCGTCACCGGCGCCTTCACCTATGGGCTGGCCGATCCCGGCAATATCCGCCTCTCCGCCGATCTGGCGGGCGGTGCGCTACGCGATGTGGGCGTCTATCCCATCGGGGCCTTTCGCTATGCCACGGGAACGGAGCCCGAGATTCTCTGGGCCGATGCGATCATGGAAAACGGCGTCGACACATCCGCTTGGGTGCAGGCGCGCGCGGGCGATATCCGCTTTTCCTTCCATGTTTCGATGCGCACCACCCGCTATCAATCCATGATCTTCGAAGGCTCCCTTGGCCGGCTGAGCGTCATGGCCCCCTTCAACCCCGGCCAATACGGCCAAGCCGATCTGCACCTCGCCATCGAGGGCCAACCGCTGCGCATCATCTCTTTCCCCGATGCGCAGCAATACGCCCTTCAGGTCGAAGCCGTCGCCGCGACCCTTCTCGACGGGGCCGATTTCCCCTATCCTCTCGAGGCCGCGCGCGGCACGCAGGCCGCCATCGACGCGGTTTTTGCAATGTTGGATGGGAAAGGTGTCTCGTATGGACCGAAATGAAGATGACAAGATCGAGGGCCGCTTGAACGGTGAACAACCCGAGGTCGTGAAAGACGGCATGGGTCAACGCCTGCTCTACATGGTGCTGATCTGGATCATGCTCAGCCTCAGTCAAACGGTGCTGACGCTGATCACTGTCGTGCAATTCATCATCATGCTGGTCAACACGGGCGAAAAGAACAAGCGCCTCGCTGATTTCGGCACCGATCTGGGCATCTGGATGGCCAAGGCCGCGCGCTACCAATCCGCCGCCTCCGAGGTCAAGCCATGGCCTTGGACCGATCTGGATTGACCCGAGGCCAAGCCGCGCCACCTTGGCCCTGACACATCCAGCCAAGGAGCCCCGCCAGATGTCAGACGAGACCCCTATCATCGCCCAAAAAGCCCCGTTCCCCGTCGAGGTGACGGCAGGCAAAACCTATTTCTGGTGCGCCTGCGGGAAGTCCAAGACCCAACCCTTTTGCGACGGGTCGCACAAGGGTACACCCTTTCAGCCGCAGAAATGGACCGCCGAGAAAGATGGCCGCGCCTTTTTTTGCGGCTGCAAGGCCAGCGCGAACCAACCGCTTTGCGACGGGGCGCACAACAAGCTCTAGGCGCAGGCGCATCGGACCGCATGCGCGGAAAGTATCCGAGCGAATTTGTAAGGATTGACTTTTCCGACTGAAACAATCAGGTTTGGGGGCGACTCGCATCGCAGGAGCCTCCAATGCCCGTGCGCCCACATGCCCGTGCTTCACATGAGCGCCCGACCAGCGCGGCCGTCGCGGTCGCGGCCGAGCTGCTGGCGGAATTCGGCGGCGCCGTCTGCCCCTCGCTTGCCGCGGCCCTCGAGCGGCTGATCGACCGACAGGCGATCAGCCGCAGCGGGGGCGCGCGATGATCATCTGTCACTGCACCGGCATCAGCGACACCGATATCCACGGCGCGATCGACTGGATGCGCGCCGCCGATCCCGACACCATCATCACGCCGGGCAAACTCTATCGCGCCCTTGGCCGCAAACCCGATTGCGGCGGCTGTCTGCCGCTCTTCATGGCCACAATGGCCGCATCCCCCGCGATGGGCGTGCCCGCCGAACTCCGCGGTCTGCGCCGCCGGGGTATCGCCACCTGACAAGCATTTGCGCGGCATCAAGGATCGTTTGGTCCCTGCCTGCCATATCACCAGCCATTCCGGCGATGTGCCGAACGGCCAGACACGAAGGAGCAACAGCCATGAAGGGCGACGCCAAAGTCATCGAATACCTCAACGCCGCGCTGCGCAGCGAGTTGACGGCGGTCAGCCAGTATTGGCTGCATTACCGCCTGCAAGACGATTGGGGCTACGGCCGCATCGCCGCCAAATCGCGCGAGGAAAGCATCGAAGAGATGCACCATGCCGACAAGATGATCGCCCGCATTATCTTCCTCGGCGGGCATCCCAACCTACAAAAACTCGATCCCCTGCGCATCGGCCAGACGCTTCGCGAAACGC
>NZ_CBFIIK010000110.1:0-8669 GCF_965662675.1 Roseicyclus sp. | reverse complement strand
CGCCCGTGTCGCCAAAAGGCCGCGCGCCTGCAATTCGGCCACCGCGTCGCGCAGGCTTGGCCGTGACACACCGAAGCGTTCGCTCAATTCGCGCTCCGATGGCAAACGTTCGCCGGGACGCAAAATGCCACGCAAGATCAATTGCTCAATCTGCCTGACCACCGAATGCGAAAGCTTTTCGGCTTCGATACGTTGAAATGGCATGAGCCCCCTCCCGATTGGTCAAAGAATATGACCAGCGCGAGGGGGGTGTCCAGCCGATTGCGCCTGCGTCAGCCGGTCGGGCGGATGATCACCTCGACCCGGCGGTTCAGTTGGCGCCCTTCGGGTGTCAGGTTGCTGGCGACGGGGTCATCCTCGCCTCGGCCAAAGGCGCGGACCCGTGCGGGTGACACGCCTTGTTCCAGCAGCACGCCGGCCACCGCCTGCGCGCGGCGCGATGACAGGTCTTGATTATAGCCGGCCGAGCCGGTGTTGTCGGTATGCCCGACAACATCCACCGTGGTGTTGGGATAGGCTTGCAGATTGCGCGCCAGCGCCCGGATATCGGTTTGCAGGTTGGCCCGGATGGCGGCGCTGTCGACATCGAACAAGATGCCGTCGGGCATGGTGACGATCAGTTCGCGCCCGGTGTTCTGGATCATGATCTCATCATTGGCGAGCGAGCCGCGCAGATCTTGCGCCTGACGGTCGAGGGCCGCGCCGATTGCGCCCCCGGCAAGTGCGCCCGCGGCCGCACCCACGACCGCACCCAGTGCCGGGTCGCTGTCATTGGTCGTGCCACCGAGAAATCCGCCGACCATGCCGCCGATGATCGCACCGGCTTGGGTGCGCTCGCCCATCGGCTGGGGGCTATTGGTGACGCAGCCTGCAAGGACCATGGCCGATACAGCCGCCAGCATCGCGATTTTCGCCTTCGAAGTCATGAGTTTACCTTTCCATACTGCTCTCGGCCCGGTTCATCCCGGCGCGCGGTTCGCCGCGAGTATATCAGGCCATCGCATGACCGGCAGCACGAAATCGCGCAATGGCGGAAACCCGCGCAGTTGTCAGCTATGGCTGGCCTCGGGTGCTTCGCTGCGCGCAGCCTCCCATGCCAGCATGGCGCGCTTGACGGGCAGGCCCCAGTGATAGCCACCCAACTCCCCCGATTTCCTGAGGGCGCGATGACAGGGGATCAGCCAGCTAATCGGGTTGCGCCCCACGGCCGTTCCCACAGCGCGCACCGCGCGCGGGTTGCCGACCGCATCGGCAATCT
Organism: Roseicyclus sp.; assembly: GCF_965662675.1. Lineage (GTDB taxonomy): Bacteria > Pseudomonadota > Alphaproteobacteria > Rhodobacterales > Rhodobacteraceae > Roseicyclus. The sequence goes on along the minus strand of NZ_CBFIIK010000110.1, from coordinate 7,411 downwards.
CGCTATAGGTCGTGACATGTCCGCTCGGCACACGCAGCAGCGCCTCCCAGACCTTGATCTGGAACGGCGCCCCGATCAGGTGCAGCCGTGCATCGGCTGCTCCGCCAAAGACCGCCTCGGCCAAGGGACGGATGGCGCGGGCATCATCGCGATGCTCGGCATCGGGCCAACGGGCACGCAGATCGGCCAATGTGGCATCCGCCCCGGATTCGGCTGCAAAACCCAGCCCGCAGATCCCGCGATCGGTCGCCATCGCCAGCATCGGGCCAAAGGGGCTGTCGCACCAGCCATGCCGGATCGTCAGCCCCGCGCCGCCCCGCGCGTAATCGCCCGGCGCCATCGCCTCCCATGTCACGAACAGATCATGCAGCCGCCCCGTGCCCGAAAGTCCGACCGCATGGGCCGTCTCAAGCGTGCTGAAACGCTCGGCCAAAAGCCGCTTGGCATGGCCAAGCGCCAGATATTGCTGATAGCGCTTGGGGCTGACGCCGACCCATGCGGAAAAAATGCGCTGGAAATGTGCGGGGCTCATCTGCATGGCTTGGGCCAGCGCCTCCAGCGGCAATGGCCCCTCGGCCGCGTCGATCAGATCGATCGCGCGGCGGATGACGTTGTAATGATAGGCGGTGTCTTGGGTCATGGAGCTACATTAGCCACAACCGTCTTGCAGGCGCGACCCGGAACTTGCGCCAAAACATGCTGGACGCGGGCCAAGACAATCGCCAAAAGATGCCATGGCCAAACAGCTTCCCTATGCCGCGATGCGCGAGATTTTCGCGCGGTTTCACGCCGACACGCCCGAACCGAAGGGCGAGTTGCACCATACCAACGCCTTCACGCTGGTCGTTGCCGTGGCGCTCAGCGCGCAGGCGACCGACAAGGGTGTCAACCGCGCCACCCATGCCCTGTTCCAGATCGCCGATACCCCGGAAAAGATGCTCGCCTTGGGCGAGGCGGGGTTGATCGAACACATCAAGACCATCGGGTTGTTTCGCAACAAGGCCAAGAATGTCATCAAGTTGAGCCGCATCTTGGTCGAGGATTACGGCGGCGTGGTGCCATCGAGCCGGGCCGCGCTGCAATCGCTGCCCGGTGTGGGGCGCAAGACCGCCAATGTCGTCTTGAACATGTGGTGGCAGTTTCCCGCCCAAGCCGTCGATACGCATATCTTCCGCCTTGGCAATCGCTCGGGGCTTGCGCCGGGGCGCGATGTCGATGCGGTCGAGCGCGCCATCGAAGACCACGTGCCCGCCGAATACCAGCTTCATGCCCATCACTGGATGATCTTGCATGGGCGCTATATCTGCGTCGCACGCAAACCCAGATGCAGCGATTGCATCATCCGCGACCTGTGCCAATACGAGGACAAAACCCCATGACCAAAACCTATGATCTTGTCGGGATCGGCAATGCCATCGTTGATGTCATCAGCCACGGCGATGACAGTTTCCTCGACAATATGGGGATCGAAAAGGGAATCATGCAGCTCATCGACCGCGAGCGGGCGGAACTGCTTTACGCCGCCATGTCGGACCGGGTGCAGACGCCAGGCGGCTCGGTCGCCAACACCATCGCAGGCGCGGGCACGTTGGGGCTGTCGACCGCTTTTCTGGGCAAGGTCAAGGATGACGCACTGGGCCGCTTCTATGCCGATGGCATGGCCGCCGAAGGCACTGATTTTCCCAATCCGCCCGCGCGCGACGCGCAAGCGCCGACATCACGCTCGATGATCTTCGTTTCGCCCGATGGTGAGCGGTCGATGAACACCTATCTGGGTGCGGGCGCCGATTTCGATGCGGGCGATGTGGATGCAGCCGTCGCCGGTGGCGCGCGCTGGCTGTTTCTCGAGGGCTATCTTTACGACAAGCCCGAGGGGAAATCGGCCTTTCACGCGGCGGCCGACCATTGCCGGGCAGGCGGCGGCAAGGTGGGTATCACGCTCTCCGATCCGTTCTGCGTCGATCGCCACCGCGGCGATTTCTTGGCGCTGATCGAGACCCAGATGGATTACGTCATCGGCAATCACGAAGAATGGCTGGCTTTGTACCAGACCGATGATCTGGAAGCGGCGCTGACGCGCGCGGCGGCGATCTGCGATCTGGTTGTCTGCACCCATTCGGGCGATCCGGTGAAAATCCTGCGCGGCGCTGAACGGGTCGAAGTGCCGGTGACGCGCATCACCCCCGTCGATGCAACAGGGGCGGGCGATCAATTCGCTGCCGGGTTCTTGGCGGGCATGGCGATGGGGCATGATCTGGAGATTGCGGGCCGGATGGGTGTCGCCGCCGCCGCCGAGGTGATCCGCCATGTCGGCCCACGCCCCAAGCGGCCCTTGAGCCAAGTCTTTGCCGAAGCGGGGCTGGCCTAAGCGCAAGCGGGCCTAATCGCCCAGCTTGGCATGCACCTCGTCCAGATCGATCTCGCCCAAGGGCATCTTGTTGGCGGGATTTTCGAAATCGTAACGGAACAGCGCGAAATCGCGGTGATAGATCTCATGCATCAGATGCATGGATAGATCGTCGAAGTAGTCCTCAACCGGATGGAGCCGCTTGGGGCCGTGACCCTCGCTTTCGTTGAAACGCGGCACTCGTGACAGGTCGATCGGGTGGCGTGTCTCGATCCCGTCGAGGACGTTTTGCATCCCGTCGTTGAATTTCTCGGTCCAGAAGATGTTGTTGTAGCGCCCGCCATTGACGATCAGGGTCGAGATGTGGCCCGACATGGCCGACCAATGAATGTCCGGCTCCATCGGGCGGCGCCAGCGAATGGTGTCGCGCACGAACAGCAAAAACCGCCGAAACGAGGCGATCTGGTCGAACTCGCCCTTGCCATCTTCGCCGCCGACCTCGATCCCGTATTTCTGGATCAACAGCGGCACCAGATTGCCCCGGTAGCGTTTCCCGTTGCGCTGGATGCCGCAAATTTTGTCGAAAAAGCTCGAAAGAACACGGGTATAGGGGTTACGTACGCAGGTGAAGGTATAGGATTTGTGGCCCTTCACATTCGCCTCGATCAAGGGTTGGCTGGCATCCAGCGACCATTTGTGCAGCCCGTGTGAAGCGTCATGGATATCGCCGTCGAAATATTCGGCGTGATCCGAGTAGAACATGATCTGGCCGATGGTCGAGCAGGCGCATTTGGGCACCACGCGATAGACCACGCTTTCGCTTTCCGTCATCCAGGTTCCTGGGAAACCCATCGCTCCTGCCTCTTTCGTCTTTATTGGTGCGCCACCATCTCGCGCCGATTTGGTGCATATTGCGTAAAAAGATGAGACTCTTCAACTTCCGTTAGTTACTGATATGAGAACAATAAGGAAAGATTGAGGCGTGCTGTTTCCCTGATGGCAAAGATTGCGTTCATCTTGCTTTGTCATAAAGACGCGCCCGCCATCATAAGGCAGGCCGCGCGCTTGACTGCGACGGGTGACTACGTCGCCATCCATTTTGACGCTCGCGCCAAAGCGGCCGACTATGCCGCCATCACCACGGCGCTTGCCGGCACTTCCGGGGTGGTTTTCGCCAAGAAACGGATCAAATGCGGCTGGGGCGCATGGAGCCTTGTACGCGCGACGCTCAATGCCGTCGAAGTAGCCGAGGCCGCATTCCCCGACGCCACGCATTTCTACATGCTGTCAGGTGATTGTCTGCCGGTGAAATCGGCGGCCTACGCCCATCGTTTCCTCGATGCGGCCGACCGTGATTACATCGAGGCGTTCGATTTCTTTACCTCGGATTGGATCAAGACGGGCTTCAAGGAAGAGCGGCTGATCTATCGTCATTGGTTCAATGAGCGTACCCATAAATGGCTCTTCTACCGCAGCTACGAGATCCAAAAGCGCCTCAAGCTCACGCGCCGTATCCCCGCCGATATCGGCGTCCAGATCGGGAGCCAGTGGTGGTGCCTGCGCCGGCGCACCATCGAGCGGATGTTGGCCTTTTGCCGCAAGCGTCCCGATGTCGTGCGCTTTTTTTCCACGACATGGATCCCTGACGAGACCTTCTTTCAGACATTGGCCCGCCATCTCGTGCCGGAACGCGAGATCGAAAGCCGCACGCTGACCTTCAAGCTGTTCTCCGACTACGGCATGCCGGTGACATTCTACAACGACCAATACGATCTGCTGATCAGTCAAGATTTCCTTTTCGCCCGCAAGATCAGCCCCGAGGCGCGCTTGCTCAAGGATCGTCTGGGTGCGCTGTGGCAATCCGAAAGGGTCGATTTCGCCACCAGCCAAGAGGGTGAGAAACTTCATGCCTTTCTCACGGGTCGCGGGCGGATCGGCAAGCGCTACGCCACCCGCTTTTGGGAGCGCGAAAGCACGCTTGGCACCGACCGCGATCTTTACATGATCGTGTGCAAGAAATGGCATGTCGCCAAACGCTTCTTGCATGCCAGTGTCGACAAGTTGGACCTGCGTGGCATGGAATACCTGTTCGACGAGTCGACCTGTGCCGTGCCGCATCTGGGCGGGATCGAGCGGACGTTGGAAAAGCGCAACCGTCACCGTCGCGCCTTGATGCGGATGCTGTTCGACTATTACCGCGCCGACCAGCTCATGATCTGTCTCGATCCGGCCAATATCGCGTTGATGCATGATTTCATGTCGGATCGCGCCAATGCCCGCATTCTCGAGCTGCAATGCGTTTTCGATGACCAGTATCTCGTCGGCCATGCCAAGCGCGTGGGGCTGGCCACCGCCGACAGCCCCGGTGAGGTGATCGCACGGATGCTGCCGACCTTGCGCCATGAATTCGACGATGAGTCGATGCGCATCCGCGATGCCGAGTTTCCGCGTTATTGGCGCATTCGACAAGATCGCCGCCCGGCCGAGAATGCGACGGTTTTGGCCGAGTTTTTCGATATTGATCTGGACACCGCGCAAGAGCTGGCCGAAACCCCGTATCTGTTCGCAGACTGACAGGGGACAAAAATGGCCTATTCCTACGACCCGCAGAACATTTTCGCGCGTATCTTGCGCGCAGAGATACCCAACAAGACGGTGATGGAAACCGAACACACGCTGGCTTTTGCCGATATCCAGCCGCAAGCGCCGATCCATGTGCTGGTGATCCCCAAGGGGGCCTATGTCTGCGCCGATCATTTCGGCCTTGCCGCCAGCGATGCCGAGATCGTGGATTTCAACCGCACCATCGCCAAGATCTGCGCCCAACTGGGCGTGCAGCCGGGCGAGGGCGGGCAGGGGTATCGCACCATTTCCAACGCGGGTGATGTCGCCGCCCAAGAGGTGCCGCATTACCATGTGCATATCTTGTCGGGCCGCCCCTTGGGCCGGATGTTGCAGCAGGGCTAGGTCTTCGCGCGTGATCGGCGGGGTCTCGGTCTTGCTTGCGAAACCCTGACCTGCCATATCGCGCATGAGATCGCAGCCGAGGACACCGACCATGCCCATCGCCCCGCCCGAGACCGAGATCGTGACTGCCACCCGTGTCGCTTGTGACGGCGGCGAGGGGGCGCTGGGCCATCCGCGTGTCTGGCTCTCGATCGCGCCCGAGCGTGGCTGGGTCGAATGTGGCTATTGCGACAAGAAATTCATCCATGCCGATTTCGCCGAAAAGCTGAAAACCGAGGGCTGAGGCCCAAAAGCGGGGTCGCGGGCCGCGCTCGCACGCGCTAGAACAGCCCCAACGGATCGAACGGGGAGCGCGCGCATATGGCATTCGGCAAGGGACATCACCTGCATCTCGTCGATGGCTCGGCCTTCATCTTCCGGGCCTACCACGCGCTGCCGCCGCTGACCCGCAAATCCGACGGCCTGCCTATCGGCGCGGTATCGGGCTTTTGCAACATGATCCACCGGATGATCGAGGCCAACACCGGCGCGGACGCGCCGACGCATGCCGCCGTCGTCTTCGACAAGGGCAGCCATACGTTCCGCAACGATATGTACGACCTCTACAAGGCCAACCGCGAGGCCATGCCCGAGGATCTGCGCCCCCAGATTCCCCTGACCCGCGAGGCGACGCGCGCCTTCAACATCGCCTGCCTCGAGCTTGAGAATTACGAGGCCGACGACATCATCGCGACCCTTGCCCGCCAAGCCCGCGAAGCGGGGGGGCGTTGCACCATCATCAGTTCAGACAAGGATCTGATGCAGCTTGTCGGCGGCGGCGTCGAGATGTTCGACGCCATGAAGAATCTGCGCATCGATATCGAAGGGGTCGAGGCCAAGTTTGGGGTCACGCCCGACAAGGTTGTCGATGTGCAGGCCTTGGCCGGTGACAGTGTCGACAACATTCCCGGCGCGCCCGGCATCGGAGTCAAAACCGCCGCCCTTTTGATAAATGAATTCGGTAGCTTGGAGGCGCTTCTTGAGAGGGCGGATGAAGTGCCCCAGCCCAAGCGTCGCGAGACCTTGATCAATTTCGCTGACCAGATCCGCCTGTCCAAGCGGCTGGTGACGCTGGATGACCAGACCCCCATCGCAGTCACGCTCGACGAACTGGAGGTGCGCGAACCCGAGGCGGAGGTGCTGCTCGATTTCCTGGCGAAGATGGAGTTTCGCAGCCTGACCAAGCGCATCGCCGATGGCTTCGGCGTGGCCGCCCCGGTGATCGTTGACACCGACCCGCGCGGGGCCGATCCGGCGGGCGAAGATGCGCCCGCCATGCCGCCGATCGACCGTGGCACATATCAGGTGGTCGGCGATGCCGATGCGCTTGCCAAATGGATCGCGCGCGCGACCGCCACGGGACATGTCGCCATCGATACCGAAACCACGGGCCTCGACGAGATGACCGCCGATCTGGTGGGCATATCGCTGGCGACCGGGCCGAATGAGGCGTGCTATATCCCACTGACCCATCGCGCCGAAGGGGGTGAGGGGCTTTTCGGCTCGACCGCGCTGGCCGATGGGCAGATGGGCCTTGATGCCGCGCTGGCGGCACTCAAGCCGATGCTCGAGGACGCATCGGTGCTGAAGATCCTGCAAAACGCCAAATACGATGTGAAAATCCTTGCCCGCTACGGCATTGCTGTCGCCCCCATCGACGACACGATGCTCATGTCCTACGCGCTCAACGCCGGGCTGCACGGACATGGGATGGATGCGCTGTCCGAGCGCTACCTTGGTCATACACCCATTCCGATCAAGGAATTGATCGGATCGGGCAAATCGCAGATCACCTTTGACCGCGTGCCGATCGACACCGCCGCCCCCTATGCCGCCGAAGATGCCGATGTGACATGGCGGCTGTGGCAGACATTCAAGCCACAGCTCCATCGCGCCCATGTCACCACTGTCTATGAAACGATGGAGCGCCCGCTGGTGCCGGTGCTGGCGCGCATGGAAATGGCGGGGATCAAGGTCGACCGCGACGCGCTTAGCCGCATGTCGAACGCTTTTGCCCAGAAAATGGCGGGGTTCGAGGCCGAGTTGTATGAATTGGCC
>NZ_CBFIIK010000109.1:0-8871 GCF_965662675.1 Roseicyclus sp. | reverse complement strand
ATAGGCCTTTTCGATCCGGCAACTGTCGAGCGTGTGCAGACCGCAGAGCTTGAGCCCGTGATCGGCGCCTACCGCTTGCAGCGTCTCAAACACATGGGCGGCCATGTCGGTGGAGACATAAAGCTCCCACCCCAGCTCGCCGACGTATGAGATGCGGTGCGCCCGCGCGATGCCAAGCCCAATCTCGATCTCGCGCGCGGTGCCGAAGGCGAACCCCTTGTGGCTCAGATCATCGGGGCTGACCGCCGACAAAAGGTCACGCGATTTTGGCCCCATGACGCAAAACACGGCCTCGGCGGCTGTCATGTCAATGATCGCGACCGCATCCTCGCCCTGATGGCGGCGCAGCCATGCCAGATCGCGTTGCAGGGTCGCGCCCGGCACCACCAGAAGGAAGGCAGTCTCCGACAGGCGCGTGACCGTCAGATCGCTTTCGATACCGCCGCGCTCATTGAGCATCTGGGTATAGACGACGCGGCCCGGCGCAACATCCATCTGGTTGGCGCAGACGCGGTTCAGAAAGGCGCAAGCCGCGCGCCCCTCGACCCGGATCTTGCCGAAGGAGGTCATGTCGAAAAGGCCCACGGCACTGCGCACCGCCATATGTTCGGCCTGCTGGTTGCCAAACCAGTTTTGCCGCCCCCAGCTATAGCGATATTCGCGTTCTTGGCCGGGATCGGCGAACCAATTGGCCCGTTCCCAGCCCGCAACCTCGCCAAAGACCGCGCCTGCGGCTTTCAGATGCTCATGGATGGGTGAACGCCGCACACCGCGGGCGGTTTCGACCTGCCGATAGGGCCAATGATCGGCGTAGAGCAGGCCCAAGGTCTCGGTCACGCGCTCTTTCAGATAGCGGCGGTTGCGCTGGAAGGGCTGGGCGCGGCGAATATCCACCTCCCACAGATCAAAGGGCGGCTCGCCCTCGGTGATCCAATGCGCCAGCGCCATGCCCGCGCCACCCGAAGACACGATCCCGATCGAGTTATAGCCCGCCGCCACCCAATAGCCTTTGAGTTCCGGCGCCTCGCCCAGATAGTAGCGGTCATCAGGGGTAAAGCTTTCGGGGCCGTTGAAAAAGGTGTGGATGCCCGCCGTCTGAAACATCGGCATGCGGCGCGTCGCCATCTCGAGGATCGGCTCGAAATGCTCGAAATCCTCGGGCAGCGCGTCGAAACAGAAATCTTCTGGAATGCCGCCCATGCCCCAGGGCTTGGCGCGTGGCTCGAACGCGCCCAGCATCATCTTGCCGGCGTCCGATTTGTAATAGGCGCATTCGTCAGGCACGCGCAGAACCGGCAAATGGCCAAGCCCTTCAATGGGTTCGGTCACAAGGTAGAAATGCTCGCAGGCATGCAACGGCAGCGTGACGCCCGACCTTGCCGCCAGATCGCGGCCCCACATGCCGCCGCAATTGATCACGACATCGGCGGCGATATGGCCCTGTTCCCCGTCGCTTTCCCAATTCACACCCGTCGCGCGCGCGCCATCATCGGTCACGGCGGTCACCTTGACGCCCTCGATGATCTGGGCGCCCGCCATCCGTGCGCCTTTGGCCAGCGCCATGGCGATGTTGGCCGGGTCGCATTGCCCGTCGCCGGGCAGATGCACAGCACAGGTGACATCGCCGATTTCGACATGCGGATACATGGCGCGCACTTCGGCGGTGGTGATCTCATGCACCTCGACGCCAAAGGTGCGCGCAACGGTGGCCTGCCTCAGCAATTCTTCGCGCCGGTCAGCGGTCAGGCCCAGCGAGATCGAGCCGACCTGACGCATGCCGGTCGCGACACCGGTCTCGGCCTCGAGCTTGGTGTAAAGCTCGGCGGAGTATTTCGCCAAACGCGTCATGTTCTGGCTGCCGCGCAGCTGGCCCACCAGCCCCGCCGCATGCCATGTCGTGCCGCAGGTCAGTTGCTTGCGTTCCAAAAGCACGATGTCGGTCCAGCCAAGCTTGGCCAGATGATAGGCGACCGAACAGCCGGAGACGCCCCCGCCGATGATCACTGCGCGTGCGTGCGTTGGGGGTTTTGCCATGATGTCAGGCCCTCAGCCTTGAATTGTCAGCGTCCCAGAGCGGGCGATCTTCCTGCACCACGGCGGCGCAGCGCTGGCCGTAGATATCAACCTCGATTTTTGTGCCGGGCACGGCCAGATCGGCGCGCAGCATGCCAAGCGCGATGGACCCGCCAACGCGGTAGCCCCAAGCGCCCGAAGTGGTTTCGCCCACCACTTTCCCGTCATGCCAGAGCGTGGACATATAGGGCGCGTCCGCCGCCCCCGCCTCGACCGTCAACGTGACGAAGCGTTTGGCCGGACCCGCCTGTTTCTCGGTCAAAAGCGCCTGTTTGCCGGGGAAGTCCTGGGCCTTGTCAAAGCGGATGAAGCGATCAAGACCGCCCTGCAATAGGCTGTAATCCGTGGACAAATCGCCCTTCCACGCGCGGTAGCCCTTTTCGATGCGAAGGGAATTCAGCGCGAACATGCCGAATGGCTTCGCGCCCTTCGTCAAGATCGCCTCGTAAATATCTGGCAGATATGCATTTTCGGCGTGAACCTCCCAGCCCAGCTCGCCCGCGAAGGACACGCGCGCCAGCCAGCAGGGTTGGCCCGCCAGATGCGCCGCTTGATGGGTGAGCCATGGCAGGGTCAGATCGGCATCGGTGCCGACAGCGGCCAGCAATTCGCGCGATTTCGGGCCGGTGACGATCAGCGTGCCGATCTCGCGGCTCAAGTCAGTGAGCGACAGGCCGGGGGCCAGATCGCGCTCCAGCCATTCGCGGTCATGCCATTGCGCAACCGCCGCCGTGATCAGCGTGTAGTCATCGGGGCCGTGACAGGCGACCGACATCTCGGTCACGATGCGGCCACGCTCATCGGGGAAATAGGCCAAGCCAAGACGCCCGGGCTTGGGTAGGCCACCCGCGACCTTGCCCAATAGCCAGTCGGTGGCACCATCGCCCGTCAGGCGGAAGCGCGAAAAGCCGGGTAGGTCCAAGACGCCCACATGATCGCGCACCGCCTCGCATTCCTCGCGGATGCGGGCCTCCCACGGGCCTGCGCGGTTCCACGTCTGGGTCGCTTCCTCGGAGGTGTCGTCGTCGGCCCGCGCGAACCAATTGGCGCGTTCCCAGCCGCCATAGGCGCCCATCTGGCCGCCCAATTCCTTGATCCGTGCATGCAAGGGCGAGGTCTTGCGGTCAGGGGCGGCAGGCCAGCGATGCCATGGGAAATGCATGGCGTATTCGTGGCCATAAACCTCCATCCCCTTTTGCACGCAATATTCGTGATCGGTGTAATCGGTGAAGCGGCGCGGGTCGCAAGACCACATGTCCCATTCGGTCGCCCCTTCGGTGATCCATTCGGCCAGCACTTTGCCCGCGCCACCGCCCTGCGCGATGCCGAAGGTGAAAACGCAAGCCTCGAACGCATTGGGCACGCCCGGCATCGGGCCGATCAGCGGGTTGCCATCGGGGGTATAGGGGATGGGGCCGTTGATGACGCGGGCGAGCCCGGCTTCCGCCAAAAGCGGCACGCGCGCCATCGAATCCTCGATCTGGAAGGACAGACGCTCCAGATCGTCGGGGTAGAGCTGAAAGCTGAAATCCTCGGGCATCGGATCGGCGGGATCGGCCCAATGCGCGCGGCAAGGCCGCTCATAAGGGCCAAGGTTGAAGCCGTTCTTTTCCTGACGCAGATAGTATGAGCTGTCGACATCGCGCAAAAGCGGCAGCTTGTGACCGGCCGCTTGCGCCCAATCGCGGATCTCGGGCACCTCGTCGAAGACCATGTATTGATGGCTCATCACCATCATCGGTACGGTGCGCCCGCCATAGGGCTTGAACCATTCGCCCACACGCTGGGCGTAATATCCGGCCGCATTGACCACGATCTCGCAGCGGATGTCGCCCTTTTCGGTATGCACGATCCATTCGCCATTCTCGCGGCTGACGCCCGTGGCGGGGCAGAAGCGCGCGATGGTCGCGCCCAGATCGCGCGCGCCCTTGGCCAGCGCTTGGGTCAGCTGCGCGGGGTCGATATCGCCATCGGCGGGATCATAGAGCGCGCCTTTCAGGTCATGGGTCTCGATGAAGGGGTATTTATCCTTGATTTCGTCGGGCGAGAGGATTTCCAGCTTCATCCCCTGATACAGCCCCATGCCGCGGGCGCGGGCAAACTCCTGCATCCGCTCATCCGAATGGCCAAGGCGGATCGAGCCCGTGACATGGTAGTTCATCGGGTAATCCACCGCCGCACCCAGCCCGCGGTAAAGCTCGGTCGAATAGCGCTGCATGTTCATCAGCGACCATGAGGTCGAGAAGGTCGGCACATTGCCCGCCGCATGCCAGGTGGAGCCTGCCGTCAGCTCGTTTTTCTCGAGCAAAACGCAATCGGTCCAACCTGCGCGTGCCAGATGATAAAGCGCCGAAACGCCCACGACGCCGCCACCGATGATCACGACGCGCGCGTGCTGCGGAATCTCTGCCATGCTGCGGCCTCCTCCCTTTTGTGGGGCGAAGTATTCCGCTTGCGCGATCACAGTTCAATTCGCCACGGAGATGTGTATTGATCGGAGAAACCGATTAGAGGCGGCCATGACACTTGAGCAGATCGAAACCTTTCTTGACCTGTGCGAGACGCGCAGCTTCAACCGCACGGCCAACCGGCTGGGGGTGACGCAATCGACGATCTCGGGGCGGGTGCAGGCGCTTGAGACGGCGCTGGGCTGCAAGCTGCTTGCGCGTAGCCGCGCGGGCACGGCGCTGACCACCGAGGGCCTGCGCTTCGAGCCGCATGCGCGCGCATTGCGCAATGGCTGGACGGCGGCGGGCCAAGCGGTGCGCGGTGCGGGCAATGCCGCGATGACGTTACGGATCGGTATCCAGCATGATCTTTTGGGTGATCAGGTGGCCGAGTGGGTCAAGGCGGTGCAAGGCGCGGTGCCCGACATGGCGCTGTATGTCGAGGCCGATTACTCGGCCCAAATGTGCGCCGATGTGCGCGATGGTCAGCTTGATCTGGCGATTCACTACACACCCAAGGCCCATCCAGATCTGCATTTCGAAAGCCTGGGCGAAGTGGCCTATGTCATGGTTTCCACTGAAGCCGACGATCTGGGCGGGATTCGCCCGGAAAGCTATATCCTACCCAATTACGCCCCGGCCTTTTCCGCGACCCATTCGGCGTTGTTGCCGATGCTGTCGGTCGGCACTGTGTCGAGTGGGCAAAACGCGGTCATCCGAGGGCTTTTGACCGCACTTGGCGGCAGCACCTATGTGTTGCGCGCCACGGCGCTTGATCTGGAACGTGGCGGGCTGGCAAAGCGGGTCGCGCATGCGCCCGGTATCGCGCAGCCCGTTTATGCCGCGCTGCATCTGCGTAACCGCCACAGGGGCGCGCATCGGCGCATCTTGCGCGCCTTGAAGGCGCATCTGACCGCGCGCGCAGTGTGAGCGGTCAGCTTGCGCGCGCTTGGGCCACCAGCCAGTTGACGCAAGCCACGATCTCGGGGCGGTGGTGGTTCCCGCCATGGGGCAGCACGATGTGATGGCCCAGCCGTTCGGGCAAGACCGCCGGGCAGGCCAAGACCAGATCGCCGCGCGCCAGGTAGGGCGCGGCCAACGCGTCGGCGATCAGCGCATAGCCTTGACCGCTTTTTGCCAGTTCCAGCGCGACCAGTGATTGATCGACCACATAGACCGGCTCGGGCAGATGGGCATTGGGGGCGTGTTCTTGCTGGAACTGCGCCCAAGTATCGATCGTGCCGGTGATCTCGATCAGCGGGCCTTGCAGCACGGTTGCGATGTCGCCCGCCTGCGATGGCGCGCAGACCGGCACGACCTGACCCCGGCAGAGCGCCATGACGGCGCCATCGGGCCACGTGCCGTCACCATAGCGGATGTCGATATCGATCGGATCGCGCCCGCCGGTTTCCGACCAAGAGGCCGAAAGGATGCGCAGGTTGATCTCCGGGTGGCTGTCGCGAAACACCCCGATGCGCGGCATCAGCCACAATACGTTGAACGAGCTGAGCCCCCGCAGCGTCAGCGTCGCAGGGTGGCTTTTGCCGAAGATCCCCGCCGTGCCGGTCTCGATCACTGAAAATGCCTTGGTCACCACCGGCAGGTAGTTCTGCCCCGGCAAGGTCAGCACCAGCATGCGGCGCTGGCGGGCGAAAAGCTTGCGGCCCAACTCTGCCTCGAGCGCGCGGACCTGGTAGCTGATCGCCGAGGGGGTCAGGCCCAGCTCTTCGGCTGCGCGGGTGAAATTGCCCAGCCGCGCGCTGGCTTCGAAGGCGCGCAACCATGACAAGGGGGGGAGATGGGTAAACATAGCCGCAATCTACAAAAATTTTCGATGCTGTCGCGAAATATTTTTCGCTGTGTAGCCGCGCGCCGCCGGCGCATTCTGCATGGCGCGGGAGAGAGGCGGGCATTGCATGCAAAGCTATGATTACGTGATCGTCGGCGGTGGTTCGGCGGGCTGTGTGCTGGCCGAGCGGCTCACCGCATCGGGTCGCGATAAGGTGCTTTTGCTCGAGGCGGGCGGAAGCAACTGGTCGCCTTGGATCGGGCTGCCCTTGGGTTATGGCAAGCTGTTCTATCACCCCAAGCTGAACTGGCAGTTCATGACCGCACCCGATGCCGCCTTGGGCGGGCGGTCGGGCTATTGGCCGCGCGGCAAGGTCTTGGGCGGGTCGGGGTCGATCAACGCGATGGTCTATGCCCGTGGCCTGCCGCATGATTTCGACGATTGGGAGGCGGCGGGCGCCACCGGCTGGGGTTGGGACACGGTCCAAAAGACCTACGCCGCGATGGAAACCCAAGTCGGCACCGATGGAAGCGAGGCCGGGGCCGGGCCGGTGCATGTGCAAGATGTGTCCGACCAGATCCACCCGTCCAACCGGCATTTCTTTGATGCCGCGGCCGAGTTGGGTCATCCCGAATGCCCAGATTTTAATCATGCCGCCTCTGAAGGGGCGGCGGTCTACCGGATCAATACCCATCGCGGGCGGCGCGATGGTTCCGCCCGCGCCTATCTGGCGCGCGCCCGCAAGCGGGCCAATCTGCGCATCATCACCCATGCCCATGTCGACCGGATCGGCTTCGAGGGTAACCGCGCGGCCAGCGTCACCTATCTGCGCCATGGTCAAAGCGTCACCGTGCATGCGCGTCGCGAGATTATCTTGTCGGCGGGCGCCGTCGCCTCGCCGCTCATCTTGCAGCGCTCGGGCCTTGGGCCGGAGGCGCTGTTGCGCGCATCGGGCATCACCCCCTTGGCCGATCTGCGCCATGTGGGCGCGAACCTGCAAGATCATCTTGCCGTCAGCTACTACTACCGCGCGACCGAACCCACGCTGAACAACGAGCTGGCCCCGCTTTGGGGCAAGATCCGCGCCGCGATCCGCTATGCGCTGACGCGCAAGGGGCCGCTTGCGCTCTCGGTCAATCAATGCGGCGGGTATTTCCGCTCTGATCCCGGTCTGAACAGGCCCGATCAACAGGTCTATTTCAACCCCGTCACCTATACCACGCGTGTGGTCGAGGGGCGGCGCACAGTGATCAACCCCGATCCGTTTCCGGGTTTCATCATCTGTCACCAGCCCTGCCGCCCGACCAGCCGGGGTAGCATCACCATCGCAAGCGCCGATCCTTTGGCCGCGCCCGTGATCGTGCCCAATTCGCTGGCGACCGCAGAAGACCGCGCCGCGGTGATCGCGGGGGGGCGGCTTTGTCAGGATTTGATCCGCACCAAGGCGTTGAACGGGCTGATCGCGTCCAGCATGGACCCGACCGATCTGCGCGATATGGATGATGACGCCATTCTGTCCGATTTTCGCGAGCGTGCCGGAACAGTCTATCACCCCGTGGGCACCTGCCGCATGGGCCAGGATGCAGAGGGTTCCGTGGTTGATCCATCGTGCCGCGTGCATGGGGTGGCGGGCCTACGCGTCATTGACGCCTCGGTCTTTCCCAATGTCACCTCGGCCAATACCAATGCGCCGACGATGATGGTGGCCAACCGCGCCGCCGACCTGATCCTGGAGAGCGCATGAGCATTCCCTATTCCGCCTCGGGGGCTGTCCCGCTGTCCACACCGCGCGGACAGGACGATACCGGCCCGCGAATCATGCGGATCGAGACCTTCGCCACGCCCCTCATCGGCTTCGTGCGGGTCACGACCCAAGATGGCGCGCAGGGCTGGGGGCAGGTCTCGACCTACAATAGCGATATCACGGCGCAAATCCTGCACCGCCAAGTGGCCCCTTGGGCGCTGGGCCGTGGGGCGGATGCGCTGGAGGATGTGATCGCCGAGATCCCGCTCCGCGAACACAAGTATCCCGGCACCTATCTGTGCCGCGCGATGGCGGGGCTGGATACGGCCATGTGGGATTTGCGCGGCAAGGTGGCGGGCAAGCCCGTGGCGGCCCTTTTGGGCGGCTCGGCGGGCAAGATCCGCGCCTATGCGTCATCGATGCGGCGCGACATCACGCCGGAAGCGGAGGCCGCGCGCCTGATCGCGCTGCGCGACGCGCATGGGTTTGACGCCTTCAAGGTGCGGGTGGGCGCCGAATGCGGGCAGGACCGCGACGAGTGGCCGGGCCGGACCGAGGCGATCATCCCCGCCATCCGCCGCGCGCTTGGCGACAAGGCCGCGCTTCTGGTCGACGGCAATTCCGGCTTTTCGCCAAGCCGCGCGATTGCCGTGGGCCGGATGTTGCAAGACCACGGCTATGAGCATTTCGAGGAACCTTGCCCTTATTGGGAGCTGGAGCAGACCGCCGAAGTCGCTGCCGCCCTGTCTATGGATGTGGCGGGCGGCGAGCAGGATTGGGATTTGCAGAATTGGCGGCGGATGATCGCGCTCAAATCC
>NZ_CBFIIK010000108.1:0-8881 GCF_965662675.1 Roseicyclus sp. | reverse complement strand
CAGCCCTACCAGATGGTGCAGGATCTGCGCACGGGCTTCGAGACACGCGACACGGGCGGGGTCTTGGATGGTGATCTGGACGGGTTGATGGCCAGCGTTCTGGCGATGGATGTCTCGGGCAAGTCACGCGCCGAGGCGCGCGCCGAAGGCTGAGGCGGTCGTCGCCTGCCCTCGGGCCACGGTGCGGGGCCGCTCGGTGGGGCGATGGGGCGATGTGGCTGAGCGGGTTTGCCTGTTTGGCCGAGGTCCGGGCCGTGGCGCGGGCGGGATGCCTCCGGCGGGGATATTTATGAAACGAAGAAGCGGAAAGGTGTCGCGTCATGGCTGAGCTGTTGCGTTTGGGGGCGGGCGCGTTGCAGGCGATGATCGCGCGGCGCGAGATCTCGCCGGTGGATCTGATGCGCGAGACGCTGGGGCGGATCGATGCGGTCAATGGCGATCTGAACGCCATCGTGGGTTTGCGCGACCGCGAAAGCCTGATGGGCGAGGCGCGGCTGGCCGAGGCGATGCCGCCCGAGGGGTGGCTGCATGGTATCCCCGTGGCGGTCAAGGATCTGGTGGGTGTGCGTGGGCTACGCTCGACCTGGGGATCGCCAATCTTGAAAAACAATGTTCCGACCGTCGATGATGGCTTGGCGCGGCGGCTGCGGGCGGCGGGTGCGATCATCATCGGCAAGACCAATGTGCCGGCCTTCGGTCTTGGCTCGCACACCGTGAACCCGGTCTACGGCGCGACGCGCAACCCCTATGATCAGACGAAAACGGCGGGAGGATCATCGGGTGGGGCGGCTGTGGCCTTGGCTGCGCGGATGCTTTGTGTGGCCGATGGGTCTGACATGATGGGGTCGTTGCGTAACCCCGCGGCATGGAACAATGTCTATGGGTTTCGGCCCACAGCCGGTCTTGTGCCGGGCGAGGCGCGCGACAGCGTGTTTCAGCATCGCCTCTCGACCGATGGGCCGATGGCGCGCGATATCGCCGATCTGGAGCAGATGCTGACGACGCTTTCGGATGGCGCTTACCGGACCGGCGCGGGGCGCGCACCCACCCGTCCGCGCATCGGCTGGCTTGGCGATTGGGGCGGGGCCTACGCCATGGAACCCGGTATCTTGGCGCAGTCCGAGGCGGCGCTGGTTGTGATGGAGGGTCTGGGCTGGGCGATAGAGCCCATCGCTCCGCCATTTGCGGCCGAGGCCTTGTGGGAGGCGTGGTGCGTCTTGCGCCAATTCGCCGTGGCGATGAACCTTGGCCCCTATTGGCGTGAAGAGGCGCATCAGGCGCTGTTGCCTGCGCAGGCGAAATGGGAGATCACCCATGGCTTTGCGCGCAAGGTGGCCGAGGTGGAATGGGCCGCCGAGACGCGGCTGGCATGGCTTGCGACTGCGCGCGAGATGTTCGGGCGCTTCGATGCGGTGATCTTGCCCTCGACGCAAGTTTGGCCCTTCGAGGTCGCTGCGGGGTTTCCGATGCAGATCGGGGATCGATTGATGGATAGCTATCACCGCTGGATGGAGGTGGTGGTGCCTGCAAGCCTTGCCGGGCTTCCCGCGCTGGCCTTGCCCGCGGGCTTTGGGTCAGGGGGGCTACCTGCCGGTGTGCAGATGATTGGCGCACCCGGCGCGGATGGGGTGCTGATGGCCTTGGGGCATGCCTATCACGCGGCAAGTGATTGGCCGGGCAAAAACCCGCCCATGCTCTGAGCGTTTCACTTGGCGCGCGGCTTGGGCGCGGTCTAGACTATGGCTGTGCAAGCATCCACGTTCCGGGAAGGCAGGGGGCGATGAGCGAGCTGAGCGATCCGGCGATACCCCCCCGCGCACCATCCAAGGTGCCTGAGCTACGCGACATGGGCTATGGTGATATCGCGTTCGCCTTGCGCGCCGGGCTGCATGATTTCCGCCGCAAGCCGATGATGGGGCTGTTCTTTTCGCATGTCTATGTGGTCGGCGGCTGGCTGCTTTACGTATTCCTGTTCATCACCGATCAGATCTGGTGGGCGATCCCGATCACGCTTGGCTTTCCGCTGCTCGGCCCGTTTCTGGCGGTGGGGCTTTACGAGGTGTCGCGCCGTCTTGAGGCGGGGCAAACGCAATGGCGCCGCAATGACATTCTCGGCGTGATCTGGCGCCAGCGGATGCGGCAACTGCCCTCGATGGCATGGGTGATCATCGTCTATTTCCTGTTCTGGTCCTTCTTCGCGCATATGCTTTTCGCGCTGTTTCTGGGGCCATCGGCCTTGATGAATGTGACCAGCTCTTACGCCTATCTGCTGCAGCGCGAAGGGATCTTGATGCTGGCGGTGGGTGCGGGCTTTGGCGCGGTCTTCGCCTTCGTGCTGTTTTGCCTGACCGCGGTCTCATTGCCTTTGCTGCTGGACAAGGAGTTGGATTTCGTGACCGCCATGCTGACCTCGCTTGCGGTGGTGGGGCGCAACAAGGCGGTGATGACGGCATGGGCCGCGACGATCGCGGGGATGGTGTTTCTTGCGATGCTGCCGGGGCTGTTGGGGTTGTTCATCGTGCTGCCCGTCTTGGGTCATGCCACATGGCATATTTATCGCCGGGCGCTGACGCCGCTGGATTGAAGCGGGCAAGAAAAAAGCCGGGCAGAAGCCCGGCTTTGATCAGCGATTGTGCTTTCGCAGCGTGATCAGATCAGTTCTCGCCCGTCGGTGCGGGGCCGGCCGATGCGGGCCGGGGCACGGCCGGCGCCGGCGTTGCGGCGCTGCGCGGAGGCATCGCGGTCGAGCCGGTGGCCAAGGGATCTTCCGCACGTTGCACCGAACCCTCGAAATGCGCACCGCTTTCGATGGCGATGGTCTTGTGAATGATGTCGCCCTCGACGCGCGCTGTGGAGGTCAGCCGCACCTTGAGGCCGCGCACCTTGCCCACGACGCGGCCCGTGACGACGATGTCATCGGCCACGATCTCGCCTTCGATATTGGCGGTTTCGCCGACGGTCAGAAGATGGGCGCGGATATCGCCTTGCACGGTGCCCTCGACCTGAATGTCACCCGTGGTGCGCAGGTTGCCCACAACGGTGAGGTCCGAGCTGAGCAGCGAGGGCGTGGGTTTGGATTTCGGCGAAGAAGAGGGGGTCGAAGACATGTCTGCTCCCGATCTGGGGCTGGATTTTGAGTCGGATACGTTGCCCTCGGAGCCGGTATCGGCGGCAGAGGATTTCGCTCCGGGTTCGTTGATCTTGGATTTAGAAAACATCGCGTCCTGCCGTGATGAAGGTCATAGGGTTCACCGGATCGCCATTGCGCCGCACCTCGTAATGGAGATGGGTGCCAGTGCAACGTCCAGTGCAGCCCATATCACCGATATGTTCCCCGCGCGAGACCCTTTCGCCGACCCGCACGTTCAATCGTGTGAGATGGGCATAACGAGTGACGATGCCAAAGCCGTGATCGATCTCGACCATCAGCCCGTAACCGCTGTGCCGGCCTGCGGAAATCACCGTGCCATCACCGCCCGCGACGATGTCCGTGCCGCGCGCACCGGCGAAATCCACACCGGCATGGAGCCGCCGACCACCGTTGAACGGGTCGCGGCGATAGCCGAATCCCGAGGTCTGGCGAAAGGAACCCTGCACGGGGATGGAGAAAGGGAGCTGCTCGGCGGCCATACGGCGCAGGTTGAGCGCGTCGAGCTGTTCGAGCAACTCATTGGCCCTGAGCGACATGCGGTCGGGTTCGCCATCCCCCATGGTCGAGACCGCGATGGGCATCAGCGGCCCGCCTTGGCCAGAATAGGTGGCGCGCATCTGTCCGATCAGGCGATCGGTGGGAATGCCCGACGAGCTCAGCATACGGTCCAGCGGCTCCATCGACATGGCCACGGCTTCTTCGATCTGGCGGAAGACGCGCTCTTGGCGTTCTTGGGCCAAGGCAAGCTCATGTTCCATCTGCGCAACGGTTTGCGTGGCTTGCGCGGCAAGCGCCGCGGCATCGTCGCGCTTGCCTGCTGTCGTGTCGAGCGCATCTGCAAGCACCGCGATCGCTTGGCGCAGGTCGGCGTCGCGCGCGGCGACTGTTTCGGTCGAGCCTGTTTCGCGTTGCATGGCATCGCGCATGCCTTCCAAAGCCGCGCGCGCTGTGTCGCGGTCTTCCATGCTGCGCCGCAATGTCGTCTGGATCACATCGACCGCCGTTTCAAGCTCGCGGCGGCGCTCTTCGGCATCGAGAAGGCGCACCTGCATCAGCGCAACCTGATCCATGGCGGTGGAAAACCGTTCTTGCGCTTGCAAGGCTTCCGCGGTGCGCAGCTCGACCTCATGGGACAGCGCGTTCAGGCGGTTTTGGTATTCGAAGCTTTCGCGCTGCGCTTGTTCGCGCGCATTGCCGGCCGATATCGTATCGATCAAGAAGATGGAGGTGATGATCACCGTCCAGCTCAGCAGCCCGGCAAGGCCCAGCAAGATCGCGCCCTGCGTCGTCGGGCGCAGCCGAATGAAACGCATGCCATGATCTGATTTCAGAAACAGGCGCTGCTCGGGCAGGCGTTGCTCCAGCGCCGCTGTAAGGCGATTGATCATCCGTCCTGTCACGATATCTGCCCCATCTCTTCACGGTCTAGTATTGCGCGGCTTTGCCACCGCTACAGCTATGACCTTGCACAGGAATAACCACAGCTTCCCCGCGCCTCAACACAGGATGTCGGATGCCGGGGCATGTCGCTCAAAAATCGCGCATTTGGGCGAAATTCCGCCGATGGCTGGCACGATTGCGTGCCGTCATTGCGCCAAGGGCCAGTAGAAATCCGGCGGCAGCCCTGCCTCGGCGCGTTTTTCTTCGTTGAAGGGCGGCTTGAGTGCGCCGTGGAAATAACGCTGTACAAGGGCGTGAAACGCCTCCTTGGGGTCGATCTCGTGGCGGCCGCACAGGAAATGGAACCATTTCGCGCCATAGGCGACGTGATGAACCTCTTCGGCATAGATGATGCGCAGCGCATCCACCGCCATCGCCGCGCTGGGGTCGTCGCTGGCTTTCTCGAAAATCGCGATCATACCCGGTGTCACATCAAGGCCGCGCGCCTCGAGTACCATGGGAACGACGGCCAGCCGCCCCATTAGGTCATCGACCGTGTCGGATGCCGCCCGCCACATGCCGGCATGGGCGACAAGTGCGCCGTAATGGCTGCCCATTACTTCAAGACAGTCGGCCATCAAATTGAAATGCTTTGATTCTTCGTCAGCCGCCTTGACCCAATCATCATAGAATCCGATCGGCATGGGCGTGGCGGTGAAGCGCGCGATGATGTCCCAATGAAGATCGACGGCGTTCAACTCGATATGGGCCACCGCGTGCAACAGCGCGATCCGGCCCGCCTGTGTGCCGGTGCGCCGGCGCGGCACCTCGCGCGGGTCGCGTAGATCGGGTTTGACGGGGCGGGCGGGCTGATCGGGCGGCGTCGCATGGCCGATCTCGACCGTTTGGCCGACGGCGCGTGCTTCGCGCCACTGGGCGGCAAAGCTGCGCGATAGCGCGGTTTTTTCACGGGCATCGGCGGTGCGCAGCACAGCCTCGGCCATCTGGGCGAGGGAAAGCATCTGGGTCATGGCGGCGGTGTGCGGCCAAGGGGGCGCAAGGTCAAGCGCCCCCGGCTTTGCCGATCACAGCGCCTTGACCGCGTCCAGCACCTCTGCCGCATGGCCCGGCACTTTGACCTTGCGCCAGACCGCGCGCACCACGCCCGACCCGTCGATCAGAAAGGTCGCGCGCTCGATGCCCATATAGCTTTTGCCATACATGGATTTCTCGACCCAGACGCCATAGCGCTCGCACAGATCGCTATCCTCGTCCGAGACCAGCGCCACACCGAGCGTGTGTTTTGCGACGAACTTGTCATGCTTGGCGGCGCTATCCTTGGACGCTCCCACGACAACCGCGCCCGCAGTGGCGAACGCATCGGCCAAAGCGGTGAAATCCACCGCCTCGCGGGTGCAACCAGAGGTGTCGTCCTTGGGGTAGAAATACAAGACCACCGCCTTGGGCCGCAGCGCCGATAGTGTCAGCGTTTCACCGCCGTTGCGCGGCAGGGTGAAGTCGGGGGCTTGGGTGCCGATCTCGATCATGGAATCCTCTCGTCTTGGGCGTGCATCTGGCATATCGGCGCAGGCGCGCCGCACGGTTTGCAAGCTAGGCGGTTTGCGGCGAAGATAAAGGGGGCACGGACACAAGGCCGATGACACAAGACGGGCAGGGCATCGCGACAAACCAGACACAGGCCAAAGCCGCACCCCGAAGGGCGCGGCGCTGGCTTGTGGGCGTTTTGCTTGTCTTGGCGGTGATCATCATCATGCCGATCGCGGCGACCGCGGCGCTTTGGCTGCGTTTGGGCACGGGGCCTGTCACCTTGCCCGCCGCCTTGACCGAGCGCATCACCACGCGCATCGACGGCGCGATGCTGGCGAACAGGATTGCGATCGGGCGCATCCAGATCGGCCGTGCGTCCGGCGATGCCGGGTTCGACATGACGATCCGCGATCTGACCATGACCGACCCCGATGGCGCGATCCGCGCGGCTTTCCCAGCCTTGGTGGTCAATCTCTCCGGTGAGGCCTTGTTGCAGGGCGATGTGGCACCGGTGCGGGTGGATCTGCAAGGCGCGGGTCTCAGGCTTGCGCGCGACGCGACGGGCCAGATCGACCTGGCCCTGATGGCGGGCGGCATGGCCAGCGAGATCGGCCTTGGCGATAGTTTGGCGCGGCTCGAACGCATGTTGGCCTCGCCGGCTTTCGCCCGGCTCGAGGCGGTCAATGGGCGCGGGCTGGAACTGGTCATGGCCGATGCCATGACCGGTCAGACGATGCGGGTCAGCGATGCGCGGATGCGCCTTGAACGGGTAGATGGGGCGCTGTCGCTGCGCATCGGCGGCGCGCTGGAAGGCAGCCGGGATGCGACCATCGACATCGACCTTGCGCGAAGCGCACAAAGCGGCGCGACCGATCTGGTGTTTTCCTTCGATGGCCTTGCCGCGCGCGATATCGCCACGATCGGGCCGGCGCTGGCTTGGGTCGATCTGCTGCGCGCCCCGATCTCAGGGGTGGTGCGGGGTCAATTGGCCGCCGATGGGGGGGTGGGCGATCTAGAAGTCGCCCTTGATATCGGTGCGGGCGAGGTCCGCCCAAGCGCCGATGCCGCCCCCATCGGTTTCGACGGGCTGCAGGTGGCATTGCATTATGACGCAACGGCCGGGCGCATCAGCTTCGATCGTTTCGATCTCGCCGCGCCGTTGGTGCGGTTCCAGGCCAATGGCCATGCCGATCTTTCGCCCGATGGCAGCGGCTATTTGGGCCAATTCGCGCTGAGCGATATCACCATCGCGGCATTGGACGGTATGGCGGCCCCCATCGTGCTTGATACCGCGCAGATCGATCTGGCGCTGACGCTTGCACCGGAGTTGCGCGTCGAGATCGGGCAGGCGGTCGTCGCGCATGCGGGGCGCATCCTGCGCGCGCAGGGCCATGTCGGCGCGGTTGCCGGGGGGCTGGACATCGCCTTCGATCTTGCGATGCCCGAGGCCGAAACGGGGGAGGTGCTGGCCTATTGGCCGCAGACCCGCCTGCCGCGCACGCGCGGTTGGTTGCAGGACAATGTCGCGAGGGGGCGCTTGTCGGATGTCGCCTTTTCGCTGCGCGCGATGCCCGGCGCGCCGATCCGCAGCGCGCTGGGGCTGAGCTTCGACGCTGCCGATATCCGCGTGCTGCCCTTGATGCCGCCCATCCGCAATGCGGCCGGATACCTCAGCATCGGCGATTCCCGGATGGTTTTGCGGCTCGATACTGGGCAGATGACCGCCCCCGATGGGGGAGAGGTCTCTTTTGCCGGATCGGTCATGCAGATACCCGATACGCGCCAGCCCGGACCAGAGGCGCAGATAGATCTCGCATTGTCAGGGGGCTTGGGCGATGTGCTGACGCTTTTGCGCGCGCCGCCCGTGCGCCTTTTGGCTGAAGGGGCGATGACAACCGACCGGCTGGGCTCGGGGCAGGTTGCGGCCACGGCACGCATCCTGACCCGCCTGATGCGGCAAGGCGAAGGCGGGCAGACAAACGTCACGGTCACGGGGCAGGTCACGGATTTCGAGGCCGCGGCGCTGGTGCCCGGTCGGCGGCTGACGGCGGATCGGCTGGATATCACCCTCGATGACGCGCGGTTGCGGATCGCGGGTGAGGCGCGGCTGGACGGGGTCGCATTCTCGGGGCAATGGAGCCGCGATCTCGGGCCCGATGCCGCGCGCGCCTCGCGGCTCGAGGCTGAAACGATCCTGAGCCGTGATCGGCTTGCAAGCGTCGGTGTCATGCTGCCCGGTTGGATGATGCGCGGCGAAAGCGCCGCCGCGCTCAGCCTTGATTTGCCCGATGATGCGCCGCCCGTGCTGCGTATCTCCTCGGATCTGGCGGGGGCGGGGTTGGCTTTGCCGCCCTTGGGCTGGCGTCAGGGGCGCGAGCGGACGGGCCGCATGGCGGTGGAGGTCCGGCTTGGGCCCGATCCGGCGGTGACCGAGTTGGCGCTGGCGGTCGATGGGCTGGATTTGTCCGGGCGTATCGCCTTGGGCCAGAATGGCGGCATGCAACGCCTGACCGCCGACAGGTTCCGGCTTGGGTCATGGTTGGATGTGACAGGTGCATTGTCGCCGCGCGGAGTGGGGCAGGCCCCCGCCATCGAGATCACCGGCGGCACGCTCGATCTGCGCGGTGCGCCCCAGATCGCGCAAGATGGCCCGCGTCTGGACGGCGGCCCGATCACCGCGACGCTTGACCGGCTGCAGGTGACCGAGGGTATCGCCATCAGCCCGCTGATCGCCGATCTCACCACCCAAGGTGGCTTGTCGGGGCAGTTTCGCGGCCGGGTGAACGGCGAGGCCCCGGTCAC
>NZ_CBFIIK010000107.1:0-8882 GCF_965662675.1 Roseicyclus sp. | reverse complement strand
GTATCCCACCGGGTCGAACGGGGCGAGCCAGGCCATCGTCGATGGGCGGGTGCTGGGGGCGATGATGCTGGCGCATGGCGTGACGCCTGAGGCGCTTGCCGCCTATGACGCCAAGCTTTGCGGGCCCATCTCGGCGGTGCAGTTGCGCAACCGTGGTGCGGGGCCCTTTGGTCTGCTGAACCTCCTCGACGAGCGCTCGGGCGGGGTGTTCGACGATATCGACACCGTGATCCCGCCCGAAGAGCGCGCAGCCTTCATGGCGGGCTACAAGGCGGCGGCCGGTTTCGCGATGGAGGCCCTGAACGCTGCGCCCCCGACGATCCCGCCCGGCGCGCGGCTGGGCTAACGCGCCGGCTTCGATGTGGCGCGTGTGGCGATTGCAGGATGCGCGTATTTTCGGAAAGATGAAGGCGCGGGGGCTTTAGCTGTCCTCGGCCCCAAGCGTCAGCGCCACGCGTTCGCCCGCGAACCATGTGCGGCCATATTCGACGGGCTGGCTCGCGCCATCGACATTGATCGCCACCGTGCGCAGAAGCGCTGCACCGGTTTGAATTTGAAGCTGTGCGGCAAGGGTGGGGCTGGCAGATTTGGCGGTGATCTCTGTGCTGGCGCGGGTGTAGTCGGGCAGCCCTTCGGCGGCCAAGGCGGCTGTGACCGAAGGATTGGCGCGCAGATTGTCCAACAGCCCCGGAAAGCGCAGGGCGGGAAAGACGGATGTGAACAGCGCAATCGGCGCGCCATCGGCAAGGCTCAGCCCTTCGAAGACATGGACTTGTGCGTCGGGGGCAAGGGCAAGGGCCGATGCCTCGCGCGCGTCGGCGGCGCGGGTTTCGAGCCGCAGGATGCGCCGATCCGGCACCCGACCCGCCGCCATGAGGTTTTGGTGAAACCGCACCCGACGACCCAGCGGATAGGCGGTGGGCCTGTGGCGCACGAACACACCCGCACCCCGCCGTGCATGCACCATGCCCGAGGCCGCAAGATCGGCGAGCGCGCGGCGCAGCGTGTGGCGGTTGACGCCAAAGCGCTCCGACAGATGCGCCTCGGTCGGTAGCCTGTCGCCCGGACCATAATGGCCGCGCGCGATATCTGCGGCGATCTGATCGCGGATCGCGGTCCAAAGCGGGGATCTGCCCATCGGTGTCACCAAAACTTCATATCTTGCCCCCTTGTGCCAAGGCGGGCGGTGTGAGATCAGATTTGTATAGTTGTATAAATAAATGGACAACTTGCAAAGATGTCTGTCACCGACCCTGCGATCATCGCCCGCCAAGCGCGGCTTTCGACACTGGCCAAGGCACCCGCCGCACGGCTTTGCGCGCTGTTCGCGGCCTATGCGCCTGATCTTCCCGCGCATGACGTCTTGCGCGCGCCCGAGATTGGCACGGTGATGCTGCGTGGTCGGGCCGGTGCTGTGGGTGCGCCTTTCAATTTGGGCGAGATGACGGTGACGCGCTGCGCGGTGCGGCTGTCGTCGGGTGTTGTGGGTCATGGCCATGTGCAGGGGCGTGACAAGGCGGCGGCGCTGACTGCGGCTTTGATCGATGCGCTGTGCGAAGACGGGCGAGGAGCGGCGATCGAGGTCGCGATCTTGACCCCCTTGCGCGCCGAAGCCGAGGCGCTGAAGCAGGCCCGCGCCACCCGCGCAGCGGCCACCAAGGTCGAATTTTTCACCATGGTCCGAGGGGATAACGCATGAATACGGCACAGTTGGAGGGTGGCTTTGCCGATCTGTCGCGCGATGCGGCGCTTGCCTTTCGCGCCGCCCTTCAGGCGATGGCGCGACCCGGGCGGATCGAGCGCGTGGCGGGTGTCACCCCGCCTGCGCCCTGTTCGGTCGCGGCGGGAGCGCTGCTGCTGACGCTTTGTGATACGACGACGCCGCTTTACCTTGCGCCCAGCCATGATCATGCGGGTTTGCGGCAATGGATCGCGTTCCACACCGGCGCGCCGATCGTGGGGCCTGGGCAGGCGATCTTCGCACTGGGCACATGGGCGGCGCTTGCGCCGGTATCGCGGTTTGCGATCGGCACCCCCGCCTATCCCGACCGCGCGGCCACACTGATCGTGGAGATGGCGGAATTGTCCGGGGCCGGGGCCAGCTTGCGCGGGCCGGGGATCAAGGAGCGCGCGCAGCTGTCGCTGCCCGAGATTGCGGCGTTTCAAGACAACCGCCGCCGCTTTCCACTGGGCTTCGATTGCTATTTCACCTGTGGCGACCGGCTGGCCGGGCTGCCGCGCAGCACCCGTGTGGAGGGTTAGGCCATGTATGTCGCGGTCAAAGGCGGTGAGCGCGCAATCGACAATGCCCATGCGTGGCTGGCCGAAGAGCGGCGCGGCGATCCGTGCGTGGCGGAACTCAGCATCGCGCAGATCCGCGAGCAACTGGCGCTGTCGGTCGCACGCGTGATGGCCGAGGGGTCGCTTTACGACCCTGATCTGGCAGCGCTCGCGATCAAGCAGGCGCGCGGCGATCTGATCGAGGCGGTGTTCTTGATCCGCGCCTATCGCACCACGCTGCCGCGCTTCGGTGCAAGCAGGCCTGTCGAGACCGCAAAGATGGCCTGCGACCGGCGCATCAGCGCGACCTTCAAGGATCTGCCGGGCGGCCAAATCCTTGGGCCGACCTTCGACTATACCCATCGCCTGCTCGATTTCGCCCTTGCGGCCGAGGGGCTTGCCCCGCCCGCCGCCCCGCAGGCCGAGGCGGCACCCGGCCCGGTGCCCCATGTCACCGGGTTTCTGGCGCGCGAGGATCTCATCCAGCCCGAGGCGGATGGCCCCGAGATCCCGCGCGATCTGACGCGCGAGCCGCTCGATTTCCCGGCCGACCGACCGCTGCGCCTTCAGGCTTTGACGCGGGGCGATGAGGGGTTTGTCCTGTCGATGGCCTATTCCACCCAGCGCGGCTATGGGCGCACGCATCCCTTCGTGGGCGAGTTGCGCATCGGCACGGTCGCCGTCGAGATGGAGATCCCCGAGCTTGGCTTTGCCATCGAACTGGGCGAGGTGGTGCTGACCGAATGCGAGACGGTGAACCAGTTCATGGGCTCGAAATCCGAGCCGCCGCAATTCACCCGCGGCTATGGGCTGGTCTTTGGCCAATCCGAGCGCAAGGCGATTTCCATGGCCTTGGTCGATCGCGCGCTGCGCTGGGAGGAGTTGGGCGAGGACAATGTCGGCGCGCCCGCGCAGGATGCGGAATTCGTCCTCTACCATTCCGACAATGTGCAGGCGACGGGGTTCTTGGAGCATATCAAGCTGCCCCATTACGTCGATTTCCAATCGGAGTTGGAACTGATCCGCCGGCTCAGGGCCGAGGCGATGGCGGGCCAAACGGCGGAGGCTGCGGAATGAGCGACTACAACTTCGCCTATCTTGATGAACAAACCAAGCGGATGATCCGCCGCGCGATCCTGAAAGGGGTGGCCGTGCCGGGCTATCAGGTGCCTTTCGCCTCGCGCGAGATGCCCATGCCGTACGGCTGGGGCACGGGCGGGGTGCAGGTGACCGCCGCTTGTCTGACGCCAGAGGATACCCTCAAGGTGATCGACCAAGGGGCGGACGACACCACCAATGCGGTCTCGATCCGCAAGTTTTTCGAGAAGACGGCAGGGGTGGCGGTGACGGAAAAGACGGGTGAGGCCACCATCATCCAGACGCGCCACCGCATTCCCGAACAGGGTTTGGGCGAGGATCAGATCCTTGTCTATCAGGTGCCGATCCCCGAGCCGTTGCGTTTTCTGGAGCCGTCCGAGGTCGAGACACGCCAGATGCATGCGCTGGAAGATTACGGGCTCATGCATGTGAAGCTTTACGAAGATATCGCGCGGCATGGCGAGATCGCGACGGCCTATGCCTACCCGGTCAAGGTCGAGGGGCGCTATGTGATGGATCCCTCGCCCATTCCGAAATTCGACAATCCCAAGCTCGAGAGCGCGGCCTTGCAGCTCTTCGGGGCGGGGCGCGAGCAGCGCATCTATGCCGTGCCGCCCTATACGCAGGTCGTCAGCCTCGATTTCGAGGATCACCCCTTCGATCCGTCGAAAGCGCCCCATCCTTGCGCGCTCTGCGGGGCCGAGGACAGCTATCTCGACGAGGTGATCACCGATGATCAGGGCAGCCGGATGTTCGTCTGTTCCGACACGGATTACTGCGCCAGCCGGCGCGAGGCGGCGGCATGAGCGGAGGCGGAGTGCGTATTTTTGGAAAGATGAAGGGGCAGACCGCATGACACCGCTGCTCGAGGTTGAGGGGCTGACCAAGCGCTATGGCGGGCGGATCGGCTGTGGGGATGTGTCGTTTCGCCTTTACCCCGGCGAGGTCTTGGGGATCGTGGGGGAAAGCGGATCGGGCAAGTCGACGCTTCTGAACTGTCTGGCCGGGCATCTGGCCCCCGATGCGGGCCGGGTGATCTTTGACACCCGCACCGAGGGGCCGAAGGATGTGCTTTCAATGACCGAGCCCGAGCGGCGGATGCTGGGGCGCACCGACTGGGCCTTTGTCCACCAGAACCCGCGCGACGGGTTGCGCATGCGCATCTCGGCGGGTGGCAATGTGGGTGAGCGGCTGATGGCGGTGGGCGCGCGCCATTACGGCGACATTCGCGCACAAGCCACCGATTGGCTGGGCCGGGTCGAGATCGGCGAGGGCCGCATCGATGACCGCCCCAGCGCCTTTTCGGGCGGCATGCAGCAGCGGTTGCAGATCGCGCGCAATCTGGTCACGGGGCCGCGGCTTGTGTTCATGGATGAGCCGACAGGCGGGCTTGATGTCAGTGTGCAGGCGCGGCTTTTGGACCTGATCCGGGGGCTTGTGCGGCGGATGGGGCTTTCGGCCATCGTCGTGACCCATGATCTGGCGGTCGTGCGGCTTTTGGCGGATCGGCTGATGGTGATGAAGGATGGCCATGTGATCGAGACGGGCCTGACCGACCAAGTGCTCGACGATCCGCAGGCGCCCTATACCCAGCTGCTTGTCAGCTCTGTCTTGCAGGTGTGATGCCATGATCCATGTCGAAAACCTCGCCAAGAATTTCGTGCTGCACAATCAGGGGGGCGCGGTGATCCCGGTCTTGACCGGGGCTTCGTTCTCGGTCGCGCCGGGTGAATGCGTGGCCTTGGTGGGGGAAAGCGGGGCGGGGAAATCGACCGTCATGCGCATCCTTTACGGCAATTACTTGGCCCAAGGCGGATCTGTGCGGATTGGGGGGATCGATATCACCCGGGCCGAGCCGCGCGAGATCCTTGCGCTTCGGCGTGAGACCTTGGGCTATGTGAGCCAGTTCCTGCGCGTGGTGCCGCGCGTGCCGACGCTCGAGGTGGTGGCCGAGCCGCTTCTGGCCCTTGGTCGGCCCGAGGCCGAGGCCTTTGCGCGGGCGCGCGATCTGCTCACGCGGTTACGCATCCCCGAGCGGCTTTGGCAGCTCTCGCCCACGACCTTCTCGGGCGGCGAGCAGCAGCGCGTGAACATCGCGCGCGGCTTTGCCCACGGCTACCCGGCGCTGTTGCTCGATGAGCCGACAGCAAGCCTTGATGCCACCAACCGCGAAACCGTGCTGGCGCTAATCGCAGAGGCCAAGGAAGCGGGCGCCGCCATCGTTGGCATCTTCCATGATCTGGAGGCGCGCGCCCGCGTCGCCGACTGCGAGATCGATGTGACCGGCTTCACCCCGAGGCCGGCATGACCAAGGGGCGCTTCATCGCCGTGGTCGGGCCCTCGGGTGTGGGCAAGGACAGCGTGATGGCGGGGCTTTGTGCGGCCCGGCCCGATCTGGTGCGGGTGCGCCGCGTGATTACGCGCGACGTCGATGCAGGTGGCGAAGATTACGAGGCGATCAGCCCGGCCCTTTTTGCCGCCCGCGCGGCGGGGGGCGATTTCGCCCTGCACTGGCAGGCGCATGGGCTGAGCTATGCGATCCCGCATGCGGTGCATGACACGCTGGATCGCGGGCAAGATGCGCTTGCGAACCTGTCGCGCGGCATGCTGGGGCGCGCGGCGCAGGTTTTCGGCGCGCTCACCGTGCTGCATGTGACGGCCACGCCAGAGGTTCTTGCCCAACGGCTGGCCGCGCGGGGCCGCGAGGGCCGGGCCGAGATCGCCCGCAGGATGGCCCGTCCGGCCCCCGATTTCCCGCAAGGATTGCCGCTGGTCGAGATCGACAATTCCGGTGCCTTGGCGCATGCCGTGGGCGCGGCCTTGGCCGCGCTTTATCCCGAAAAGCGATAACGATGAAGCAGGTGGAACAGACCCTCTTGATCCTCGCCCATCAGGCAAAGGCTGTCGATCACGACGGGATTGGCAAGCAGGGGCGCGAAATATGCGGCCAATATATCGCGCAGGCGGTCGCCCTCCGGCTGGGGGAGCGCACCGCTCAACGTGATATGGAAGCGGAACTCTTCCATCACGAAGGGATAGCCCCACCGGGTCAAGAGCGCCTCTTGCCGGGGGGTGAGGCGCGATTTGTGCCGCTTTGCCAGCTCGCCCTCGGTCAGCGGCGCGCGGAACGGCTCGAAGGCTGCGACCGTGGCGGATGCAAGCGCTTGCAGATCGGCGCTGGGCTGGGTCGGCACGGCGGCGACAAAGCCACCCAACCGCTGGATCGCAAGCGGGGGCAGCGTGATCGGGGCCAAGCCCGCGCAAAAGGCGCGCGCGGCCTTGTCGAGACCATCCTCATCCATGCCCGGCGCCAGCCGGAAAGGTGGTTTGATCGTGGCATGCAGCCCGTATTTTCGCGGCGTGGCGGTGATCGCACCGGCAGGTTTCGGCAAATCGGCCAGCGCGGTTTGCGGGCAAGCCCGCCCCTCGGCACTGTCCCAACCCAGCCAATCGGCGCCTTTGCGGTAGAAATCCCCTTCGGGCACCATGTAAAGCGCGTAGCGTGCAAATCCGTTCATCTTTTCCCGCCCTTCACGAGGCACCTATGCCCAAAGACACTGCCCTGATGCCCGAGACGCTGACCCTTGCCAATGCCCGGCTGATCTTGCCCGGGGGTGAGATGCTGGGGCGCATGACCATCGCAGGCGGTGAAATCGTCGCGATCGCGGGCGGCGCGTCGGTGCCTGCGGGGGCCGTGGATTGCGGCGGTGATATCGTCGCGCCGGGCTTGATCGAGCTTCATACCGATAATCTGGAGCGCCATCTGCGCCCGCGCCCTTCGGCGCATTGGCCGATGAAGCCCGCCATTGCAGCCCATGATGCCGAGCTTGCAGCTTGTGGCATCACCACGGTTTATGATGCGATCCGCGTCGGCTCGATCGAGGGCAAGGGCGGGGTCGGCTGGTCGCGCTACGCGCGTGATCTAGCCGATGCGCTTTTGGTGATGCGGGCGGCAGGCGCGCTGAAGATCAGCCATCACATCCACCTGCGCGCCGAGATCTGTTCGGAAACGCTGATCGCGGAATTGGCGCAGTTCGGCCCTACCGACCGGGTCGGCATCATGAGCTTGATGGATCACACGCCGGGCCAGCGCCAATTCGCCGATATCGGTCAATATCGTACCTATATGATGGGCAAGCATGGTCTGTCGGAGGCGGTGTTCAACGAACATGTCACAACACGGCAGGCCTTGGGCGCGGCGGTGCGCGACGACCATGAGGCGGCAGCGGTGGCGGCGGCGCAGCGGCTTGGCGCGGTCTTGGCCAGCCATGACGACACGCTGGTCGATCATGTCGTACGTTCGGCGGCGCATGGGATCGCATTGGCCGAGTTT
Source organism: Roseicyclus sp. (assembly GCF_965662675.1). Lineage (GTDB taxonomy): Bacteria > Pseudomonadota > Alphaproteobacteria > Rhodobacterales > Rhodobacteraceae > Roseicyclus. Next base: position 1,171 of record NZ_CBFIIK010000107.1, on the reverse strand, counting down.
CCCACAACCGAGGATGCCGCGCGCGCCTGTCGGGCGCATGGGATCGCGGTAATGATGGGGGCGCCAAATCTGGTGCGGGGGGGCTCGCATTCGGGCAATGTCGCGGCGGCCGATCTGGCCGAGGCAGAGCTGTTGGACATCCTGTCCTCCGACTACGTGCCCTCGGCACTGTTGTATGGCGCGGTGATGTTGGGCGAGATTTGGGGCGACATGGCGCGTGCCATCGCCACCGTGACGGCGGCCCCGGCCCATGCGGCGGGGCTGGTGGATCGCGGGCGGCTGGCCGAGGGGATGCGCGCCGATCTGATCCGGTTCCAGCTGGCCGAGGGCGTGCCCGCCTTGCGCGGTGTCTGGTCGGCGGGCGCGCGGGTGGCGTGAAGGGCGCGCGGCCTGCGGGGCATCGAACCCCGCCGTCCGCGTGGACGCCCCGATCCCGGCGCTGCGCAGGGCAGGGTTAGGGCGGAATTGCGTATTTTTGGAAAGATGAAGGCCAAGCCTTGTGTCAGCAGGCAAGGCCTTCACGCCCCAGCCACGTCATTGCGGCGGGAATATCGCCTGCATCGCGCAATTCCAGCACCAGATGCGGGCGCTGGGGCAGGGCCGCGATGGCAGCGAAGACCGCATGCCAGTTGATCGTGCCGCGCCCGGGTGGCCAGTGGCGGTCAGCAAAGCCATCGGCATCTTGCAGATGGACATGGGCCAGCATCGCGCCCGCGTCATGGATGAAGTAATCGACGGGCGGCGCGCCCGTGGCGTGATGGGCGTAGTGGGCGTGGCCCGTATCGATCGAGAGCCGCACCGCGTCTGAGCCCAAGCTTTGGGCCAGCAAGCGGCGCTGGGCGGGGTCGATATCCTCGATATTCTCGATGACGAGCATGACACCTTCGGCTTCGGCCCGCGCGATGGCAGGGGCCAGCAGGGCTGCGACCCGTGCGATCTTGGCTTCGAAATCTGACGGTGTATTGCCGATGCGGGGATTGTTTCCGAAATTGAACCAATCCCATGTGGTGAAGGGCGAATGGATCACCATCTGCGTCGCGCCAAGGGCGGCAGCGGCGGCGACGCCCGTCTCAAACCGTCGCGCGACGATGGGGGCGATTTCGAGATCGGCCATGTCGAGGACAAGATCATAAAAGGGGCCATGGATGCCGAGACGCCCGGAAAAGCCATC
>NZ_CBFIIK010000106.1:0-9049 GCF_965662675.1 Roseicyclus sp. | reverse complement strand
ATGCTGCTTTATGGCTGCGGGCTGCGCCGGTCCGAGGCGCTGGGCCTTGATGCGGGGCTTTTGCCGCTCTCCGATACGCTGCGCATCCGCGGCAAGGGTGGCAAGGAGCGCGAGGTGCCAGTGCTGCCCGCCACCCGCGCGGCAATGGCGCGTTACGCGGCCCTCTGCCCGCATCCGCTGGAACCCGGCTCGCCGCTGTTTCGCGGTATCCGGGGCGGACCGCTCAACCCGCGCCTTGTGGCGGGTGTGATGGAACAGGTGCGCATGCAGCTTGGCCTGCCCGCCACTGCCACGCCACACGCGCTGCGCCACAGCTTCGCCACCCATCTGCTTGATGCGGGCGGCGACCTGCGCGCGATACAAGAATTGTTGGGGCATGCCTCGCTTTCGACGACACAGGCCTATACGGCCGTCGATACCGCCCGTCTGCTCGAGGTCTATGCCGCCGCCCATCCAAAAGCCTAGCGCCATGCAACTGTCACATCTTCGGTTGCCAAGGCGCGCGGAACCCGTCATCTGAGTTCAATGCGAATTCGGGCCTACAGCGTTCACCTCTTCACGGCTATCGGCGCGTCGCTTGCGATGCTTGCCCTGCTCGCAGCGGGTGACCACGATTGGGCCATGATGACCATCTGGCTGACCGTGGCCCTTGTGGTCGACGGCATCGACGGGCCCTTGGCCCGCCGCTACGCTGTGACCGAGAATGCGCCGATCATCGACGGTGTGCTGCTCGATCTGATCGTCGATTTCCTGACCTATGTGATGATCCCGGCCTATGCGCTTTACGAATCGGGGCTTTTGCCGGGCTGGTCGGGCTGGATCGTGGTCTTGCTGATCCCCTTCGCCTCGGCGCTCTACTTCGCCGACACGCGGATGAAGACCGAAGACAAAAGCTTTCGTGGCTTTCCGGGTTGCTGGAACATGGTCGCGCTGGCGCTTTTGGTGATCGTCCCCCCATGGGAGGCGATCTTGGGCCTGGTCGTGGCCTTGTGCGTGGCGCAATTCCTGAACCTGAAATTCGTCCATCCCGTGCGCACCGCGCGCTGGCGTTCGCTGACCTTGCCGATGGCGTTGATCTGGACAGGATCGATCGCCACCGCGGCACTGACCGATTTCAGCCCCAACCCGATCCTGACCGGGATCGTGACGGCAAGCTCGCTCTACCTGCTACTGGTGGGCATCGTCCAGCAAATGACGCCGCCGCGCGCCTAGCTGCGGTCGCGGATGATCGCGGCGAAATTGTCGAAGATCGGCTCGGATGCAGCGACAAGCTGGCCATCGGCCAGCATATCCTGACCTTCGCGGATCGGCTGCACCAAGCCGCCCGCCTCGCGCACCAGCAACAGCCCCGCCGCGATATCCCAAGCGTTCAGCCCACGCTCCCAATAGCCGTCGTAGCGGCCCGCCGCGACATACGCCAAGTCGAGCGCCGCCGACCCCCAGCGCCGCACACCCGCGCAAGCAGGCATGAGCCGGGCCAGATCTTGCAGCGTCGCGGGCAGATACTTGCCGCCCCCAAATGGAATACCCGTGGCAAAGACGCATTCAATCATCTTGTTGCGCCCCGAGACGCGCAAACGCTGACTGTCATTGAGCCAGCAGCCCGCACCTTTCTCGGCATAGAACATCTCGTCCTTGGCGGGGTCATAGACCACGCCGGCGACGATCTCGCCCTTATGCTCCAGCGCGATGGATACGGCCCAGTGCGGCATGCCATGCAGGAAATTGGTCGTGCCATCAAGCGGATCGACGATCCAGCGCCGTGTGGGATCGGTGCCTTCGATGCGCGTGCCCTCTTCGCCCAGAAAGCCGTAATTGGGGCGCGCGGTCATCAACTCGGTCTTGAGAATCTCTTCGGCGGCACGGTCGGCGCGGCTGACGAAATCGCCCGGCCCCTTGGACGAAACTTGAAGGTTCTCGACCTCGCGGAAATCCTTGACGAGGCTGCGCCCCGCCTTGCGGGCAGCCTTGAGCATGATGTTGAGATTGGCGCTGCCTTGCATGCTGGTCTCTCCGTCGCAGACAAGCCGCGCGTATAAGCGGGGCGTCGGGGAATGCCAAGCCGCTAGATGGTCAGTCGATCAGCCCATCGCCCCAGTGCCTCGCCATTGGCCACGCGCCATCAGCAAATCGCGCAACACACGTGGCCGATCGGTCATGATCGCCCCGACCCCGAGATCGAGCAGATGCGCCATCTGGTCCGGATCATTGACGGTCCAGACCTGCACATCGACGCCGCACCGCGTGGCCGCCGCCACGAAACGCCGCGTCACCACCGGAATACCGCGAAACACAGGCGGCACTTGCACCACGCCAAAGGCGGCGCGCGGCATCGGCAGGCCGAACCCCGCAAGCCACAGCACCCCCACACCCGCATAGGCGGGCGACCAGCACAACGCATTGCCCAGAATTCGCCGCATCGCCGCCGTACGCGCCGCCGAGAACGACCCGACACAGACCCGGCCCAGCGCATCTGCACGGGTGATGGCGGCGGCCAAGGGCGCGGCCACCCGGTCGCATTTCAACTCGAAGGTGATCTTGAGTGCAGGGAAATCGGCCAAAAACGCATCGACCCGCGGGATCGCCGCCCCGCCACGGGTGCGGATCAGCGCCAATTCCGCCCAATCCAGATCGGCGATCGCGCGCGGATCGCCCGTCATCCGCTCCAATGTCGGATCATGATGGATCACTGCAACCCCATCACGGGTGGCATGGACATCGGTTTCGACATGGGAATAACCCAGATCCACTGCATGCTGAAATGCAGCCACCGTGTTCTCTTCGGCCTCGAGCGAACCGCCCCGATGGGCCACGGCCAAGGGGCGGCAATGGTCAAGGAAGGGGTGGCGCGCGCTCATCTGCGTTGCAGCTTGGGCGGCTCGCTGCGGCTTAGCTTCAACATCTGCGCCATGAAGGGCTTGGCCGTATCCGCCACCCGCGTCGCCCCGTAAAGCCGCCGGGTGATGCCCTTTTCAGTCAGGCGCCGCGTCACGAGCGAGGGGTGCTTGGCATGATCGCGCACCACCCAATCGGGCAAAACCGCCACCCCCCGCCCCGAGGCGACCAACAGCAAGATCACGGCCGACAACTCGACCTGCCGGATCGATTTCGGCTCGACCCCGGCGGCGAAAAGCAATTGCGAGAATACATCCAATCTGGATCGTTCCACCGGATAGGTAATCAGCGCCTGATCGGCGAAATCCTCGGCCGCGATCCAAGGCTTGGCCGCCAACGGATGATCGGCGGCGCAGACAAAAACCGGCTCGTAATCGAACAACGGCGTGAAATCGACGCCGGGCAGGTTTTCTGGGTCGGAAGAGACGACAAAATCAATCTCTTCACGCAAAAGCGCCGGAAGCGCCTCGAACTGTAGACCAGGGCGGATATCGACATCGATATCGGGCCAACCCACGCGAAACGCGTCAAGCACCGGCAAAAGCCAATCGAAACAGGCATGGCATTCGATGGCGATATGCAACCGCCCCGATTTGCCCTTGCGCAGGCTGTCGAACTCATCTTCCAGCGCGGCGATGCGCGGCAACACCTCTTCGGCCAACCGTAGCAGCTTCAGCCCCGCAGGCGACAGCTTCATCGGCTTGGAGCGGCGCACGAATAATTCCAGCCCCGCCTGATCCTCCAACCCCTTGATTTGATGACTCAACGCGCTTTGCGTGATGTGCAGGCGGTCTGCGGCACGCGCAAGCCCCCCCTCCTCATGGATGGCCTTGATCGTGCGCAGGTGGCGAAACTCGAGATGCATGTGAAACTCATATTGATCTTGAAGATTATGAATTTGTCGCAAGGCACAGTCTATGCGACATCCAATGGCATCAGATCAAGCATTGGAATCATCATGTCCGGCCCCCGCGTCTCATTCGAGTTCTTCCCGCCCAAATCGCTTGAGGCGTCGTTTCGCCTTTGGGAAACCTTGGGCGTGCTGGCACCCTTGTCGCCGGAATTCGTCTCGGTCACCTACGGGGCGGGCGGCACGACGCGGACACTGACTCATGACGCGGTCAAGACGATCCATGCCAATTACGGTGTGCAGGTGGCAGCCCATCTGACCTGTGTCGATGCCACCCGCGCCGAGACACTGGCCATTGCAGAAAGCTATGCGGCCGCCGGCGTAACCCAGATCGTGGCGCTGCGCGGCGATCCGCCGAAAGGTCAGGGCCGCTTTACCCCCCATCCCGATGGTTTTGCCGATTCCATCGCGCTGATCGAGGCGCTTGCCAAGACGGGCAAATTCCAGCTGCGCGTCGGCGCCTACCCCGATCCACACCCGGAAGCAGGCTCGATGCAAGACTGCGTCGACTTTCTCAAGCGCAAGATCGATGCCGGTGCTTCCTCGGCCATCACCCAGTTCTTTTTCGAGGCGGAGACTTTTTTCCGTTTCCGCGATGCCTGCGCCACGGCGGGCATCCATGCCCCGATCATTCCCGGCATCTTGCCGATCCAGTCGTGGAAGGGTGTCCGCAAATTCGCCGAGATGTGCGGCACCGCGATCCCGGCTTGGCTGGACGAAGCCTATGACAAAGCGATCCGCGACGGCCGCGAGCAGCTGTTGTCGACAGCCTTGGCGTCCGAGCTTTGCACCGATCTGATCGCGGGCGGGGTCGAAGATCTGCATTTCTACACGCTCAACGCCCCCGAGTTGACCCGCGATGTCTGCGCCGCGTTGGGCGTCATGCCCAAGGTTGCGCTTTCGGAAGTGGCGTAACGCAACGCGTATGCCATGAGGGGGCACTGCCCTTGTCGTCAATGGCGACCTGTCTTGAGTGAGGGGGCTCTGCCCCCGCCGCGCCCTTGGCGCGACCCCCCCGGAGTATTTTCGAAGCAAAGATAGGCAAGGCGATCACGCAGCGAGAGCGGGTGTTTCATCTGTCGTGAATTGACACGCGCGCAGGGCTGCGCAATGCAGGGTCTTTCATTTCTGCCATGGAGACCGAGATGATCTCGCCTGTCCTGCCAAGCTACAACCGCGCCAAGCTGTCCTTCGTCAAAGGCGAAGGCTCGTGGATGGTCGAGGCCGACGGGCGACGCTTTCTCGATTTCGGTTCAGGCATTGCGGTGATGTCGCTGGGTCATGGACACCCGGCGCTGATCAAGGCGCTGACCGATCAGGCAGGGACCCTGTGGCATACATCGAACCTTTACGTCGTGCCTCAACAAGAGGCGCTGGCGAGCAGGCTGGTCGAACACAGCTTTGCGGATACGGTGTTCTTTTGCAACTCGGGCACCGAGGCCACGGAACTCGCCGTCAAGATGGCGCGCAAGTATTGGTATGAGAGCGACACGCCCGAGCGGACCACCATCCTGACCTTCGAGGGGGCCTTTCATGGCCGCTCCATCGCTGCGATCTCGGCGGCGGGGTCGGAAAAGCTGACCAAGGGCTTCGGCCCGCTTCTGCCCGGTTTCCGGCAACTGCCCTTCGGCGACCACGACGCGCTCCGCGAGGCCGCCGCCGCCCCCGATGTGGGGGCGATCATGGTGGAACCGGTACAGGGCGAAAGCGGTATCCGCCCGCTGCCCGATGCGTGCCTCAAGGGCTTGCGCGATCTGTGCGACGAACACGGGCTTTTGCTGATCTTCGACGAGATCCAATGTGGCGTGGGCCGCACGGGGCGGCTCTTTGCGCATGAATGGGCAGGGATCACCCCCGACATCATGATGGTCGCCAAAGGCATCGGCGGCGGCTACCCGATCGGGGCGCTTTTGGCCACCGAAAGCGCCGCGCGCGGCATGACGGCGGGTACGCATGGCTCGACCTATGGCGGCAACCCCTTGGGCTGCGCGGTCGGGGCCGCCGTTATGGATGAAATCACGCGTGACGGTTTCCTCGAGGATGTCCGCAAAAAGGCCGGTTTCCTGCGCCAGCGCCTCGAAGGGCTCGTGGCCGCCCACCCCGATATCTTCGAGGGCGTCCGCGGATCGGGGCTGATGCTGGGCCTCAAATGCCGCGTCACCAATACCGATGTGGTGGCGGCCGGCTATGACGCGCATATCCTGACCGTTCCCGCGGGCGATAATGTCGTGCGCATCTTGCCCGCGCTCACCATCACCGAGGCCGAGATCGCCGAAGGCTTGGGCCGCCTCGATGCTGCCGCCACCACACTCAGCCGTGCCATGGCGCGGGTCTGATCGCTTCTTCGTTTCATAAATATCCCGGGGGGTCCGGGGGGCTGGCCCCCCGGCGCCGCCCCTAAGCCGAAAGGCCGCGCCGATGCCCCATTTCCTCGATATCAACAAGACCGAACCCGAAGCGCTCCGCGCGATGATCGATCAGGCGGCGGCGATGAAATCAGCCCGAGACGGGCAACCAAAGGGCGCACCTGACGACGATCAGCCGCTGGCGGGCCGCATGGTCGCGCTGATTTTCGAGAAACCCTCGACCCGCACACGCGTGTCCTTTGATGTCGGCGTGCGCCAGATGGGCGGACAGACCATGGTCTTGACCGGCTCCGAGATGCAGCTTGGCCATGGCGAGACCATCGCCGATACCGCGCGCGTGCTGTCGCGCTATGTCGACCTGATCATGCTGCGCACCTATGAAGAGGATGTTCTGCTGGAAATGGCCGATCACGCCAGCGTGCCGGTCATCAACGGGCTGACCAACCGCACCCATCCTTGCCAGATCATGGCCGATATCCTGACCTACGAGGAGCATCGTGGGCCCATCACGGGCAAGAAGGTGGTCTGGTGTGGCGATGGCAACAATGTTTTCGCAAGCTTTGCCCATGCAGCCGGGCAATTTGGCTTTGACCTGACCTTCGCGGGGCCCGAGCCGCTCGATCCCGAACGGATCTTCCTCGAGGAGGCGCGCGCCAAGGGCGTCGCCGTCGAGATCATCCGCGACCCGGCCCGGGCCGTCGCGGGGGCCGATCTGGTAGTCACCGATACATGGGTATCTATGCATGACAGCCAGACCACCCGCGAACGCCGCCACAACCAGCTTCGCCCCTACCAGGTGAACGAGGCGTTGATGGCGCATGCCAAGCCGGATGCACTTTTCATGCATTGCCTTCCCGCGCATCGGAACGAGGAAGTGACCGACGCCGTGATGGATGGGCCGCAATCTGTCGTCTTCGACGAGGCCGAAAACCGGCTGCATGCGCAAAAAGCGATTTTGCGCTGGTGTCTGGGGCTGTGAAACGAAAGGGCGCCCAGCCTTGCCCAAGCCGCCGCCCATGACGCCACAAGCCCTTGTGCCGCCCGCCGCTTTGCCAAGCCCTGCGCGGCGTGCGGAACCGGGCCGCGCGATCATTTTGATGATTTGCGCAACGGCGCTTTTGGCCGGAACAACGCTCATCGCAAAAGCGCTCGGCACCGACGCGCTGGGGGCTGCATTGCACCCTTTGCAGGTCAGCTTTGGGCGGTTTCTCTTCGCTTGGGTCGTGATCGCCGCCGCGATCGCGGTTTTGCGCCCGAAATTCAGCAAACCCGATGTCAAAACCCATGTGATCCGCACCTTTTGCGGTTGGGCCGGTGTTTCCTTGATGTTCGCCGCCGCGGCCAGCATCCCGTTATCGGATGCCACCGCGATCTCGTTTCTGAACCCGGTTCTGGCGATGATTCTCGCTATTCCGCTATTGGGCGAGCGCGTTGGCCGCTGGCGCTGGCTTGCAGCCGCCATCGCCTTTGCCGGCGCGATGATCTTGATCCGCCCCGGCAGCGCGGTGATGCAGACCGGCGCGCTTTTAGCGCTGGGTGCGGCCTGCGCCTTGGGGTTGGAGCTGATCTTCATGAAGCGGCTGTCAGGCCGCGAGGCGCCGGCACAGATTCTATTGATCAACAATTCCATCGGCCTTGCCATTGCCGGCTGTGCCGTCATCTGGGTCTGGCAGGCCCCGACGGGCGCACAATGGGCGGGCATGATCGCACTGGGCTGTGTCATGGCCTGCGCGCAGGTGTTTTTCATCAACGCACTCGCCCGCGCCGATGCCAGTTTCATCACGCCGTTTTCCTACCTCACGCTGGTCTTTGCGGCGCTCTATGACGGGGTGGTCTTCGGCGTCATTCCGACAGCGGTCAGCATCATGGGCGCGCTGACCATCATCTGTGGCGCGGCCCTTTTGGCCTGGCGCGAGGCCACACATCGGCGCAAGGGATAAGCCTTGGCCTTGCGCCGATCCGTGGTGGGGCTAGAATGGGGCTTCAAATCCGGCCAAGACCCCGTCATATGAGGTGTCTTGGGCCGTGCTGCTTGTATTCGGCCCCCAGATCAGGAGACGGGCATGTCCTGGACCGACGAACGCGTCGAGACGCTGAAAAAGATGTGGGGCGAGGGCCAGTCGGCCAGCCAGATCGCCAAGGAATTGGGCGGTGTCACCCGCAATGCGGTGATCGGCAAGGTGCATCGCCTTGGCCTGTCCAACCGCACGGGCGGCGGTGGCACAACACCCGCCCCCCAAGCCAAACCCGCCCCCGAGGCGGAGGTGCGCCCAGCCGCCAAGCTTGCCCGCAAGGACGAGCCCAAGGCCGCGGCTGCGCAACCCGAACGCCCCGCGGCCTTTGTCAGCGACGACCCGCCGCCGCGCCCCAGCAATGTCACACCGCTGCGCAAGCCCATCGTGCCCGCGGGCCAACCGCTCCCGCCGCAGCCCTCGGCCAATGAAATCAGCCCCGAGGCGCTGGCCAAGGTCCATGAGGTCGAGAAGACCGCCAAGCGCATCAGCTTGATGGAACTGACCGAGCGGACCTGCAAATGGCCCATCGGCGACCCCGCGACGCAGGATTTCTACTTCTGCGGCCTGCCCGTGCAGCAAGGCAAACCCTATTGCGAGGCGCATGTGGGCGTGGCCTTTCAGCCGATGTCGGCGCGGCGCGACCGCCGCCGCTACGGGGGCAAGTCCTCAGTCGCGCCGACCGACAAGGCCCGTCAGAACGGCGGCGCCGACGGCTGCGATAACGATGCCCGCGATCTGGAAAAACCCGCGGCTGTAAAAGGCCGCAAAGCCCCACGGTCCCCGGCTGGCCGAGGCGCGCCACGCCTCTTCCTGCCCCAGCGTGTCGAACGGCAAGACAAGATCGACACCATAAAGCACCGGGT
>NZ_CBFIIK010000105.1:0-9071 GCF_965662675.1 Roseicyclus sp. | reverse complement strand
CATCGAAGAGATGCACCATGCCGACAAGATGATCGCCCGCATTATCTTCCTCGGCGGGCACCCCAACCTACAAAAACTCGATCCCCTGCGCATCGGCCAGACGCTTCGCGAAACGCTCACCGCCGATCTCGCCGCCGAACATGACGCCCGCGCCCTCTATATCGAGGCACGCGATCACTGCGAAAGCGTCAAGGATTACGTCACCAAGGCGCTTTTCGAAGAACTCATTACCGATGAGGAAGGCCATATCGACTTTCTCGAAACCCAGCTGGAGCTGTTCGACCGTCTGGGCGAGGCGAATTACGGCCTCTTGCAAGCCAAGCCCGCGAACGAGGCCGAGTGACGCTTGCGCGGTGCGCCTACCCGGCGCACCGCCCGCTTCGCTTGGGGCCTCAGCCCTCCATCGCCTCCAACTCGTCGATGAAGCCCTCGATCATCGACAACCCCTTGTCCCAGAAGGCGGGGTCGGAGGCATCGAGGCCGAAGGGTGCCAGCAGCTCCTTGTGATGCTGCGACCCGCCCGCCTTGAGCATGGCGAAATACTTCTCCTCAAAGCCCTCCAGCCCCTCGGCATAGGCCGCGTAAAGCGCGTTCACCAAGCCGTCGCCAAAGGCATATGCATAGACGTAGAAGGGCGAATGCACGAAATGCGGGATATAGGCCCAGAAACTGTCATAGCCTTCCATGTAGTCGAAGACCGGCCCAAGGCTTTCGGCCTGCACGCTCATCCACAGCGCGCCGATATCGTCGGGCGTCAACTCGCCCTCGCGCCGCGCGGCATGCAGCTTGCACTCGAAATCATAGAACGCGATCTGGCGCACCACCGTGTTGATCATATCCTCGACCTTGCCCGCGAGCAGCACCTTGCGCGCGGCATCATCCTTGGCCTCAGCCAGCATGGTGCGGAAGGTCAGCATCTCGCCGAACACACTCGCGGTTTCCGCGAGCGTCAGGGGCGTGGCCGACAGCAACTCACCCTGTTCGGCGGCCAAGCGCTGATGCACCCCATGCCCCAGCTCATGGGCCAGCGTCATCACATCGCGCGGTTTGCCAAGGTAATTGAGCATCACGTAAGGATGCACATCGGTGACGGTCGGATGGGCGAACGCACCGGGCGCCTTGCCCTCTTTCACGCCCGCATCGATCCAGCCTTGGGTAAAGAACGGCTCGGCGAGCTTGGCCAGATCGGGGTGGAACCCCGCATAGGCCCGGCTGACCAGATCGCGCGCCTCCTCCCATGGGAAAATCCGGTTTTCCTGCATCGGAAGCGGCGCGTTGCGATCCCAGACTTGCAAGCGGTCCAGCCCCAGCCACTTGGCCTTCAGCGCGTAATAGCGGTGCGACAGCCGCGGATAGGCCGCCACCACCGCGTTGCGCAGCGCCTCGACCACCTCGGGCTCGACATGGTTGGACAGATGCCGCCCCATCTGCGGGCTGGGCAGCTTGCGCCAGCGATCCGAGATCTCTTTCTCCTTGGCCAGCGTGTTATGCACCCGCGCGAAGAGCGGCAGCTTCTCGGCGAACCCCTCGGCCAAGGCGCGCGCGCCTGCCTCGCGCCGCGCACGATCGGGATCGGTCATCAGGTTCAGCGTCGCCTCGATCCCCAGCCGCTCGCCTTCTACCGCGAAACTCATGCCCGCGATGGTCTCATCGAACAGCTTGTTCCACGCCGCCGCCCCCACGACGGATTGATCGTGCAGGAATGTCTCCAACTCATCCGACAGCTGGTAGGGCGCCATCGCGCGCATCCGGTCGAAGACCGGCCTGTAGCGCGCCAGATCCGCATCGCCGCCGAACACGGTCGCATAGACCGCCTCGGGGATGCGGTTGAATTCAAGGCTGAAAAACACCAGCGTCGTGGTGGAAGCGGTGATACGGTCTTGCATGTCCGACATGAACTTGGCCCGGCCCGCGTCGGTCGTGTGCTGGTAATAGCGCAACCCCGCATAGGACATGATCCGCCCCGCGATCCGGTCGATCGCCTCGTAGCGGCGCACGCAAGCCAGCATCGCTGCACTGTCCAGATCGGCCAGCTTGCCAGCGTAATCGGCGGCGAAACCGGCGCATTCCCCCTCAAGCCAGCCCAGATCGCGGGTCAATTCCGGCGCATCAGGCGCGGTATAAAGATCGGACAGATCCCATTGCGGCAACCCACCCAATGGCGCGCCCCCGCCTGTGGCATTGGCATCGCGCGGCATGGGGGCATTGTGGAAAAGGGGCATATCGGACCTCATCGAACTGACGTTGTCACAGATATGGCCCGCCCAGCCCCCGGCCTCAACCCGCCACGCGATGATTGCTTCTTCGTTTCATAAATATCCCGGGGGGAGGCGGCCCAAGGGGACGCCCGGGGGGCAGAGCCCCCCACTTAACATAACGGGCAGAGCCCCGCACTTAACATAACGCGCTGGCCCTCGAATGTGCGCGCCAAGGGCTCAGGCGGCCCGCCCCGAGATCTCTTCCCACGCCCGGTTGATCGCGATCAGCCGCCGCTCGGCCAGCCGCATCGCCTCCTCCGGTACCCCGCGCGCCATCATCCGGTCGGGATGGGCGGCACGCACCGCCGTGCGCCACGCCGCGCGGATCTGATCAAGGCTCATCTCCGGGCTCACCCCCAACACTGTGTATGGGTCGGGTGCGGCATCGGCGACATGGGCCGCGCGGATGCGGCGGAATGCGGGCGCGGACAGCCCGAAAATCTCGGCCACGCGTGCCAGGAACGCATCCTCGGCCGGATGATAGGCCCCGTCTGCCGTCGCGATGTGAAAAAGCCCCCCTAACAGATCGCTCAACACCGCCTCGCCCCGCCCGCGCCCGCGAAACATCCGCGCGATGCGGCCTGCATATTCCTCGAACCCCGCCACATCCTCGCGCGCAAGGTTGAAGACCCGCGCCGCCGCGCGCTCCTCGGTGGGGGGGATGTGAAACACCTCGCGAAAGGCCGTCACCTCGTCGCGGGTGACCTGCCCATCGGCTTTCGCCATCTTGGCCGACAAGGCGATCACCGCGATGGTGAAGGCGACCGAGCGCTCGGGCGGGCTGCGCAGCCGCTCGAAGACAACCGACAAGCCCTCGCCCTTGGCAAGGGCGGCCACGGTATCTCGTATGCGGGACCAAAGCGACATGGCCGCTCTCCTAACGCAAAACGCCGCCCGCTGTCAGCGCAAAGCGTGACCTGTCAGAGCATTTTCTGCATCACGACCAGATCGTGCCAGCGCCCGAATTTCCACCCCACCTGCGGCAGCCGCGCGATCTCGGCGTATCCCAAGGCGGCGTGAAAGGCGGCACCGCCGGCATTCTCGCCCGCCACCCCCGCGATCATCGAATGGATGCCCGCGCCCCGCGCGTGATCCTCGGCCATACCCATCAGCGCGCGCCCCAGCCCCGCAGCGCGCGCGTCTTGGGCCACATGGATCGAATGCTCCATCGTATGGGCATAGCCCGGCCCGGACCGGAACTGGCCATAGATCACGAAGCCCACGACCCTACCGCCACGCTCGGCGACGAAACAGGGCTGGTCCGTGATCTGCACCGCAAGCGCGCCGGGGTCTTTCTCGGCGGTGGTAAAGGTCTGGGCGGTGTCGCGGATCACATGGTTCCAGATCGCGGCGATGGCATCCGCATCGCCCATGCGGGCCGGTCTGATCACAGCACCACCTCGCCCTTGGGTGTGGCGATGCGCGCCTCCATCCGCGGGGCAGGGGCCGCATGCACCGTTATCCGTGCATCCGTGACAAGCGGCGCCAGCGCCGCGCGGAGCGCCTCGGCCTGGGGCGAAAACAGCTTTATCCCCACCAACCGCGCCCCCAGATCGGTCAGGCGGGGTGCGGGATGCGCCGCGCCTTGCCATTGGATCAGCGCCGGAAACAGCCCGTCAAAGGGCAAGATCCCATCTTCCGGCACCGCCATCCGCCAGCGCAGGTCGGCGCGCGCCAGATCCCATGGCCGCCCCGCCCCCTTGGGGGCAAGCGCCAGCGCCGCCCCCAGATCATCGCAGCGGCAAATCCATGTGGTGGCACGCGGCGCGCCTTGGAACCGATCCAGATCGAACCAGCGTGGCTGGGCGGGGCGCGCACCTTCCGGGTCGATGGCGATGACCTCGAGATAATCATCGCCCAGCGACATCAGCCGGTTATGCGTGCCCATATGCGGATGCTGCCCGCCGGGTTGCAGGGGTAGGCCCAGCTTGCCCGCGACCTCTGCCGCGCCTGTCGCCAGATCGGTCGCCGCCACCGCGATATGATCGAGAACCAGCATCTTGTCGCCCTTTGCCCTAAACCCGTCGCGCCCCGCCTTGCGCGCGCGCCCGAAAGCTTTTCTTGTCGCCCCCATGTCCGAGGTCAAGTCCGCGCTGCGCCAAACCGCCTATGCCGCCCGCAAGGGCGCCTTCGATCTGCGCAATGATACCCGCGCGGTCGCGGCCGCCACCGCCCATCTTCTGGCCGAGATCGTCCCAGCCACGGGCCGCGTGATCGCCGCCTACCTGCCGATCCGGACCGAGATCGACCCTCGCCCCGCCATGACCGCCCTGCACAAGATGGGCGCGCAGATCGGCGTGCCGGTCATCGCGGGCGCGGGGCTGCCGCTCGATTTCCGCCGCTGGAGCCCCGACACCCCGCTGATCCCCGGCCCCTTCGGCGCGATGATCCCCGAACAGGGCGATTGGATCATCCCCGATACACTGATCGTGCCGCTGGTGGGGTTCGATGCCGCCTGCAACCGCTTGGGCTATGGCGGGGGCTTTTATGACCGCACCTTGGCGCGGCTGGCCAAGGCCCAGCCTGTCGTGGCCATCGGCTTTGCCTTCGCCGTGCAGCAATTGCCGCCCCTGCCGACCGAGCCCACCGATATCGCGCTCGATGCCATCGTGACCGAGGCGGGCGTCATTCGCCGCGCGCGGCCCTGATCCCGTTTTTCCCGCTTGCCCCGCCGCGCGCCCGCGCCTAAGCCGTTGGTCATGCGTATTCTCTTCCTTGGCGATGTGATGGGGCGTGCGGGCCGCGCCGCGATCACGGGCCACCTGCCCAAGCTCCGCACCGATTGGCGCCTCGACTTCGTCGTGGTCAATGCCGAGAATGCGACCGCGGGGGCGGGGCTTTCGGCGGGTCATGCCAAGGAATTGCTCGATGCAGGGGCCGATTGTCTGACCTTGGGCGATCACGCTTTCGATCAGCGCGACATGCTGCAATTCATCAATCAAGAGCCGCGCATCCTGCGCCCGCTCAATTTCGCCAAGGATGCGCCGGGCGCGGGCGCGCGCGTCTTTCAGGCGCGCGGCGGCAAACAGGTTCTTGTGGCCCAAGCGCTGGGGCAGGTCTTCATGAAACGCCCCTTCGACGATCCTTTCTCGGCGCTCGACGCGGTGCTCAAGAAATTCCCGCGCGGCGGCAACGTCCAAGCCGCGCTGATCGATTTCCATGCCGAGGCGACATCCGAGAAAATGGCCATCGGCCATTTCTGCGACGGGCGCGCCAGCATCGTTGTGGGCACCCATACCCATGTGCCGACGGCGGACGCGATGATCTTGCCCGGCGGCACGGCCTATCAATCCGATGCCGGCATGTGCGGCGATTACAACTCGGTCATCGGCATGGACAAGGCCGAGCCGATGCGCCGTTTCATCACCGGCATGCCGCGCGAACGTTTCACCCCCGCAGCGGGCGAGGGGACGCTCTCGGGGCTGATGGTCGAAACCGATGACCGCAGCGGCGTGGCACTTGCGCTGCATCCCGTCCGGCTGGGTGGCCGCCTGTTGCATGCAGGCCCGCCCGATGCGCCGTGACTGGCTGGTCTATATCGCGATCTTGATCTTTTGCGGCGCGGCTTGGGGCATCACCCAGCCCTTGGCCAAGATCGCCGTGACCGCGGGCTACCGCCATTTCGGCATCATCTTCTGGCAATTCGCCATCGGGGCCGTACTTTTGGGTGCGATCAACATGCTGCGTGGTCGCCCCCTCCCGCGTGAGGGGCGGCATCTGGCCTTTTGCACCATCATCGCGCTGATCGGCACGCTTTTGCCCAATGCGGCCAGCTACACGGCCGCGTTTCACCTGCCCTCGGGGATCATGTCGATCGTCTTGTCGCTGATCCCGATGCTGGCCTTCCCCGTGGCGCTGGCCTTGGGGCTCGATCGGTTTTCGCTGGTGCGGCTTTTGGGGCTATGCCTTGGTCTATGCGCCATTTTGCTGATCGCTCTTCCCGAAAGCAGCCTGCCTGACCGTGCGATGGTCTGGTGGCTGCCCTTGGCGCTGGTGGCGCCCTTCTTCTACGCGGTCGAGGGCAATTTCGTCGCCCGCTACGGCACCGAAGGGCTCGATGCGGTGCAGGTCTTGCTGGGGGCCTCGCTCATCGGGATGGTCCTTGCCGCGCCGCTTGCGGCGATGACGGGTCAGTTCATCATGCCTACGGCGCCGCTTGGCCTGCCCGAATTCGCGATTATCGGCTCATCTGTCGCCCATGCCGTGTCCTATACACTTTATGTCTGGCTGGTGACGCGCGCCGGATCGGTCTTTGCGGCGCAGGTCTCCTACCTTGTGACGGGCTTTGGCATCTTCTGGGCCAAGCTGATCTTGGCCGAGACCTATTCCCCTTGGGTTTGGGCCGCGTTGGTCCTGATGCTGGCCGGTCTGGCCCTTGTGCAGCCGCGCAAACCCCCCGAAACGGTCGCCTTGTCCTAGGCCGCATCGCGCGCCCGCTTGTGCTGCGCTGCCGCATCGCTAGAGTTGGCGCAGTGCGTGCCGCGCGAAGGGACCAGTATGATCGACCTTTCCCTCTCCGATACGGGCCAAGGATTGCTCGCCATTGCGATCATGCTGATGATGTTCGCGCTTTTCCTGCGCGAACGCTGGCCGACCGAGGTGGTGGCCATCGGGGCGGTGGCGGTGCTGTTGATCTTGGGTCTTTTGCCGTTCGAGCGCGCCACAGCGGTGCTGGCCAACCCCGCCCCTTGGACGATCGCCGCCATGTTCATCGTGATGGGCGCGCTGGTGCGCACAGGGTCCCTCGACCGGCTGACCAAATTCGCCGAGGCCAAGGCCGCCTCGCACCCTGCCGTCGCGGTGGCCACGCTTCTGGCTTTCGTGGCGCTCGCCTCGGCCTTCATGAACAACACGCCCATCGTGGTGATCATGCTGCCCATCTTCGTGCAGATCGCCCGCATCCTCGGCACCTCCCCCTCCAAGCTGTTGATCCCGCTCAGTTACGCCGCGATCATGGGTGGCACGCTGACCTTGATCGGCACCTCCACCAACCTGTTGGTCGATGGGGTTGCCCGTGCCGAGGGCTTGGCCCCTTTCTCGATTTTCGAGATCACCCCCATCGGACTTGTCGTGGTCGCATGGGGGCTGATCTATCTGCTTGTGTTCGGCCGCCACCTGTTGCCCGAGCGCAGCTCGATGGCCGCGCTGCTGGGGGGCGGGCGGTCAAAGCCCAAATTCTTCACCGAGGTCGCAGTGCCCGAAGGTTCGGCCCTGATCGATCAGAACGTCAACGAGGTCGATCTGTTCGCCCGTGAAGGGGTGCGGCTGATCGATGTGCTGCGCGGTGATGCCTCGCTCAGGCGCGACATGGCGGGCGTCGTGCTGCAGGCGGGCGACCGCGTCGTCCTGCGCACCGATATGGCCGAGGTGCTGGGGCTACAGGCCTCCAAGGAACTCAAGACCGTCGACAAGCTCAGCTCGGTCTCCACCACCACGGTCGAGGTGCTGATCACGCCCGGCGCGCGCATGGTGGGCCGCAGCTTGGGCAGCCTGCGCCTGCGCCGGCGCTACGGTGTCTATCCGCTCGCCGTGCATCGCCGGAACCAGAACATCGGCAGCCAGCTTGACGAATTGGTCGTGCGGGTGGGCGACACGCTGCTGCTCGAAGGCGCGCCCGAGGACATCCAGCGTTTCGCTGCCGATATGGACCTTGTCGATGTCTCCAAACCCTCCGAACGCGCCTATCGCCGGGGCAAGGCCCCCATCGCCATCGCGGCCATGGCGGGGATCGTGGGCTTGGCTGCCTTCGATATCGCCCCGATCCTTGCGCTTGCGGTGATCGCGGTGGCTGTGGTGCTGCTGACCGGCTGCATCGACGCGGAAGAGGCGTTTTCCTTCGTCGATGGGCGCTTGCTCGCGCTGATCTTCGCCATGCTCGCCGTGGGTGCGGCGCTCGATCATACAGGGGCGATCCAGCTGATCGTGGGGCGCGTGGCCCCCGTGCTGGTCGACCTGCCGCCTTGGGTGCTGGTCTGGGCAGTCTATTACATGACGACGATCCTGACCGAGCTTGTCTCGAATAACGCCATCGCGGTGATCATGGCCCCCATCGCCATCGCGCTCGGCCAAGCCATGGGCGTCGATCCGCGCCCGCTTGTCGTGGCGGTGATGATCGCGGCCTCGGCCTGTTTCGCCACGCCCATCGGGTACCAGACCAATATGCTGGTCTACGGGCCGGGGGGCTATCGTTTCACCGATTTCATGCGCATCGGCATTCCCCTGAACCTCAGCTTGGGCGTGGTGGTGTGTCTGACCATTCCGCTGATCTGGCCGCTGTGAACATCACACCCCCCAATGCCTTCGCTGCGCGCGCAGACGGACCCCCGGCACAGCCCAGAGCCTTCTTCGTTTCATAAATATCCCGGGGGAGGCCGTAGGCCGGGGGCAGCGCCCCCGCGACGGTGACGCCGCGCCACGCAAGCTCAGTTTGGCTGCGACCGGCGCATCTCGAACCGACAGGCCCGCGCCCCTTGCGCACAACAGGTGGTTTCCACCGCCTGCCAGCCCGGCCCGCAAAGCTGCGTGAAAAGCCGGGCGAACACCGCCCCATGCCAATGGCACAATGGCACCTCCGACATCTCGCCCCGCACCACCGGGTTGTCCACGATCTCGAAACGCGGCGGCCAGCTTGCCGCCAGCCGAAATTCCCCCGATCCGCAGAATGTCCAGGCATGTTTGGCGATGGCACGCGCCATGATCGGGGCCGATAGCCGCGCGGGCAGATGCTTGAGAACCGCCTGCGCGGGCTTGGGGATACGATGGGCCAAGATGTAATCGCCCGTCCGCCGCCCCGCCTCCCCGGCCAGCCGCGCG
>NZ_CBFIIK010000104.1:0-9105 GCF_965662675.1 Roseicyclus sp. | reverse complement strand
ACCAGCATTCGATGAATTTCTTGGTGGGATCACCAAAGGTGACATGCATCCGCAACACGCCACCGGGGGCATATTCGGTATCGCAGTTCTGCAAGACACGACGAAACTTGACCGGGATCGAGACCCGGCCTTTTCCGTCCATCTTGTTCCGGCTTACGCCGGTGAACTCACGTTCCACGGGGCTGTGCCCTTTTTCTGCCTCGTTTCGGCCGTATTTCGACCGCCGGGAATGGAAACGGCGGATTGAGCAAGCTGCCACTGCTCAATCCGCCGCTCTCGTCCCATCTCTGGGTGTCCGACTGCACAGGCCACCTGGGGGGATGTCTGCTCGCTTGCGCGCCGGATCTCTTTTTCTGGCGTTAGAGGTGCCTGTATGAACCTGCCGTTTTTTTGTTTTTGGTTCAGGCCTTTGCGGCCCGATACTTATCTCGTCTGCCAGTGGAGAATGAATGCCATGCCACAAGCGCCCATGTAAACCCTTTTTTTGGGAATTTATCCCATTTTTTGGGAATCCGGGCCATCACCGGATGCCGCACCAAACGACAATGACGACAAATTGGGGTAGGTATTGTAGCCGTGCAGGAAACAACCCCAATATCTTGGGGTAAGCGTCCAGCAGGACGAAAATGGGAATTGATCCCAATTTTCGCCCACTGAACGCCGCAATGATGGGAGGATTGGGAATTTCACCTGCAAAACAGCGCGAATCACCCCTGTCGTTCAGGTTTGGATCAGACCAAACCGCCCGTGATCAGGCGCGCGGCCAGCGCGCCATAGGCCGCGGCCATCGGGCTGTCACCTGCCGCGATCGGCGTGCCCGCATCACCTGCAAGGCGTGTCTCCAGATCGATGGGAAGCGATCCCAAAAATGGCAGGCCCAGCTTTTCGGCCTCGGCCTTGACGCCGCCTTGGCCGAAGATATGCGCTTCGTGCCCGCAATTGGGGCAATGGTAGACGCCCATATTCTCGATCAGCCCCAGAACCGGGGTCTTGAGCAGCTCGAACATGTTGAGCGCCTTGCGCGCATCCAAAAGCGCGACATCCTGCGGGGTGGAGACCACGATCGCCCCGCTGACATCCGAACGTTGGCACAGCGTCATCGCCACATCGCCGGTGCCGGGCGGCAAATCGACGATCAGCACATCCAGATCGCCCCATTCCACCTGCGTCAGCATCTGCTGCAGCGCGCCCATCAGCATCGGCCCGCGCCAGACCACGGCCTTTTCCTCGGGCAGCATGAAGCCGATCGACATCAGTGTGACGCCATGCCCGTGCAGCGGGATGATCGTCTTGCCATCGGGCGATGCAGGGCGCTTGTTCACGCCCATCATGCGCGGCTGGCTGGGGCCGTAGATATCGGCATCCAGAAGCCCCACTTTCTTGCCCGCCCGCGCCAAGGCCACGGCGAGGTTCGAGGCAACGGTGGATTTGCCCACCCCCCCCTTGCCGGAACCCACCGCGATGATGCGCTTGACGCCCGTGGGGTTCATCGGCCCCGCCTGCGGCGTGGGATGGCCACCGATCTTGAGGCTGGGGGCGGGGGCGGCCGGCGCCTTGGGTGCCGGCCCATGGGCGGTCAGCGCCACCGAAACCTGTTCCACACCGGGCAGCTTGCGCACCAGCCCCTCGCAAGCGAGGCGCACAGGCTCCATCTTGCGGGCCATTTCGGGGCTTTCTGCCTCTAGCACGAAGCTGACCCTGGCCCCATCGACCTTGAGCGCGCGGACCATGTCCCGGCTGACCGGATCGCCGCCATCGGGCAAGCCAAGGCTGCGCAATGCCTCGAGAATGGTTTCGCGGGTCTGGGTCATGGTGGAAATGTCCTGTCGTGGCACGGCTTTGTGCCCTGACATAGTCGTTCAGCGCCGGGCTTGCACCCCCAGAATCAGCGCGCCCATGATCATGATGCCCCCGCCACCGACCAAGGCCAGCGCCGCGCCGATGCCGAGGATTTCGCCGATTCCGCCGATCGCGAATGCGCCCAAGGCGACGGCACCAAATCCGGCCACGACCCACAAGCTCATGACGCGACCACGATATTCATCGGGCAGATCGGTCTGGATGGCCGATTGCATCGACACCCCCACCCATGTGGCGCAGAACCCCGCAACCGCCGTGGCCAAGATCGCAAGATACCAGCCGGGCGACAGGCCCATGGCGATCACCGCACCCTGCCCCAGCACCGCCATCCACAGCACCATCGGCGGAATGCTCGCCCCCGAGGCCCCGATGCCCGAAGCCTTTAGCATGGCCGAGGACACAGCCCCCGCACCCGCGGCGGCCGTCAACACGCCCAAACCCGCCGCACCCTTTGCATAGGCGCCATCGGCCAGAACCGGCAAAACTTCCAACGCGCCGCGCACGATTGTGGAAAAGACCAAGGTGATCACAAGCGCAAGCCGCACCACGGGCGCGCGCAGCGCGTAAAGCAATCCCTCGCGCAGATCCGCAAAGACCGAGGCCGGCGGGCGGATGGGCAAATCGCGCGGGCGCAAGCGCGGCAAGACGATCAGCATCGGCACATAACACAGCACCGACACCCATAGCGCGACCCCCGCGCCGAAATTGGCGATCACCGCCCCCGCGATCACCGGGGCGACCAGACGGGCAAGGTTGAAATTGAGCGCTGCCACGCTGACGATATGGCGCACCTCGGAAACCGGCACGAGGCGCGGGCCCAATGACATGCGCACAGGATGATGGGCAGCCGAGATCAGGCCGATGGCAAAGGCCGCCAAGACCAGCGCCAAAGACCCGCTAAAGGGCAGGCTGATCGCCAAAAGCGCCAAGACCAAGGCCATCAGCGCGTTGGTGGTGAAGGCCGCCCGCCGGATATCGACGCGGTCGGTCATCACCCCGAAGAGCGGGCCCAAGACCAAGGCGGGCGCTAGGCTCAACCCCGCGACCAACCCCACGAAAGCGGCAGACCCCGTGCGCTCCCATGCCAGCCAGCCCAGCGTGACACGTTGCACCCAAATCGCCTGCACCGCGAAGAAGATTCCGAAAAAGAACAACCTGAATTGGGCGTCTCGAAACGCCCCACCAGCCAAGGCCGTTATGTCAAGAGGCAGCTTCCGCAACGTCATCTCCAGCTATGCATTTGCTGCAAAGCAGCATTGAAGCATCGTCCATTGTGCAAACGCAGCATGTGGCTATCTTCAGTTTCGAGGCGGGGATGAAACAAACGGTTCCCAGCGGAGCCAAAGCGCAATCCGGCGCTGGCCCGCCCAAGCAAGAAAGTGAAGAAAATGGCATATGTAACGAGCAACCGCACGATCTCCAACGGCATGGGCCTCGGCGCGCGCCTGACCGAAATCGGCAAAGACATCATCGCCGCATGGCGGGCCCACCGCGTCTATCGTGAGACGCTGACGGAATTGCAAGCGCTCTCCACGCGCGAACTGGCTGATCTTGGCCTGAACCCGTCGATGCTGCGTAACATCGCGCTCGAAGCAGCCTATGGCAAGCGCGGCTAAAGCGCGGCCGAAGAAATAAAGTGCGGCCTTGGGGCGGCACGAAAGAACGGCTTGGCATCCCCCTCCTCCCTTGGGATCGCCCGGCTTGCGGGTCCATCATCCTCCTCCCTGGATGGGTCCGCCACTACCCGGCCCGGTAACGGGCCAACGTGATCGGTTCCTCTCCTCCTCCCTTGGGGAACCGTGACGTCCGGCGGCGGGGCCTCCTCCTCCCTTGGCCCCGTCGCCGCCTCATTCGCAAGCGCGCGCCCCGCGCCTTGCACGCAAGATCGGCGCCTCCTCCTCCCTTGGCGCTGAACGCTGGCGGTGACACCTGACCTCCCTCAGGCGTCACCGCCTTTTCTTTTGTGACAACGCGCGCCATAGCTTTCACCGACCCAGCCATGACGGCAGATGCGCGATGACACCCGACCTGATCCTTGCCCTGATTCTTTTCGCCTTCGCCTCGTCGATCACGCCGGGGCCGAACAACATCATGCTTTTGGCCTCGGGTGCGAATTTCGGCCTCAGGCGCACGGTGCCGCATATGCTGGGCATCTCCGGCGGGCATGCGCTGATGGTGGCGCTGGTGGGTCTGGGGCTATTGCAGCTTTTCTTGGCGATCCCATGGCTCAAGCCTGCGTTGATGATCGCAAGTGCGGCCTATCTGTTATGGCTGGCTTGGAAAATCGCCAATGCCGCGCCACCGGGCGCGCGCGATGCAACGGGCCGCCCCTTTAGCTTTGTGCAAGCGGCGGCCTTTCAATGGGTCAATCCCAAGGCATGGTATATGGCGATCTATGCGCAGACCAATTTCGCGCCTGAACAAAGCGGCTATTGGGGCGCGCTTGCGGTGGCATTGGTGTTTGCGGTGGTCAACCTGCCATCGGTGACGGTCTGGGCCGCGATGGGCACGCAGCTGCGCCGCTGGCTGGACGGGCCGGGGCGATTGCGCACCTTCAATATCACCATGGCGCTGTTGCTGGTGGCCTCGCTCTACCCGATGCTGGGGCTTTGAGGCTGCGCGTTTGTTGCGTTAGGTTGGCTTCAATGCAACACACGAACGCATTATTCCGCGCAAAAACTGCTTCGCCTGACCCAACACATCCTTGGGCCCGATCAAACGCAACACACCCTAGAATGGCACATCATCGGCGCGATCGGCAGCGACCAGATAGCTTGCGACCACATGTTTGGTCCCGGCCTTGTCAAAGCTGACGCCCAGCTTGTCCCCCTCGACCGACACCACCGCGCCATAACCGAATTTTTGGTGAAACACCCGGTCACCGATGGCAAAGGCGCTGACCGCTTCGGCGTCGATGGTCATATGCCGCGCCTCTTGCGGTTGGCGCAGGCCGGGGCGGGCGCTGTTGGTCTGTAACCGTTTCCAACCCGGTGAATTATAGACATCCGCCCGCGCCGCCGCCTCATGCAGGGTCGAGCCGCGCATTGCCGCGGCAACGGGGCTGGCGCTAGCGCCCATGCCGCCATGCCCATGCAGCCCCGGCGGGGTCAGAACCTCGACATGGTCTTGCGGCAACTCGTCGATGAAGCGCGAGGGCATCTGGCTTTGCCATTGGCCATAGACGCGGCGGTTGCCCGCAAAGCTGATGGTGCAGACCTCTTCGGCGCGCGTGATGCCGACATAGGCAAGGCGGCGTTCCTCTTCGAGGCCTTTGAGCCCGGTCTCGTCCATCGCGCGCTGAGAGGGGAACAACCCATCCTCCCACCCCGGCAGAAAGACGGCTGGAAACTCCAACCCCTTGGCGGCGTGCAGCGTCATCAGGGTGACTTTTTCTTCGCCATCATCTTGGGCATTGTCCATGATCAGGCTGACATGCTCGAGAAAGCCTTGCAGGTTTTCGAACAACTCCAGCGCCTTGACCAATTCCTTGAGATTCTCGAGCCGCCCTGGCGCCTCGGGCGTCTTGTCGGCCTGCCACATGCCGGTGTAGCCGGATTCGTCCAAGATCATCTCGGCCAAGGCGATATGGCCGATCTTGGGGGTGGGGGCGCCCTCTTCGATCAAAAGATCATCATCGGCAGCACCTGCCGCAACGCCGAGACCCGCCCCGAGCATCAAGCCCCGCCAGCGCGCAACCGCATCGGTCAAGGCCTTCAACTCCTTGGCCCCCTTGCCGCCGATCGCGCCCGTTTCGACCGCCAGCCGCGCGCCTTCGATCAAGCTGACGCCGTTTTGGCGGGCAAGCTTTTGAATGGTTTGCTGCGCCTTGTCGCCCAAGCCGCGCTTGGGGGTGTTCACGATACGCTCGAAGGCCAGATCGTCATCGGGGCTGACGACGACGCGGAAATAGGCCATCGCGTCGCGCACCTCCATCCGCTCGTAAAAGCGCGGGCCGCCGATCACGCGGTAAGGCAGGCCGATGGTCAGGAAGCGATCCTCGAACGCCCGCATCTGGTGAGAGGCGCGCACAAGGATTGCCATGCCATCAAGCCCAATCGGGTCGATCGCGCGGGTACCACGCGATAAGGCCTCAAGCTCTTCGCCGATCCAGCGCGCCTCCTCCTCGCCATCCCAATGGCCGATCAGTCGGACCTGATGACCATCTCCCCCGACGCTGCGCAGCGTCTTGCCCAAGCGGTCCTTGTTATGCGCGATGACCCCATTGGCAGCCTCGAGGATATGGGCGGTCGAGCGATAGTTTTCCTCCAGCCGGATCACCACTGCGCCCGGAAAATCCTTTTCAAACCTGAGGATATTTCCCACCTCTGCCCCGCGCCAGCCATAGATCGACTGATCATCATCGCCCACCACGCAGATGTTGGAATGCCTCTGTGCGAGCAGCCGCAGCCACAGATATTGGGCGACATTGGTGTCTTGGTATTCGTCGACGAGGATGTAGCGAAACCAACGCTGGTATTGTTGCAGCAGGTCGGGATGGGCCTGAAAGATCGTGATCATGTGCAATAACAGATCACCGAAATCGACCGCGTTCAGCGCCTTCAGCCGGGCTTGGTACTGGGCGTAAAGCACAGGGCCCTTGCGGTCGAAGGCCCCCGCCTCGGCGGCGGGCAGCTTTTCGGGCGTCAGCGCGCGGTTTTTCCAGCCATCGATGATGCCCGCCAAGGCGCGGGCGGGCCAACGTTTCTCGTCGATGCCCTCGGCGGCGATGAGTTGCTTCATCAGCCGGACTTGGTCGTCAGTGTCGAGGATGGTGAAATTGGATTTCAGCCCCACCAATTCCGCGTGGCGCCGCAAAAGCTTGACGCAGATCGCGTGAAAGGTGCCAAGCCACGGCATCCCCTCGACCGGCTGGCCCATCAGGTTTGCCACCCGCAGCTTCATCTCGCGCGCGGCCTTGTTGGTGAAGGTGACGGCCAAGATCTCGTTCGGGCGCGCGGTTCCCGTCAACAGTAGGTGAGCGATGCGTGCAGTCAGCGCCCGTGTCTTGCCGGTGCCCGCACCCGCCAGCATCAGGACCGGCCCATCCAGCGCCTCGACCGCTTGGCGCTGCGCGGGGTTCAGCCCATCGAGATAGGGCATGGGCCGCGCGGCCATGGCGCGCGCCGATAGCGAGAGAGAGGCGGCCGCCGCGAAGGCATCTGAATCATCGAAACTGCTCATGGGGTAGAGAATAGAGCGGTTCGGCGCGACTTTAAAGATTTGTTCGCATAATGTTCCGATTTTGACCGTTGCGGTGATCGGGTCTGGATATTCTTGGAAAGTTGAAGCGCGAAAGAGCGCAGCTCTGGACAAAACAGGCGCGGCGCGATTTTGTCCGCGGCATGGATCTGCACGCACGCTACCCCGCCTTGTCCGACCTCAAATCTCGCGCGCGGGCGCGCATCCCGCATTTCGTATGGGAATATCTCGACAGCGCGACGGGTAGCGAAAGCGTGACGCGACGCAACCGTGCGGCGCTCGACGCGGTGTTGTTTCATCCCGCCGCACTTCGGGGCGAGATCGTGGCCGATCTTTCGACCCGGTTTCTGGGCCGGGATTACCCTGTGCCCTTCGGCATCGCGCCCTTGGGCATGTCGGGGCTGATCTGGCCCGATGCGGAGCGTATGTTGGCACGCCATGCGGCCAAGGCGGGCATCCCTTACGGCCTGTCCACAGTGGCCACCCGCACGCCAGAGGAGGTGGCGGGCGTGATCGGCGATCAGGGCTGGTTTCAGATGTATCCACCCCGCGATATGGCGATCCGCGACGACATGCTGGCGCGTGCCAAAGGGGCGGGGTTTCACACGCTGGTCTTGACCGTCGATGTGCCCGCCGCCTCGCGCCGGGAGCGTCAGACGCGCGGCGGCTTGGTGCAGCCCCCGCGCCTGACGCCGCGGCTATTGGCACAGGTGGCGCGCTGCCCGGCTTGGGCGCTAGGCATTCAGGCGACCGGCATGCCGCGCATGAAGTTGATGGACAGCTATGCCGACCAGAAAAAGACCGGCCCGCTCCCCTCGACCGCGCATGTGGGCTATCTGCTGCGCGCGGCCCCCGATTGGGACTATGTCGCGGCGCTGCGCGCGGCGTGGGATGGGCACCTGATCCTGAAAGGCGTGATGGAGGCCGATGTCGCCGCCCGCGCCGAGACGATGGGGGTCGACGCGATCTGGGTGTCGAACCATGCCGGGCGGCAGTTCGACGGCGCGCCCGCCAGCCTCGATGCGCTGCGCGATGTGCGGGGCGCCACCACCCTGCCCCTGATCTTCGACAGCGGGATCGAGGGGGGGCTTGATATCCTGCGCGCTTTGGCCTTGGGCGCGCATTTCGTGATGATGGGCAGGCCTTGGCATTATGCGTTGGGCGCGCTTGGCCAAGCGGGGCCTGCGCATTTGCATGACCTTCTGGCCAAGGACATGACGAGCAACATGGCACAGATGGGTGTGACGCGCTTTGACGAACTGCCAGCACGCTTGGCGACACCGGGCTGATCGGACGCAAAGGCTCGGCGTGAATTGCTGCGCCGCAGCATGTCACGCAACATTTATTTCAACTGAAAATATGGGAAAAACAGTCCGCAAACTGTTTGCGTCATCCCTTTTTCCTGCGTAGAAATTCTGCATCTGCGAAGAAAGGTGCTGCCACATGTCCGAATTCAAGAAGATCCTCATCGCCAACCGCGGCGAGATCGCCATCCGCGTCATGCGCGCGGCCAATGAATTGGGCAAACGCACCGTGGCCGTCTATGCCGAAGAGGACAAGCTGAGCTTGCATCGCTTCAAGGCCGATGAGGCCTACAAGATCGGCGAGGGGCTTGGCCCCGTGGCGGCCTATCTTTCCATCCCCGAGATCATCCGTGTGGCCAAGCTGGCAGGGGCCGATGCGATCCATCCGGGCTATGGGCTTTTGAGCGAGAACCCCGATTTCGTCGATGCCTGCGCGGCCAATGGCATCACCTTCATCGGCCCCAAGGCCGACACCATGCGCGCCCTTGGCGACAAGGCGAGCGCCCGGCGCGTCGCGATGGCGGCAGGCGTGCCCGTCATTCCCGCGACCGAGGTCTTGGGCGATGACATGGACGCGATCCGGGCCGAGGCCGAGGCTGTGGGCTATCCGCTGATGCTCAAGGCATCTTGGGGCGGCGGAGGCCGGGGCATGCGCCCGATCCATTCCGAGGCGGAGCTTGAGGAAAAGGTCCGCGAGGGGCGGCGCGAGGCAGAAGCCGCCTTTGGCAATGGCGAGGGGTAT
>NZ_CBFIIK010000103.1:0-10036 GCF_965662675.1 Roseicyclus sp. | reverse complement strand
TGTCGACAGCCTGCGTCGCGGTGCGGAAGCTCCGCGAACGGGCGCCATAATAGCCTTTGGCCGCGTCAAGAACCTTCTTGTGGCGGCGATGGGTAACGGTTCCACCTTTGGTGCGGGACATTTTGCGGCCTCCTCAGCGGTCGTAGGGCATGTAGGTCTTGACGATCTTCGCGTCCTGTTCGGACAGAGTCGTCGTCCCACGCGCGTTGCGGATGAACTTGGTCGTCCGCTTGATCATCCCGTGCCGCTTGCCGGCCTGTGCCGCGACAACCTTGCCGGTGCCGGTCACTTTGAAGCGCTTTTTGGCGCTCGATTTCGTCTTCATCTTCGGCATTTTCGTCTCCTGTCTTCTAGAGAGCTTCGGGCGCGACTCGGCATGCCGTTTTGGCCGGCCGCACCGTTGGAGCGCGTCGCATACAGCCAAAGCGCGGGGCTGTCCAGCGCCTCGCTGCGACAAAGCCCGCGCCGAGATGTGGTCTTACATCATTCCGGGGTGCGCGGCGATGGCCGTAAAGACGCGGATGTAATCGCCAGGCGAGGAACCAGCCCATAGCAAGAACAAGCGATGCGAATCCTCAGGGTCGATCCAGACCTCGTCCCCGGTCTCCAGCCCGCGCAATCCGGGGCTGAGATAGCGCACGGCGGTGCCTGCCAGATCATCGGAGGCCGCCAGCGTCGCCCGTTGCGTCGCCACGCCGAGGATCGGCGCATCAAAAGCGACATAGGCGAAGTGGCTGCTGTCGATACTGTCGAAAAAGACATAATGGCTGGCCAGCTGGGTGCCGATGGGCAGCACACCCGCGGGCGTGCCGCCGATATCGACGGCAAGTGGCCGGCGCAGCGTGATCATCTGCGCCTCGTCGAAAGCGTAAAGATTGTCGTCATCGAAATGATCTTGGCCCACCGCGAAGGGCTGACTTGCATCGAGCAAAACGAAACGGCCCTGCCCCGATTGCTGCAAGATCGCCCCGTCGCGCACGGCCCCTGAGACAGGCGCGGCAGTGGCTACAATCAAAGCCATCACAAGCGTGACGCGCATCTAGTTCAGCACCATCGCCGCGACATGGATGAAAGCCATCGGAAGATCGAAAAAGCCAAGCCCATCGGGCATCAGCCCCAGATGCACATAACCCAAGATCCCAAGCCCGATGACAAGCGCGGCCGCAGCGGGCCATGACCACATCCGATTGACCCACCCCGCCACAAGCGATGCGGTCGCAAGGATCACCAAAAAAGCGGCGATCACGATCAGGATATTTGGATCAACACTCACTCAGGGTCCGACGCATAAATCAATCGCTCGGCGCATGGTGCCACGCGCAGGATGTTCGTGGAACCCTGAACGTTGAACGGCACACCCGCGGTGACGATGATCTGGTCTTCTTCGGTCGCATGGCCGCCTTCGCGCGCGATCCGCGCAGCCGATACCACGGCACCCTTGAAGCGCGTGACCTCGCCCGTAACATAGCAATGGCACCCCCATGTCAGGCACATGCGCCGCGCCACATCGACCAAGGGCGTCAGCGCAAGGATCGGCACCTGCGGGCGTTCGCGCGCGACCAACGCCGCGGTGTTGCCCGATTGGGTGAAGCAGCAGATCGCCTTGATATCGACGGTTTCGGCGATCTCGCGGGCGGCCAGAACGATGGCATCGGCTGTCGTCACGCGCGCAACCGTGCGCGAGGCGGCCATGATCGAGGTGAAGTTGGGGTCATTCTCGACCTCGAGGGCCACGTTGTTCATCGTCTGCACCGCCTCGACCGGGTAGGAGCCGGCGGCAGATTCCGCGCTCAGCATCACGGCATCGGCCCCTTCGTAAAGGGCGGTGGCCACATCCGACACCTCGGCGCGGGTGGGCATCGGGCTTTCGATCATGCTCTCGAGCATCTGGGTTGCCACGATCACGGGCTTGGCGGCGGCACGGCATTTGCGCACCAGCCGCTTCTGGATCGGCGGCACGTTCTGCACCGGCAATTCCACGCCCAGATCACCACGCGCGACCATGATCCCGTCGGAAACCGCGAGAATTTCGTCAAAGGCGGCAACGGCGGCGGGTTTCTCGATCTTGGATAGGATCGCGGCACGCCCCTTGGCCAAATCGCGCGCCTCATGCACATCGGCGGCGCGCTGCACGAAGGACAGCGCCAGCCAATCGACGCCCAGCGCACAGACGAATTCCAGATCGGCTCGGTCCTTTTCGCTCAGCGCCGCCAAGGGCAGCACCACATCGGGCACGTTCACGCCCTTGCGGTTCGACACCGGGCCGCCCGCGATCACCGTGCAATCGGCGAAATCGGCGCCGCAGGCCTCGACCTGCAGCCGCACCTTGCCGTCATTGACCAAAAGCCGCGCACCCGGTTCGAGGGCCGCGAAAATCTCGGGGTGGGGCAGGTTGACCCGCGTTTCGGTGCCCGGTGTCTTGTCGAGATCGAAGCGGAAGGAGGCGCCGTTTTTCAGCACATGCCCCTCATCATCGGCAAAGACGCCACAACGCAGCTTGGGCCCCTGAAGATCAGCCAGAATGGAGATGGGGCGACCAACATCGGCTTCTACCTTGCGGATCGCGGCGTGGCGCGCAGAAATCTCGGCATGGCCGCCATGGGACATGTTGAGGCGGAACACATCGGCCCCCGCATCATAGAGCTTGCGGATCATATGCTCGCCGTCCGATGCCGGGCCAAGTGTCGCCACGATCTTGACGTTACGGTCGCGTTTCATCGGTCGGTTCCTCTTCATCCGCTATTCGGTCAGCCAATCGCTGGATGGCTTGGCCCAATTGTTAGCGCAAACATGCGCGTCTTTATTGCTCTATGGCGCAATTCCGGGACGCCGACAACAGACATGCGGCACGACCACTGGCCAAGCCTGCGCGAAAGTCCTATTTCCGCCCCCTAGCAACATCACGGATGCGACAAGGACATGACGCCAGCCTATCAGATCGAGGGCGAAGATCGCCCGGGGCGTTGGGTGGTGACATGCGATCACGCCTCAAACCGGGTGCCCGATACGGTGGCGGGTGGCGATCTTGGTCTGCCGCCCGAAGATATGGCCCGACACATCGCCTATGATATCGGCGCGGCCGGTCTGGCGCGCGCCTTGGGGGCGGCACTCGACAGCCCGGTCATCTGGTCGGATTTCTCGCGCCTCGTGATCGACCCGAACCGGGGCGAGGATGACCCGACGCTTTGCATGAAGATCTACGACGGATCGATCATCCCGGCCAACCGCCATGCCGATGCGATCGAGGTCGCGCGGCGGCTTGCGCTGTTCCACAGGCCCTATCACGACGCGCTGTCGGGGCTGCTTGCCCGCCGTGCGGATCCGGTGATCTTGGCGATCCATTCCTTTACGCCGCAGCTGCGCGGTCGCGCGCCGCGCCCTTGGCATGTGGGGGTGCTTTATGCCGCCGATACGCGCTTGGCCCATCCCCTTTTGGCCCAGCTCCACGCAGCAGGTGATATCTGTGTCGGCGATAATGAACCCTATAGCGGGCATCTGCCCGGTGACGCGCTCGACCGCCATGGGGTGCAACCGGGCCTGCCCCATGTCTTGATCGAGTTGCGCAACGATCTGATCACATCACCAGTTCAACAGCATGATTGGGGGCGGCGCTTGGCACCGATGCTTGACGCGGCGCTCAAGAATGCCGAGGTCTGATCCAATCACAGGGAGAGACACCATGGATGACGCCACCCGCACCGAACTCGAAGCCGCCGCCTTTCGCCGGCTCTTGCAGCATTTGAACGAACGCGCGGATGTGCAGAATATCGACATGATGAACCTGACAGGCTTTTGCCGCAATTGCCTGAGCCGCTGGTATCAAGAGGCCGCCACCGAACGCGATATCGCCATCGACAAAGAGGCCGCGCGCGAAATCGTCTACGGCATGCCATATGAGGATTGGAAGGCGCTGCACCAGACCGAGGCGAGCGCCGCACAACAGGCCGCTTTCGAGCAATCGAAACCCGACCATTGACCGACGCAGACCCCAACCCGGCCTTTGACTACGCGCCGCCCGACGGCCCGCTTGACATCATCCATGTCGACGACGCGATCATCTTGGTCAACAAGCCCGCCGGGCTGTTGTCGGTGCCGGGCAAGGCGGAACATCTGGCCGATTGCCTGATCGCGCGGGTCCAGGCGGCCTTTCCGCAGGTCTTGTTGGTGCATCGGCTGGATATGGACACCTCGGGGGTCATGGTATTTGCGCTGACACCGCATGCGCAGCGCCATCTTGGGCAGCAATTCGAAAAGCGGCAGATGAAAAAGACCTATATCGCCCGCGTCTGGGGCGAGGTGGCCGAGGCACAGGGGGAAATCGACCTGCCGCTTTGCGTCGACTGGCCCAACCGCCCGCGCCAGCATGTCAACTGGGAGATCGGCAAACCCGCCCAGACATCATGGCGACGTATGCGGGTTGAAGATGGCACAACGCGGATGCGGCTCTACCCCAAGACCGGGCGGTCACATCAACTCCGCGTGCATATGCTTGAGATCGGCCATCCGATCTTGGGCGACCCCTTCTATGCGACGGGGGCAGCGCGAGATTATCCGCGCCTCATGCTCCACGCCGAAAGCCTGAAGCTGCGGCACCCAAATGGCGGGATGGGGATGGTGTTTCGCGCAGCGGTGCCGTTCTGAGCGTGGCCTGATGGGCCGCCAGCCATAGCCCGTCGAGATCGGCCAATGCGGCGGCGTCGAAACGCGCGGCTTCTTGCCAATAGCGTCCCGATGGCACGACGTAATTCAATTCCGCCTCGCGCGCCTTGGCGGTGGCGACCGCGGCTGCATCAGGCATCAAGGGGTTTTGACCGACCAATTCATCCAGACCCGCACGCGGAAAGACAAGTCGGCTGTCCTGCATCGACAGGTTGACACAGGCACATCCCTGTTCGGCGGCCAACAGCTGCAACCGCGCGGCCTTGGCCTCGAGGCTTTGCAGCGTGATATCGGCGCGCAGCGGGTCGGCGGTGCCTGTGCCATAGAAATGCGTGCGCCCCGTCGCGGCGTAGACCATGTCGCAACCGAAAAAGGCCATCACGCGGGGGCGCAGCGCCCCAAGCGCCCAGTATCCGGCGGTAAAGGCCATGGTGCCGCCCGCATAGACGAAACCGCCATAGGCGTTCTGGATCGGGACATAATCATCTGCCACGATCCGCGACTGACCGCGGGCAAGTGTGGGCGGGCGGTGTTCGGGGGGAAAATCCTCGGGGTGGATCGAGACATCCCAATCGGGGCGCAGGCGCCATGCGTTGTTGATCGCCACGATCTGGTGGAACACGGACCTGTCCCACCCCCGCACGGCAACGGCTGCGGGACCGCTGCCCAAGATCAAGACCACCGGGCCAGTTATGTGCTTGTTTTCCGTCATCTCTGCCAAAGATAGGCGGCAGAGGTGACAGGACCACGACTAATTTCCGCAGCGCGGCGAAAACCGCTGTCGGATCAGTCCCAATCGCTGACGGTCTTGACCTCAAGGAATTCGTGGATGCCCCAGACACCGCCTTCGCGGCCGCTGCCCGATTGCTTCATGCCACCAAAGGGCGAGCCCTTGCCGAACCCTTTGCCATTGCATTCCACCATCCCCGAGCGCACCCGCCGCGCCACCCGGTGCAGGCGGTCCTTGTCGGTGGTCTGGATGTAGTTGGTCAGCCCGTATTCGGTATCATTGGCCATCGCGATGGCCTCTTCCTCGGTGTCGAAGGGGGTGATCGACAAGACGGGGCCGAAGATCTCTTCACGGTAGATGGTCATGTCGGGGGTGACATCGGCGAAAACCGTTGGGCGCACGAAATAGCCGCGGTTCAGATGCCCGGGCCGCCCGGTGCCACCCGCGACCAGCCGCGCGCCCTCGTCGATCCCGGTTTGGATCAGGGCTTGGATCTTGTCGAATTGCATCGCCGACACGACGGGGCCGATACCGCGCCCTTCCTGATAGCCGGGGATGACTGGGGTCTCTTCGGCTGTTTTGGCGGCGATCTCGACGGCTGCCTCGTAACGGTCACGTTGTACAAGCATGCGGGTCGGCGCGTTGCACGATTGGCCGGAATTGCCGAAGCAGCGCATGACACCGCGCTTGACCGCCTTTTCATCCGCATCGGCGAAAATGATGTTCGCACCCTTGCCGCCCAGCTCGAGGCTGACGCGCTTGATCGTGTCGGCGGCCGCCTTGGAAATCAGCCGCCCCGCGCGGGTCGAGCCGGTGAAACTGACCATATCGACATCCGCATGCACCGAAAGCTGGCTACCCACGCCCGGACCGTCGCCATTCACAAGGTTGAACACCCCCGGCGGCAGACCCGCGGCATCGACGATCTCGGCAAAGACCAACCCCGAAAGCGGCGCGATTTCCGAGGGTTTCAGCACCATGGTGCAGCCCGCCAACAGCGCGGGCGCGACCTTGAGCGCGATCTGGTTCATCGGCCAGTTCCACGGCGTGATCAGCGCGACCACACCAATGGCTTCATGGATAATCCGCTCTCCCGGCGCATGGGGGCCAAGGGGCCGTTCCCAATCCATCTCGCGGGCGGCGGCAAGGAAGGCCTCGAAATGCCAATCGCCCGAGGTGACTTGTTGCTGGCGCGACCAATCGATAGGCGCGCCCATCTCGGCGGTGATGGCTTGGGCCATATCCTCGGATCGCTTCAGATAGGCCGCGAGAATACGCTCCAACGCGTCGATCCGCTCGGCCACGGGGGTTGCGGCCCACCCGTCAAAGGCCCGGCGTGCGGCGGCGACGGCGGCATCGGTATCGGCCTGATCGCCCAACGAAATCGTGGCGCAGACCTCTTCGGTCGAGGGGTCGATCACCGCGAGATCGCGCGGGGTTGCCGGGGCGACCCAACGACCGTCGATATAGAAATGGCGGCTGCGATCCATGGCTGATCCTCCCTGATGCGGCGCTGACCCTGTCACCGAGTTGGGCAGGGCGCAAGCCGTTGCCCCGACATCGCAAGGGCCAAAGGCGACCAACCTTGCGTCAAGGCAAAGCCCCGGTGATCAGGCTTGCGGATAGAGATAGGCGGTCACACCGCTTTCCACATTCTCATACAGGTCGATCACATGCGCATTGACCATCCGCACGCAGCCCGACGAAGCCGAGGTGCCGATCGACCAAGGCTGAGGTGTGCCGTGGATGCGCAGATAGGTGTCGCGCGACCCTTCGTAGAGATAGAAGGCGCGCGCGCCCAACGGGTTTTCCGGCCCGCCGGGCACACCGCCCGCGAATTGGCCGTAAACTTCGGGCTCACGTGCAATCATCGCCGCCGTTGGCGTCCATGAGGGCCATTGCGCCTTGCGGCCGATCCGAAAGGTGCCGGGGATATAAAGACCCGGCCGCCCGATCGCCACGCCGTAACGCATCGCGCTGCCATCGGTGCCGATATGATAAAGATAGCGTGCGCGCGCATCGACGTGGATATCCCCTGCGCGCAGCCCGGCCTTGTGCTCGACCCGCGTCGGCATGAAACGCGGGTGTAGACCCCAAGGGTTGTTTGCATTCGGATCTGGATCGGGGCGCGTGACCTGCGCATCGAAGCCAACGGAATCCTGTGCAGCAATCGGGCCGGCGATGGCGCCCGAAAACAACGAAGCACTGGTAATGATGAAATGCCGGCGCGTCAGCATGACCGCACCTCCTCCTGCACAGTCGAGAATCGTATTAAAACCAAGTCACTTTTGCGGTGTGACGCGGCTATGGACAAGTCACTTGTGTGTCAGCCCCCGCATGGGCCACCGGCTATCAGCCTGATCAGCGGCACAAAAACTGTGGAAAAAAGCCAAGTTTCATCAAACCGCAAAAAAACCGTTACCTTGGGTTTCTAACGCGTCCTTGGCCGTTTCGCCGATCAATCTCAGCCAAGGAAGCACAAGCGATGAAAGATATCGACATTCACAGCCTGTCCGCCGACGAATGGGACGAGTTGAAATTCCCCCGTCCCGAAGTTCAGGAATTCGACCGCGTTGTCGAACGCGCGATCTCGCGCCGTGGTTTCTTGGGTGGTGTTCTGGCCTTCGGGTCGGGCGCAGCCGTCATGGGGACCGGCCTTTTGAAAGGCACCACCGCGATGGCGCAGCCCGCCTCGCGCTTTCCGTTCACGCCCATCGCCGCCCAGACCGACAACACCATCCATGTCCCCGAAGGCTATGAGTGGAAAACGCTGGTGCGCTGGGGCGATGCGCTGTTCTCGGATGCCGAAGGGGCGTTTGACCCGCAAAACGGCGTGCCCGTCGCGATGTCGGACCGCGTTTTTGGCGAAAACACCGACGGGATGGAGCTGTTCAATGTCGATGGCCGTGAAATCATCGCGATCAACAGCGAATATGTGAACCCACGGGTGAACCTGCCCCAAACCGGCGATGGCATGCCCAGCTCGGCCGACGAGGTGCGCATGTTGCAGAACTTCCAAGGCGTCAGCGTGATCGAGATCGCCGAGGGTGCCGATGGTTGGGCCGTTGTCGTTGACAGCCCCTACAACCGCCGCATCCATCACAACACGCCCATGACCTTCTCCGGCCCCGCGGCCGGTCACGACCTGCTCAAGACCGAGGACGATCCGACCGGCATGGCCTCGCTCGGGACCTTCAACAACTGCGGCTCCGGCCGGACGCCCTGGGGCACCTATTTGACCTGTGAAGAGAACTTCAACGGCTACTTCGGTGCCACCGCCGAGGTCACGGCCAGCCGCGCGGTGCTGGATGGCTTCCGCCGCTACGGCGTCAACACCGCCGTGGAACCGGGCCGCTACAACTATCACGGCTTCGATCCGCGCTTCGACGTGGCCGCCAACCCCAACGAGCCGCACCGCGCGGGCTACATCGTGGAAATCGACCCGGCCAACCCGGATGCGACCCCGGTCAAGCACACCGCCTTGGGCCGCTTCAAGCATGAGAACGCCGCCTATGCCATCGCCGCCGATGGCCGTGTCGCTGTCTACATGGGCGATGATGAGCGGGGCGAATTCATGTATCGCTGGCTCAGCCGTGACGTCTATGTCCCGGGCGAAGACACCGCGACCCTTCTGGTCGATGGCGAGTTGTCGGTCGCGGTCTTCGAAGACGACATGTCGGGCCGCTGGGTGCCGCTGACCCCCGCCACCACCGGCATGGATGCGGCCCATATCGCCGTCTTCACCCGCATGGCCGCCAGCCGCGTCGGCGCCACCACGATGGACCGCCCCGAATGGATCGCGGTGCATCCCAACGCGGCCGAGGCCTATTGCTGCCTTACCAACAACTCGCGCCGGGGTGTGCTGACCGATGCGGGCACGGTGCGCACCAATGCGGGTGGCGACCCGATGACGGTCAACGCGGTCAATCCGCGCGACACGAACAACTATGGCCAGATCGTGCGCTGGCGCCCGGCAGGCGGCGACCACGGCGCGGACAGCTTCTTCTGGGATCTTTACGTCATGGCGGGCAACCCCACCGTGGCCGAAGGTCTGCAGGCGGGATCGGCCAACATCAACGAGGGCAACCTGTTCAACTCGCCCGACGGGATGGTGATCGACAGCACCGGTCTGATCTGGATTCAGACCGATGGTGATGACAGCAACGAAGGCATCTATGAAGGCATGGGCAACAACCAGATGCTGGCCGGCGACCCGGTCACGGGCCGGATCGAGCGCTTCCTGACCGGGCCGAACGGCTGCGAAGTCACGGGCCTGTGCTGGTCGTCCGACCGCCGCACGATGTTCGTGGGCATCCAGCACCCCGGCGACAATGGCGGCGACTGGCCCGATCACGGCGGCTCGCTCGCCCGCTCGGCGGTCATCGCGGTCAAGCGCGAGGATGGTGGGCTGGTCGGCTGATCGGCAACCAATGCCTCAATGAAAAAGGGCGCGCCCAGTTCTGGGCGCGCCCCCTTTTTTCCGATTGCGATCGGCGGATTACTCCGCCGTTTCTTCGCCTTGCTCGGCAAGTTCTTTGCCGGTGGCCTGATCGACCATCTTCATCGCAAGGCGCACCTTGCCACGATCGTCGAAGCCCAAGAGCTTGACCCAAACCTCTTGGCCCTCTTTCAGGACGTCCGAGGGGT
>NZ_CBFIIK010000102.1:9886-10196 GCF_965662675.1 Roseicyclus sp. | reverse complement strand
GCTTTCAGGCGATGGCGATGATGACCTCATCATCGGCGGCGCGGGCGACAGCATCTTCGGCGCAGCCGATAGCGACACGATCGTGATCGACCAAGCCGAGCTGGATGCGACCGGCGACAATACCGCGCCGATCAGCGTCGATGGCGGCACGACCGGCGACGACCGCGATACGCTCGACCTGTCGGATTTCGTGAGCTTCCGCAACCTGACGCAAACCCCCGATCCTGATGGAGATTCCACCTCCGGCACGGTCGAGGTTCAGAATGCCGATGGTGAGTGGGTGCCCGTCACCTTTACCGAGATCGAAACC
>NZ_CBFIIK010000102.1:0-9876 GCF_965662675.1 Roseicyclus sp. | reverse complement strand
TCCTGCCGCCGGCGGCCCCCGATGGGGTGGTCGACGGCGAAGAGACGGGCGAAGAGATGGGTCTGGGCTATGACGACAGCAACGCCCCGACCGATGGCGGCGGTGACCAGATCACCAATGACGACGATGTGATCGACGGCAATGGTGGCGACGACACGATCAATGCCGGAGGTGGCAATGATACGGTCGATGGTGGCCTCGGTGACGATGTCGTCAATGGTGCCGAGGGCGATGATATCGTTGACGGCGGCGCGGGTGACGATCTTGTCACCGGTGGCGCGGGCAACGACACCGTTCTGGGCGGTGACGGCGATGACGAGTTGCGTGGCAACGAGGGCAACGACCTTGTCGATGGCGGTGATGGCAACGACTCGATGGGCGGCGCGGAAGGCAACGACACGCTGTTCGGTGGGGCCGGGGCGGATACGCTTTCGGGTGGCTCGGGCGATGACGAGCTTTATGGCGATGCCGGTAACGACACGCTCAACGGCAATTCGGGCAACGACTTCATCGAAGATCTGGAAGGTGACAACCTGATCAATGCCGGTGTCGATGGTCGCCCCGATCTTGGCCTGCCCTTCCTCGGCGGCCCGGATGCAGACCCGAATGACGACCGTGACACGGTCTTCACCGGGGCTGGCAATGACACGATCCTGACCGGCGACGATGCCGATCTGATCGAAGATACGGGTGGCGACAACGTCATCGATGCCGGCTTTGATGACGACAGCATCGTGACCGGCGACGGAAATGACCGCATCGTCGGCAACGAAGGCAATGACGAGATCATTGCCGGCGGTGGTGACGACACGATCTTCGGCGGGGTTGATCCGGCCTTGGTCGATGACGTCGACCTTGTCGATGCCTCGTCGATCCTGCCCGATCCGCTTCCGGGCAACGGGAAAGACACAATCGATGCAGGCGCCGGCAACGATCTTGTCTTCGGCGACGATGATGACGACTCGATCTTCGGCGGTGACGGGAACGACACGATCGATGGCGGTGTCGATGACGATGTCATCTCGGGCGGGCGTGGCGATGACGTGATCATCGGCGGCCAAGGCGCGGATGACATGTCGGGTGATATCGGTGACGACACCTTCCTTGTCGGCACCTTTACCGCCCCGAATGGTGAGGTCTTCACCGAGGGTCTGGGCGACACCATCTTCGGCGGCGAGGATGCCGACGGTAATGATGTCGACACGCTGGACCTGATGGGAAGCGGCCCGCTGCGGATCGACTATGACGATACCGATCCGACCTTCGACGCGACATCGGGTGTGGGCGAAAGCGGCACGGTCACCTTCTTCACCGATGCGACCCAGACGACTGTCGCAGGCACGTTGACCTTCGCTGAAATCGAGAATGTCATCCCCTGCTTCACCCCCGGCACGCTGATCGCGACGCCGAAGGGCGAGGTGCCGGTCGAATCCCTGCGCGAAGGGGATCGGGTGATCACGCGTGACAATGGTATCCAAGAGATCCGTTGGGTCGGGAACCGGACGCTCAGCCGTCAGGAGTTGGCGCGCAATCCCAGCCTCAAGCCGATCCTGATCAAGGCTGGAAGCCTTGGCCAAGGTCTGCCCGAGCGCGATATGGTCGTCTCGCCGCAGCACCGCTTGCTGATCGCGGGTGATCGGACCCAGCTCTACTTCGACGAGAGCGAGGTTTTGGTCGCGGCCAAGCATCTGGTGAACAACATGGCGATCCAGACGATGGAGACCCTTCGGACCACCTACATCCACTTCATGTTCGACCGTCACGAGGTCGTGCTGTCGGATGGGGCATGGACCGAAAGCTTCCAGCCGGGCGACCAGACCTTGGGTGCGATGGGCCAAGATGCGCGCGATGAAATCGTGGCGCTCTTCCCCGAGCTTGCGACCGCCGAGGGTGTGGCCGATTACGCCGCCGCACGCCGCGCGCTGAAGGCGCATGAGGCGAAACTGCTGCAGCTGTGATCCAAGAGGGCCGGGGTGCGAACCCCGGTCATTCAAGACACGGACAGGGAAGGGCGGTCGCATGCGGCCGCCCTTTTTCTATGCTTTCCGGTTTCGCGCTTCATGCCAGAGCGCCCAATCCTCTGGCGTATCGAGATCGACGCTGGCCCGCGCGTCGGCCAAAGGCAAAAGGTTCACCCGCGCAGCCTCATTGGCAAGGATCGCTTTCGCGCCTTGGTCACCTCGCAATTGGGCCAATGCAGGCAAGAGATCGGCAGGAAACAGGACAGGATGACCCGGCTGGCCTTGACGGGTTGCGGCTTGCAAGATGGCGGTTGGTGCATGGGCGCCAAGCGAGACCATGAGGTAAAGATCTTGTGCCGTGATCTCGGGCATGTCGGCCAAGACGAGCAGCACCGGCCCATTCAGCCCGGCAATACCGGCCCGGATCGAGGCGGCCATACCGTCATCTTCGGTGGCGGTGACGATCTCGACCGCCAGATCGGCAAGCGCGCCATGCCGTGCAGCTTGGTCGGGGCCAAGCACCACGCGCACCGGCACCCCGGCCTTGCAAGCGCGCGCCGCCATCAGGCGTAACAACGGCTGGCCGTCGATATCCTCCAACAGCTTGTCGCGGCCTTTCATGCGAGATGAACGGCCAGCGGCAAGCAGAAGTATTGTCGGCGTGGTCATGCCCGCATAGGCGCAGGCATGGGTGATCTGGTCAAGCCGCCAAAGCGGCGCTGCGCCGAAGGCGCACAACCCGGCTTTATGCACGCATGCGTGGATCGTCCCAAAGCGGCGCTGAAACAACGCGGGCTTTGCGCATCTCGCCCAAGATCTCGATCTCGACGGCCAAGCCCTCGACGATGCGTTCACTGGGTAGAAAACCCGTCGCGACGGATTGGCCCGTCCAATGCGAATACCCCCCCGAGGTGCAGAACCCCACCACCGCACCGTCAAGCCAGATCGGCTCATAGGCCACCACA
Source organism: Roseicyclus sp. (assembly GCF_965662675.1). GTDB lineage: Bacteria > Pseudomonadota > Alphaproteobacteria > Rhodobacterales > Rhodobacteraceae > Roseicyclus. The sequence continues at coordinate 6,950 of NZ_CBFIIK010000102.1, read as the reverse complement.
TCGGCATCGGCGGCATCCACCACGAAATGGGCCAGTTTGCGGGCAGGGGGGCTGGTACGCTCGGCCTCGGCTAGGCTTCGGCCGATGAAATCGGTGTTTTTCTTGAACTGGATGAAGCGGTCAAGCCCGGTTTCGGCGGCGGTATAATCGGGCGAAAACTCCCGCATCCACGACCCGAAGAAGCGGTCGAGGCGCAGCGACATCATCGCCCGCATGCCGAAGGGTGTGATCCCGAACGCCTGACCCTTGTCCCAAAGCGCCTGCCAGAGCGCGCGCTGTTCCAGGGCGTCGACAAAGATCTCATAGCCCAGATCGCCAGTGTAGCTCACCCGTTGTACGATGGCGTCCGACATCCCCACCACCATGCGCCGCACATCCATGAAGCGGAAAGCCTCGGCCGCGACATCGGCGCTTGTGACACAGGCCAAAAGATCGCGCGCATGCGGCCCCGCGATTTGAAAGCCCGTGCGCCGGTCCGAGACATTCACCACCCGCACATCGCCCGAAAGATGGGCATCGAACCAGCGCATATGCATGTCTTGCGCGCCATAGCTGGCGGTCAGCTGAAACTCTGTCTCCGACAGGCAGGAGACGGTGAAATCGCCGATGATCTTGCCCTTTTCCGACAGCATCGGCGTCAACGACAGCCGCCCCGGCGCGGGGATGCGGCCCGCCATGATCCGGTCAAGCCATGCGCGCGCATCACGGCCCGTGACCGCGTATTTGCCGAAATTCTGCAACTCGTTGATGCCGACGGCTTGGCGCACCGCCTTGACTTCCCGCGCGGTCGCCTCCCATGCGTTGGAGCGGCGGAAGCTGGGCGTCTCATACCGCACCTCGCCGGGGGCGGCGAAATAATTGACCACCTCAAGCCCGTATTGCGCGCCCCAGACCGCGCCCATCGCGTCGAATGTCGCGTAGATGGGCGTGGTGCGATGTGGCCGTGCGGCGGGCAATTCCTGATTGGGATAAACCACCGAGAAGCGGGTCTGGTAGTTCTCGATCACCTTGGGCAGCGTGTAGCCCGGCCCGATCCAGCGGCCGAAACGGGCAACATCCATCGCGCTGACATCGCGCTCGGCCTCGCCCTCGATCATCCATTGCGCCAGCATCAGACCGACACCGCCACCTTGGCTGAACCCCGCCATCACGCCGCAAGCCGACCAGTAGTTGCGCAAGCCCGGCACGGGGCCCACCAGCGGGTTGCCATCGGGGGCAAAGGTAAAGGGGCCGTGGATCACCGACTTCACGCCCGCGCGTTCCAGCACCGGGAAGCGGCGATAGGCAAAGGCGATACTATCCTCGATCTTGTCGAAATCATTGGGCAACAGCTCATGCCCAAAGGTCCAAGGCGTGCCATCGACCGCCCAGGGGCGGCAGGGTTGCTCGTAAAAGCCGATGCACAGCCCGCGACCCTCTTGGCGCAGATAGCTTTCGCCGGCCGGGTCCATCACATGCGGATGCTCGGCGCCCGCATCGAGGATCGCCATGATCTCGGGCACCTCTTCGGTCACGATATACTGATGCTCCATCGGGTGCAGCGGGAGGTAGCAGCCCGCCATCGCCGCCACCTCGCGCGCCCAAAGGCCCGCGGCATTGACCAGATGCTCGGCATGGATCGTGCCCTTGTCGGTTACCACATCCCAAGTGCCGTCAGGGCGGGGGTTGGTGGCGATGACCTTTGTGTGCAGCACGATTTCGGCCCCGCCCATCCGCGCGGCCTTGGCATAGGCATGCGTGGTGCCGGACGGGTCCAGATGCCCATCGAGCGGGTCGTAAAGTGCGCCCAAAACGCCATCTACATTGGTGATGGGTGATAGTTTCTTGATCTCGTCTGGGCCGATGATGGCGGTGTCATTGCCCATGTAGCGATGCTTGGCGCGTTCCGCTTTCAGCATGTCGAAGCGTTCGGGCGTGTCGGCAAGCGTGATGCCACCCACATGATGCAGACCGCAGGACATGCCGGTCAGCTCTTCCAATTCGCGATAAAGGCGGATGGTATAGCCTTGCAATGCGGCCATATTGGTATCGCCGTTCAGCGTGTGAAACCCCCCCGCCGCATGCCAGGTGGAACCCGAGGTCAGTTCCGAGCGTTCGAGCAGCATCACATCCGACCAGCCCAGCTTGGTCAGGTGATAGGCAACCGAACAGCCGACGACGCCGCCGCCGATGATGCAGACACGCGTTGTGGTTTTCATGTGATCCTCCTGTCCCGCTTTGGCGCATCAAATGCAGGGCCGCCGGGGGCCCGCATGTCAAAAAGCGACAAAAGCTGGCTTGCTCGCACCGCCCCGTCAGCCGAGTTTGCGCACCTTGAGCTTGGTCAGCCGGTTGCGGTCGCGTTCGGCGACCTCGAAGCGGAAGCCGTGGAAGCTGAAGCATTGGCCGACCGAGGGGATGGTCTGCGCCTCGTGGATGACAAGGCCCGCGACGGTATTGGCCTCGTCATCGGGAAGTTGAAACTCGGTTGCGCGGTTGAAGTCGCGAATCGTCATCGCCCCGTCGATCACGAAATTGCCATCGGCCGCGGGGGCCAGCATGGGCGCGTCGGGGATGTCGAATTCATCGGTAATCTCGCCCACGATCTCTTCGAGGATATCCTCGAGCGTGATCAGGCCGCGCAGCGCGCCGTATTCGTCGACCACGAGCGCGAAATGTGTGTGGCGCTTGAGAAATTGCTTGAGCTGATCGTCAAGCGTGGTGGTTTCGGGAATGAAATAGGGTTTGACCGCAACATCGGTGATCTTGAAGCCCTTGATCCCGTCGATACCCTGCGCATCGGGGCCGCGCACCAGCTGGTCGATGGCGCGCAAGAGATCCTTGGCATGGACGACGCCCACGATATTCTCTTGATCGCCGCGATAGACGGGCAGGCGGGTATGGGGCGATTGCAGCGCTTGGCTGAGAATATCCTCGGGCTCGGCATCGGCGTCGATCATCTCGATGCCCGAGCGGTGCAGCATGATCTCTTCCACGGTGCGCTCATGCAGATCGAGCGCACCCAAAAGCCGGTCGCGCTGCTCTTTGCCGACGCGCCCCTCGGAATGGCCGAGCGAAAGCGCGCCCATGATCTCTTCGTGGACCGAGAGCATATTGGCGCCCGCGTCGATCCGGACACCGAAAATCGCCAAGACCGCGCGCACGACGTAACGCACCACGGCGACGACGGGCGCCATGACCGCGATGACCAGCGCGATGGGGCGGGCGACGCGCGAGGCGGTCCGTTCAGGGTCGTTGATTGCATAGGTCTTGGGTAAAACCTCGGCAAAGACGAGGACAAGTGCCGTCATCACCAAGGTTGCAAGCGCCACGCCGCCTTCGCCGACAAGGGTGGTGAACAGTGCCGTGGCAAGCGAGGTCGCGAGAATGTTGACCAAGTTATTGCCCAACAAGATCCCGCCGATCAGCCGCTCGCTATCTTCCTTGAGTGACAATGCCTTTTCCGCACCTTGCGTGCTTGCCTCGCTTCGGTCGGCCATCGAGCGCAGCTTGCCGCGCGATGCCGCGGTCAACGCCGTTTCCGAGCCCGAAAAGAAGGCCGAGCATAACAGCAGCAGCACGATCACCGCGGCGGTGATCCATGTCGCAGGGTCGGACAGGCCGGCGAAAGTCTCGGGGATGGTGTTTTCCATGCCGCGGTTATGGGGCTTGGCGGCGTTTGCTTCAAGATGCGGCGCATCGGCAAAGGCGGTGCTGTTGCAAGGGGGGCGCTGCCCCCCAGCCGCCTTTGGCGTCTTCCCCCCGGGATATTTTTGAAACGAAGAAGTCGCTTAGTCTTTGGCGAGGGGGTGGTTGTCGAGGACAAGTCGCTTGAGGCGGTCATCGAGGATATGGGTGTAGATCTCGGTCGTGGCGATGTCGGCATGGCCGAGCAGGGTTTGGATCGCGCGCAGATCGGCGCCGTTGTGCAACAGGTGGGTCGCGAAGGCATGGCGCATGCCATGGGGTGTGATGCGGGCGGGATCGAGCCCGGCTGTGGCGGCCAACGCCTTGATCAAGGTGAAAAACCGCACCCGTGTCATATGGCCTGCCGCCCCGTGGGACGGAAACAGGAAAGCCGATGGTTTGGTACCGCTTTCCAGTTTGCGGATCTCTTGGGCGGCATCGCGGTGGCCAAGCCAGAGCGTGATCGCCGCCTGTGCAGGGCGCGACAGCGGTACGAGGCGTTCCTTGTTGCCCTTGCCGCGGACCAACAGCATCTGGGGCGCGCCGCGCACCGCGCTGGCAGGCAGGCTGACCAGTTCCGACACGCGCAGGCCGGTGGCGTAGAGAAGTTGCATCAAGCAGGTGTTGCGCGCGCGCTCGGCGGCGGTTTTGCCATGGGTTTCAGCGGCCGCAAGCAAGGCATCGACCTCGGCCATGCCAAGCGTATCGGGCAATGTGATGCGTTTGCCCGGTCCCTTGATCTGCAAGGCGGGATTGTCGCTGCGCCAGCCTTCTTCATGGGCGAAGCGGTAGAGTTGCTTGATCGCCGAGAGGCGGCGGGCGCGGGTTGCGGGGGCGAGTCCTGCGGCATCGAGCTGGGTGAGATAGGCCTCGAGCATGGCGCGGTCGGCGTCGGCAAAGCCGCTGCCGCGTCGTTCCAGATAGGCCTGCACATCACGCAGGTCGCGCTCATAGGCCAGCTGTGTATTGCGCGCGGCACCTTGTTCGGCGGCCTTTGCCGCGAGAAATGTCGCGATCCAGCGCCGATGCGTAGCGGCGGTCATTGGCGTGGGGCCTCGGTCAGCAACAAAAGCTGCAGCGCGGCGCGGCGGGCGATATCCTCGAGCCCGACGCTGCGCAGCAAGGCGAGGGCATCGGTGATGTCGGATGGGTCGCGTGCCTTGTTCGAAAGCACCAGCGTGGCGCGCAATATCGCCTCACCCAAACGATCATTATCCACGAACCACGCATAGCGATGCGCGGGGGTGGGATCGGTAAAGGCAGCGGCCACGGCGCGCATTGTCAGATCGGCCTCGGGCGGCGGAGAAGCGGCTTGGCCGCGGGCGATGGCGAAGTGAAACGCCTCCGCGCGGTTTTGCGGAAGCGCCGATTGCGCGACGACTTCATAAAGTGGCGAGAGCAGGCCGATCCTGCGGGCCAGCAAGCCGGTTTCACCGACCAAGGGCAGGCGCAGCAGCCGCTCGGCATAGATCTCGGCAAAGGCGGTCTCGAGGCCCGCGGCCTGCATCGCCGCAAAGGCAGAGGTCAATCGTGCGCCCGCCTGCAGCGGGTCGCCCGCCAAGATCGCGGCATCGAAGCGTTGTAGCGCGCCCACCCTGTCCCAGACCCCGCCCGATGCCGAAGGCACCCGTGATGTATAGATCGCAAGCCATTGTCCGGCCGAGATTGCGCCCGCGCGCATCAGCCTTTCGCTGGCGTCAAGCTGCGCATGCCACCCCGCCAGATCGGACAGATCGGCATGGGCGAAGATCAGCGGGAGGCCAGTGGTTGCGGGGCGTTCGCCGATGGCCACGCGCATCTGGAAATTGAGCGGGGTCAAGCCCGGATCGGGGGGGAGGGGGGCGGAACCTTCGAATAATTCGGGATCGAGAAAGCGCGCGATCAGATCGGCCTCGGCCTCGGTCAATCGTCCAAGTGCAAAGCCCGTGTCGAGGCTGAGCGCGGCTGCCGCCCAATCGCCCGAGCGCGCGAGGCACAAGATGCGGGCGGGCAAGGTGGGCGCGATGTCGGGATTGGCCGCCATCGCCTGACAGGCGCGGTCGGCATGCCCGGTCATCAAGGAGACATCGAACCAGCGGCGAAACACCTGTGGGCTTGTGGGGCCGGCGCGTTCGATCAAGGCTTGTGCCTGATCAAGGGCGCCGCGTGCCAAAAGCATATCGATGCGCGCCAAGAACAGCATCGCCGCATCGTTCGGGTCTTGGTTCGGTGGATCAAGCTCGGCCAAGGCAAGTGTTTGGGTAAAGCTCTGGACCGCTGGCAGCCCTTCGATCGGCTGGGCGCGCAGCAACCGCGCCAAGGTCTCGGGTTCCGACATGCCCCAAAGGCCCGGCGGCAAGCCGGTGATGCTGGGCGGCAAAAGCCCGACCGCGTCAAGTGAGAGCGCGCCCAGTGGCATGACGCTGATGCTGGGGGCGACGACAGAGGTTGCGACATTGGCATGCGGGCGGGTGACTGTATCGGAGAGCCAATCAGGTGCGGCGATGACGGGCAGATCGGGCATCGGGGGTGCGGCCCCGTTGCTGCCTTGAGCTGGGGCGAGCTGCGCCTGCGCGGGGATCGCCAGCCAAACCGCACAGCCCAAGCCGATCATAGCCTGCTTAATCGACATCGAGTTCCACCGGGGCGGTCACGCTTTGCTGCGCCGGCACGAGGTATCCTGAATAGGAATAGCCGATCAAACCAAGCACCCCCAGAAGGAGAACCACCACAAGAAATCTGATCACGCGCCGCATGCTCTTTGCCTTTGCCTTGTCGTTGGCCCGCTGGCCTTTCATGGAAAGGTCGCGGATCGGCGTTTGCCGCCGTTCTGATTTCCTTATAAGCCATGCGAGGCGAAATTGCGCCAGTCACCGAAGAATTTTTTGAACAAATGACCGAGACGACCACATCCTTGCCGAAAATGCCCCATGCGCGGCTGCTGCGCAGTGTCGTATTGGTTGGTATGATGGGCGCGGGCAAGACGGCCGTGGGCCGCGTTCTGGCGCAGCAGCTTGATGTTGATATCCGCGACTCGGATGCCGAGATCGAATCCTCGGCCCAGCTTTCCATCGCCGAGATCTTTGCGCGCTACGGCGAGCCCTTCTTTCGCGAAAAGGAAAGTGCCGTCATCGCGCGGCTTTTGGCGGGACCGCCGTGTATCTTGTCGACAGGTGGCGGGGCGTGGATGTCTCAGGCCAATCGCGCCTTGTTGACGGAAAATGCCGTTGTGCTGTGGCTCAAGGCGGATCTGGAGCTGTTATGGCAAAGGGTGCGTCACAAGAATACCCGGCCCTTGCTGCGCA
>NZ_CBFIIK010000101.1:0-10207 GCF_965662675.1 Roseicyclus sp. | reverse complement strand
CGCGATCTGGTGGTGACGGCGGATCACGCGCTGCTGGTCGAGGGGCTTTTGGTCAACGCGAGCGTGCTGGTGAACGGCACCACGATCACCGAGGTTGCGGACCTGCCCGAGCGGGTCACCGTCTACCACATCGAGACCGAGGATCACGACATCATCCTCGCCGAAGGCGCCCCCGTCGAGACCTATGTCGACTATGCCGGGCGGCGGGCCTTTGACAATTACGCCGAATATCTCGCGCTCTACGGCGAGGATCGGGTGATTTCCGAAATGGCCTATCCCCGCATCAGCAGCGCGCGGATGCTGCCGGCTGCGCTGAAGGCAAAGCTGGGGATCACCCGCGCGGCGTAAAGTCGAACGCGCGCGGATGCGGGGCCGTCCGTCCAAACGGATCGAAGATCACCGCGTGCTGCGTTGCGCACTGCGGGATTTGGCGAAGGCAACCGCCGCCGCGGCGTGAACCGCCTGAAAATCGGGACTGACAGGGGGTGCCTTCGGGCGCCCCTTTTCTTTCGCGTGGTGTCAAACAAGGAGAAATGGCCAGTTTTCCTCGACCGCGCATATCGGGGGTTGTAACTTCGGTCGCAAAGGCTTGATTGGCTTGTGTTGTCACGAGGAGCTAGGTGTAGCAGGCGAAACTTAGGCAGGAGTGGACAAGGCAATGGGGATGCGGGGTGCTGCGACATGGGCTGCGGGCTTGATCGCTTTGTTGGCGGCGCATGCGGCCACGGCGCAGGAGGTCCATGGGCCGGTGGTGGTGGAGTTGTTCACCTCGCAGGGTTGTTCGGCCTGTCCGCCTGCTGATGCGCTTTTGGGCGAATTGGCGCGTCGCGAAGATGTCATCGCGCTGGCGCTGCATGTCGATTACTGGGATTATATCGGTTGGCAAGATACCTTTGCCCAGCCCGCCTTTACCGCGCGCCAGCATGGTTATGGCCATGCCGCAGGCTCGACCGTTGTTTATACACCGCAGATGATCGTGGGCGGCAGTGACCGTGTCGTGGGCGTGCGGCCCATGGCGGTCTCGGATCTTGTGCAGCTTCATCGCGCCACGCCCGATCCTGTCAGCATCGCTATTTCCGCCGATGGCGATGGTTTCGCGGTAGAGACGCAAACGCTGACCGCGCCACCCTTTGCGCGCATGGTGGTGCAAGTCGTCAGCTACAGCCCCCATAACGAGGTCAACATCGCCCATGGCGAAAGGGCTGGCACCGTCAGCCAGCATTTCAACGTCGTCACATCGTGGCAGGTGGTGGGCGAGTGGGACGGGCAGGCGCCGATGCGCTTTCGGGTGATCCCCCAGCAAGACGATCCGCATGTGGTGATCGTGCAGCAAGCCGATCATGGGCCGATCCTGGCGGCGGCGCGTTTGGATTGAGCCGTGCCTCAATCCGCTTGCGGCGGGTGATCGGCCTTGACGCGATCGGGTTTCCAGCGGCGATGTATCCAAAGCCATTGTGCAGGCTTTGCGCGTACCCGCGCGGCAAGACTGTCGTTGAGTGCTTGGGTCATGGTGAGCGCATCGCTATGCGTGATCGGCGCCTCGATCTGGATATCGAAATCCAGACCGTTCTCCAGCCGCTCGGCATAGATCGGAACGAGAAGCGTGTCGTATTTCAACGCCATTTCGGCGGCTGACAGTGCCGTTGGTGCAGGCTGGCCCAGAAAATCCAACAGCGCGCCTTGGGCGATGAATTGATCGATCAAGATCGCGCCTTGCCCCCCCTCGCGGAGGGTTTTGACAAAGCCCGCCAAGCCCCGGCGGTCGCGCGGAAACGCCGCCCCACCCACGCCCTCGATCGAGGCGATATAATGGGCGTTGGAATAGGGATTGTTCATCAGACGATACAGCCCACCCATCGCATAGCCGCGGACATTCATCGCCGCCCGTGCGGCCTGGTAATTGCCAAAATGCCCTGAGACAAAGAGGATCGGTTTTCCAGCCGCCTGCGCTGCCTCGCATGCATCCAGCCCCGGACCATGCGGCACCCAGCGTTCGGCCCATGCCATTTGGTCGGCGGTCGAATAGTTTTCGATCACAACGCGGCCGAAGTTGTCGAGAACACCGGTCGCAATGGTGTGTCGCGCCGCTGGCGTCAGGGTCGGGAAAATCCATGCAAGTTGTTCATCGGCACGCGCGCGGTAGCCCGTGATCCCACCCAAGGCGCGCAAGATCCGCCCCATCATTGGCACGCGCCACCGATAGGGCAGGCGCAGCGCGACCCAAAGCAGGCCACGCAAGGCGCGATCGACCGTCCAGTCGAGCCAGAGGCGGCGAGGTTTGGCCATGCGATCCTTCGGGGTTATCTGCCTGTCACGGGCGCTTTGGTCGGGGTCACGGCCCCAGCGCGGGTTTCGCGATGCCAGACATAAACCCCGGCCCCCACGATCACAAGCGCGCCAAGCAAGGTCAGCGCATCGGGCAATTCGTCAAAGGCGAAATAGCCCCAGCAGGTCGCAAAGATCACCCCGGCATAGCTGAACGGCGCAACCGCGCCCGCTTCGGCGATGGTCAGCGAGCGGATCAACAAGAACTGACCAGTGGCCCCGACCACGCCCAAGGCAAGAAACATTCCCCAATCCCAAGATGCCGGTGCCTGCCAGACCGGTACGGTCAAGAGGCTCGCCGCCAATGTGCCGATGATCGCGGTGTAAAGAAACGAGGTCAGGATCGGCTCATCGCGTCCCAAAAACCGGGTGGCCAGCGCATAGCTCGCGTAGAAAAGCCCCGCCAAAAGCGGCAATAGCGCGGTGGGGCTGAAGACATCCGATCCCGGCCGGATCACGATCAGCGCGCCTGTCAGCGCCGCCACGATCCCCAAGATCCGCCTTGGCCCCAAGCCCTCGCGCAGCACGACAGCCGCGCCCAGCATCAACAGCATCGGATGCACCTGCATCACCGCCGTTGCCGCGGCGATATCCATCAAGCTGATCGCGGTGAAAAACGTATATGTCGCGGCAAACAAAAAGGCCGAGCGCAGCAATTGCAGCCCGATATGACGCGTGCGCAAAAGCGGCCCAAGGCGCGGGGCGAGCGCCACGACCACCACCGCCATCATGCCCGCGTAGCGCGCCCAGACGACTTGGATGGGATCGTAGCGCGCCATCAGCGTCTTGGCGGTCGCATCCATCGCCGAGAACAGAAAGATCGCCCCCAGCATCAGCAAGATGCCCTGTGCGACCGGTGTGAGCCGCGCCAAGCGTCTCAGCCCCGCTGGGCGGCCAGCGCCTCGAGTTGTGGACGCAGCCATGCGAGTTGATAGCCCCACGCCTCGCCGCGCGCGATGATCTCGTCGGTGGGCAGATCGCCGGCCTGACCCAAGGCCCAGACCAGTGTCGAACGGTTACCAGACGCGCAATAGGCGATGACCGGCCCATCGGCGGCATCGATCGCGTCGCGCTGTTCTTCGACATTATCCATCGTCATCTGGCCGCCGATGACGGGGTTGAAGACGAAATGCAGCCCGGCGGCCTCGGCGGCGGCTTGCATTGCGGCGGCTTGAAGGGGGCCGGGGTTTTCACCATCGGGGCGATTGCAGATCACGGTCGAAAAGCCCGCATCGGCCAAGGCCGCCATGTCGGTCGGGGCAAGTTGCGGGGCGACGCTGTAGCTGTCGGTGATCTGGCGCAGATCCATTATCGGGCTCCTTGGCTGTGCTTGCCGACACTGTGCCTCAAGCAGCGGGCAAGGAAAAGGCCAGCTTGATGCATATCAAGGCCGATGGCGGGGCCGGGGCGTAGACTGTTCACATCCTCAAGCGACGGGGCCGCATGCGCCCAAGGAGTGTCCGATGAACGATCTTGCCGCACGCCGCGCACAGCTGGAAGGCCGTTTGGCGGTGTTGGACCAGCGCCTGCGCGCGCTCGACGCCGAGTTGGATAGCCACCAATCCAAGGATTGGGAGGAATTGGCGCTGGAACGCGAAGGCGACGAGGTGCTGGAAAAGCTCGGCCAATCGGGCGAGGCGGAAATGGCGCGCATCCGCGCCGCATTGGCCCGCATGGATCGGGCCGAGTATGGCATCTGCGTGCAATGCGGTGCGAAGATCACCGAAAAGCGGCTGGATTTGTTGCCTTATACCCCGCATTGCCGCCGCTGCGCGACATAGGCATCTGGGCCGATGCCTTGCGTAACCCGTCCGCGCGCGCGTCTTGCGAATTTGCGCATCTCCAAGGCCATCGCAGCGCTGCTTTTGACGCCGCGAATGGGTCAGGCTGTGGCCCGCCGCCTGATCGCGCCGGCATCGTCCCAAATGCCGGTCTTCACCGTGTTCACCCCCTGCCACCAAGGAGAAGTCATGACAAACACACCGACATCAGGACGCGGCAAGGGCGAAGCCCCTGACACTGCCTTGCCGAAAACGACCCTGCGCCGTCCCGACGCCGCGCCAAGCGACAAGCAGCAAGCCGCCGCCTCCAAGCGAAAGCCCGCCGTCACAACAGCCAATGGCAATGATGCGGATGAGGATCTGTTCAACGATCTGCCGGTCTAGATCGACGCGCGCCCCCGCCGCTTACGCGCCGCGCGCGCCCGCCATCTGCTGCGCCATTTCCAGCGCCGCGATAAAGCTTGTCGGATCGGCCCGGCCCGTTCCCGCGATATCGAAGGCCGTGCCATGATCGGGCGATGTCCGGATAAAGGGCAGCCCCAGCGTGACATTCACGCCACCGGCGAAATCGATGGTCTTGATCGGGATCAGCGCTTGGTCGTGATACATGGCGACCGCCGCGTCATATTGTGCGCGCGCGGCTGCGTGGAACATGGTGTCGGCAGAATGGGGCCCTGACAGGGTCAGACCCTCGGCGCTGAGATCGGCGATGACGGGGGCGATCAAGGTATCTTCTTCGGTGCCCATCGTGCCGCCTTCGCCTGCATGTGGGTTCAGCCCGGCGATGGCGATGCGCGGTGCGGCGATGCCGAAATCGCGGCGCAGCGCGGCATGGGTGATGCGGATCGTGTCGCGAAGCAGCTTGGCGTTCAGCGCCGCTGGCACCTCTGATAGGGGGATATGGATCGTGGCAGGCACCACGCGCAACGCTGCGCAGGCCAGCATCATCACGACGGTCTCGACCCCCGCCAGATGGGCCAGATACTCGGTATGGCCCGGAAAGCGGAAACCCGCCCCATCCTTCAACGCCTTTTTGTTGATCGGCAGCGTGGTCAGCGCCGAAGCCTCGCCCCGTGTGACCAGCTCTACCCCCTGCGCGATGGCCGCAATCACACCAGCGGCGTTTTCAGGGACGGGCTGGCCGGGTATGGCGGGGCCGGCAAAGGGGTGGGTGAGTACCGGCAGCCCGCTCAGCGCGGCATGGGCGGCATCCCTGGGCCGCGCGATGGGCACGGGGTTGGCACCGAAGCCGGCCAGATGCGCGGGATCGCCGATCACGAAAAACGGCAGCCGCGCGCCCAAGCGTTGCCACGCCTTGACCGCGATCTCGGGGCCGATCCCTGCGGGCTCGCCGATGCTGACCGCGATCGGGGCGGGGCCTGTCATCTCAGTCGTAGGTGATGATGGCGTCGGCGCGCAGCTCTTCCAGCAATGCCACGGCATTGGCTTCAAGCTGGGCGGCGAAGAGACCTTGGCGCACCACCTCGATCCCGCCTTCGGGCGGGGCGACATTGCGCGCGCACAAGATCACCGCGATGCGCGATGTCCCATCGCGACCGGGTGTAAAGCCGATCTCGTCGGTATCGAGCGTCGACAGGACCATCGCGATATCGGTGGGAATGGCCGAAAGCGGCTGATCTTGGCGCGTAAACGCGCCGGGGCGCAGGGCATAGAGATCATCGCATTGATCGACCTCGGCGCGCAGTGCCGCGCTGGCGGCTTGGCCTGCTTCGGTGCCTGCCGCGGGCAAGGTCAGGGTCGCGTAATCGATCGAGATGGCGGCGGGCGCGCGGAAGCTGCCTTGCGACAGGCCGCGCAGCTGGAAAATGCCGATCGCAGGGCCCAAGACGACAGGGCCATAGGTCTCGCCCACCGAGAGCAGCATCATATCCTCGCGTAGCTGCGCGGGGATGGTGTCAAGCGCGCGCCATCCTGTCAGGCCGCCCTCTTCACGGGTGGGGGCGGCAGAAAAGCGGCGCGCGGCCTCGGTGAAAAGATCGATCTCGAAATTCAACTCTGTGGCCAGTTGCGCCAAGTCATCGCGCAAGGTCTCGCGGTTTTCGGGTGTGACCGGCACGATCAATTCGGCAAGCAGGATCTGGCCACTGCCAAGCTGCGGTTCATGGGCAAGCGCGCGGGCCACGGCATCGTCGCTGGTCGCTGCGCGCGCGCGCGCGCCGAAGCGCGCCTGCACCACGTTGCGCCAGGAAATATTGTTGGCCACGAAATCGCGGAAGGTTTCAGGGGCGACACCCTCTTGGCCGATCGCGTCGAGAAACTCCGCGGCGCTCAGCTCGGCGCGGGCGGCGAATTCGGCGATGCCCTCGGCGATCTCCGCCTCACTGGCCACGACACCGAGGCGGCGTGCCTCGGCCAGTTGCAGGCGCTCGTTGACCAACGACTCAAGCGCCACGTTGCGCACATCGCCGGGGGTGCGGATCACCTGCAAGAACAAGGCCCGCTGCTCGATCTCGAAATAGGTGACGATGGCGTCATTCACACGCGCCGCGGCGGAAAACGGCGATTGCGCCGCAAGGGCAAGGGGCAGCGCAAGGCCCAAGGGCAAAGCCAAGGCCAATGCGCGCAAAACCTGGCGGAGCGTGAATGTCGGGCGTTTGTTCATCGCGTCCTTGTTCCGTTATGCTCGTGGTCTGCGTTCATCGCGGTTTTATAACTTCTTTTGGACTGCCTCATCTGCGAAGGCAACTGCGTGTGTGGGTCGGTCAGCATCGGCCTAGCCGTCCTCGGTGTGCAAAATCAGCCCCACGGCCAGCAAAATCGCGGCGAGCGGTGGTGTCCATGCGACGATGGTGATCGGTAATTGCCCGTTCTCGCCCAAGACCTGCGCGAAGGAGCGGATGAAAAACAAGCTGAAGCCCAGCAAGATCGCCGCCAAGACCATGACGCCGGTCTTGCCCGAGCGGGTGTGGCGCATGCTCAGCCCTGCTGCGATCAGCACCATCGCGGCCAGCATCAAGGGGCTGGAAAGCTCCATCTGCAGCCAGACCCGGTGTTGCAATGCTGCAAAGCCTGCTTGGTTGAGTTGCCCGATGAAGCCCGGAAGCTGATAGATCGGCACTGTCTCGGGCTTGCCGAAGCTATCGCGGATCTGGTCGCGCGTCAGCGTGGAGGGCAGCGCGTATTCGGCTATGACCGTGACATTCGCCTCTGGGTTGGTTGTGTCGGCCAAGGCCCATTGGCGGGCATCGCGCAGCGCCCATGCGCCCTCCAGCAAGCGCGCCTCGGCGGCATTGATGCGGCCCGTGATCGTGCCATCGGGGGCGAATTGGAAAAAGCTGACGTCGAACAGATGTGTGCCATCGGCATTGGTGGCGCCCGCGCGGATCACGGTTTGCTCGGTGTCGCTGCCTTGGCGCAGCCAAAGCCCCTCGGATGTGACGGATACCGTGCGCTCTTCGGCACCGCGATATTGCGCGGTTTTCATGTCATATTGCTGCGAGGTGGTCGCCACGATCGGGTTCAGCACCGCCACCGCCATCGCGCCGAAACCCGCGGCCACGATCATCGGCGAGGCGACAGCCCGCAGCGCCGAACGGCCCGAAGCGCGGATCACAACCAACTCCGAGCTGCGCGCCAGCCCCAAAAACAGCAGCAACGTCGCCAACAAGACGAAAAGCGGGATCATCTCGTAAAGTTTGCGTGGCAAATTCAGTATGGCCAGCTCGAACACCGGCCCAAGCCCAAGCTCTGGCCCGATGCGGCGCAGTTGCTCGGCCAGATCGATGGGCAACAAGATCGCGATGAAGACCGCGGTCACGATCCCCAAGGCCCGCAAGAAGCGGCGCGCGATGTAAAAATGCAAGATCATGCTGCGCCCGCCTGTGGCCGGGCCGGGGCGCGATCGCGCCGCTTGCGTTTGCGCGCCATCGCCAAAAGCGTCAGCCCCCCTGCAAGGCCTGCGGCCAGAAGCGGCTGGACATAGGCCAAAAGCTGCAAGTCGACATTGCGGATCGCGCTGGCCTCGGCCGCATTCCAGACCATCTGCAAGGGAATGATCAGCACAACCGCCAAAAGGATCTGCGGCCAGACGCCGAAGCGCGAAAAGCCGCCCAGCATCAAGCAGGCCGCGGCGATCAGGGGCGGGAAGATCACGAAAAGCGCGCGTGCGATGCGGTCATGGCCGACAAAGCGCATCTGGGCCAGTGACAGCCCCATAGCGGCCGCAAGCTCCGCATCCGCGCCGATCAAGACCCTTGTGGAAAGCGCGCGAAGTTCGGTCCTTGCACTTGCTTGGTCGGCGATCAGCGCTCCCAGATCATAGGTGAAGGATGTGAACAAAACCGTGGTCAATCGCTGCGTGGTCACATCATAGGTCTGTGCCAGCCCATCGAACATCACCAGCTGCGGGCCACTGCTGGCCTCCAACAACAATGCACGCGGGGCGGTATAGGTGGTCTCTGTCGCCGGATCGACGCGGTCTTGCAAGAATAGATCGCGGAATTCGCCCTGCTCGGTGATCTCGCGCACATAGACGCTCAGCCCGGCGGTGGGGTGGATGAATTGCCCCTCACGCAAGAAGCGGCCGGTCAGATCGGCTTGCACATCCGCACTGCGGTCGATGAATTGACCACGCGCGACCGGTGCCAGGAAATTGCCCAAGACCCCGACCAAAAGGCCAAGCAGCAGCCCGAAGATCAAGACCGGGCGCAAGAGCCGCGCCGCGGAGAGGCCCGCGGTCTGCAGCACCACCAATTCGCTTTCGCCGATCAAGCGATTGAAGATGTAGAGCGTGGCCACAAGCCCTGCGACCGGCAGCACCATCATCATGATCTGCGGCAAGGTCAGTGCGGTGAATTCGAGAAACACCCGCAATGTCTGGCCATCAGCCACCAGCGAATCGAACAGGTCCACCGCCTCGTTGATCCAGTAGACCGAGATCAGCACAAGGCTGAAAAAGCCAAACAGCACGACCAGCTGGGACAAGATATAGCGATCATACCGCCCCACCGAGCGCTCCTCCACCTCAACTCCCGTCGATTGGCGGGATGTGCTGTTCTTTTAAGCCAAACTGCGCCCCCGTGCGAGGGTGATCTGGCCATTGGCGAAAGCCCGCCCTAGGTTGACCCCTGAACCGGCCCCGGGACGCGCCGATCCTGCCCAGAAGGAACCATGCCATGACATCGCCGATCGCCATTTCTTTCGTCGACACCGATCTTGAGGCGCTTGCGCAAGTTCAGGGCAAGCTCGGCCTTTTGGTCAGCCCTGATGGCAAGCTCGATCCTTCGGGGCGGCGCTTGAACCGTGTGACGCGTGGCGCGCTGGCCCGGCTGGTCGAAGGCCCCGCATGGGACAAGGTCAAACCCGGCGAGGGGGTGGCGCTGAACTGGCCCGTGGGTCTGGCGGCGACGGGGCTGATGGCCGTCAAACTCGCCCGCCGCCCCAGCCCCGAGGAGGCGCGCAAAGCCGGTGCAAACTTGGCCAAGTTCAAAGGCAACGAGGCGCTTTGCGTGGCGGCGGGCGGCACGGCGCGCATTGCCGATCTGGCGCTGGGTCTTGCGCTGCGTGGCTATGATTTCACTGCTCACAAGACCGGCGAGAAAGACCAACCGCAGGACGCGACCATCATGGTGGCCAAGCCCGATGAGGCCAGCGCTGCTGCAGCCCCGCTTTTGGCCGTGGCCGAGGGTGTGTTTTTCACCCGTGACCTGATCAATGAACCCGCCAATGTCTTGACCACACGCGATTTCGCGGCTCGCCTGGAAGGGATGCGCGCGCTCGGCCTTGAGGTTGAGATCATCGAGGAGGCGGCGCTGGCCAAGATGGGCATGGGCGCGCTTTTGGGTGTGGGGCAGGGCTCGGAAAGCCCCTCCAAGGTCGCGGTCATCCAGTGGAAAGGTGCGAAGGGCGCGCCGCTGGCCTTGATCGGCAAGGGCGTGGTCTTTGATACGGGCGGGATCAGCCTCAAGCCGCCGGGCGGCATGGAGGACATGACTATGGATATGGGTGGCGCTGGGGTCGTGGCGGGTGTCATGCATGCGCTGGCCCGCCGCCATGCGCCCGCCCATGTGGTGGCGCTGATCGGTCTGGTCGAAAACATGCCATCGGGCACCGCGCAGCGCCCCGGCGATGTGGTCACATCG
>NZ_CBFIIK010000100.1:0-10402 GCF_965662675.1 Roseicyclus sp. | reverse complement strand
GGACCAGTGTCGGCGGCGATTTGTTGTCGATCGAGGCGCTGCGCCTTGCGGGCAAGGGGCGGATGAAGACCACCGGCAAGCTGGGCGATGTGATGAAGGAATCCATCGATGCGGCGGCAAGCTATGTCCGTTCCATCGCACCCCGGATCGGCGTCAAGCCGCCCCGTCTGGACAGTTGGGATATCCATGTCCATGTGCCCGAGGGGGCGACGCCCAAGGATGGGCCAAGCGCGGGCATCGCGATGGTCACATCCATCGTGTCGGTCTTGACCCAGATCCCGGTGCGCCGCGACATCGCCATGACTGGCGAGGTAACGCTGCGAGGCAATGTTCTGCCCATCGGTGGGCTGAAGGAAAAGCTTCTGGCGGCGCTGCGTGGGGGCATCACGACCGTGATGATCCCGGCGGAGAACGAAAAAGACCTGCCCGAGATCCCCGATAATGTGAAGCAGGGCCTCAATATCATTCCGGTCAGCCATGTGACCGAGGTGTTGTCGCATGCCTTGGTGCGTCAGCCCGAGGCGATCGATTGGGATGAAGAGGCCGAGGCCGCCGCCGCTGCTGCGCGCTTGACCGACAAGGGTGGTGAGGGCGCGACCGCCCATTGATCACCCGGCACAGCCAGTGCTGAAAACGCCGCGCCGAATGCGCGGCGTTTTTCATGTTTCAGGTACCGCGTGAAAAAAATGTCTTTGACATGGCTGCCTTACTGCTTTCCCCTCGTGACTTGGGCGGGGTGAGGCGCAACATGCCGAACAACGAAAACAAGACACGGCGTGCCGTTTTGCAAGGCGCCATGGGTTTCGGGGCTACGGCACTTTGGCCGCGCTTGGCCTTTGGTCAGGATCTCCAGCGGCCCGCCTTGCGCCAACGCCCCTTTCACGTCGCGGAAAATGGCGAATTTGTCGATCAAATCGGCCGAATACGGACAAATGAGCGTGTTCTGGCGCTGACCTTCGATGATGGGCCGCACGCTATCCGAACGCCACGCGTATTGGACATTCTTGCCTCCCGGCGGGTCAAGGCAAGTTTTTTCGTGATCGGAAACCGTGTCGTGCAAGCGCCCGGTCTGGTGGCGCGTATCGCCCGCGAGGGGCACGAGATCGGCAACCATAGCTGGTCGCATCCGCATATGAGCCAGATGTCCGACAGCGCCATACTCGATCAGATCGACCGCGCGGCCCTTGCCGTTGCGGCTGCCACCGGGTTCAGCCCGGTCCTCATGCGCCCGCCTTACGGAGAGTTCGACCTGCGCCAAAGCCGTATGGTTCGGCTGGCACGCGGTCTGCCGACAATCCTATGGTCGGTCGATCCGCAAGATTGGCGCCGCCCCGGTGGCTTGGACATTTCCGATCACATCATCGCCAATGCCGATCCCGGCGCGGTGATCTTGTCGCATGACATCGTGGAAGAGACGGTGCGCAACCTGCCGCGCATTTTGGATGTGCTGATGGCGCAGGGGTATCGGTTTGTGACCGTGTCCGAATTGCTGGGCTGGCCGCTTTGGACTGAGCAGCGGATGACGGAGGCCACGCCGCTGGGGTAGCGCGCCAATGGTAAATACGAACATCTTTCGATAGACTGATCCCCGAGTCAGTCTTGCGCCGGACATGATCAGAACAACGGCGCCCTTCGGGAGTATGGTAAATGGCACGAAGCAGTAAATCCGGCACATCAACGAGAACGACAAAGGCGCGCGCAACCGCCGCGGGACCGAAGGCGCGCGGCGCAGCCGCCAGCACAACGCCCGCGGTCGCGCCCATCAAACAAGACACGGCCGCCGCGCCGCAGCGCGGGCATCTGCGCGCAGTCGAACCGCCGAAGCAAGACACAACCCCTGACGCGGCGAAGGAACCCGCCGTTGCGGCCGCGCCCGATACCCGCTTCAAGCGTCAGGCATTGCTGGATGCGGTTTGTGCAAAGGCCCCGGTAAAGCGCACTGATGCGAAGACCTTGATCGATGTCTTGCTCGACGAACTTGGCCGCGCGATCGATTCCAATGATGAGTTGGTCCTGCCGCCCTTGGGAAAACTGTCGATCAAGCGGCGCAATACCGAAGGGGCGGGCGGTGATGTGCTGACGATCAAGCTCAAACGCGCAAATGACGCGGGCGCAGGCGGCGGCGATAAAGAAACCCCTCTTGCAGCCGCAGGCGAGGATAGCTAAAGACCCTCCACCCGGCGGGTGATTAGCTCAGTGGTAGAGCGCTTCGTTCACATCGAAGATGTCGGGGGTTCAAATCCCTCATCACCCACCATTTTCTTCCGATCTTCTGCCTCGGATCCGCTTGGCGGGTCTTGCCCTGTCGCGATGCGCAGGCTATCAGGCGCGGGCTTTGGGTGGTTAGCTCAGTTGGTAGAGCGCTTCGTTTACACCGAAGATGTCGGGGGTTCGAGTCCCTCACCACCCACCAGCCGTTCTCTTTGCAAGACCGCTTGCCGGGCCGCCCGTTCCGCGTCAGGGTCGCGGTCATGCAATTGCGCCCTGCCACCATCGCCGATCTGCCCGCCATCGCCGCGCTGCACGCGGGCAATTGGCGGCGCGATTATGCAGGGCTCTTGCCCGAAGGCGCATTGGGCGCGCCGCTTGATGCGCTCATGGCGCGGCTATGGTCAGCCAGCTCGGGCATTTTGGACAAGACGCTGATCCTTGAGGGGCGGCAGGGCGGGGTGATCGGCTTTGCGACCCATGATCGGCGCGGGGCGGAGGGGCTTTATCTTTCCAGCCTTCATGTCGCTGCCCATGCGCGCGGGGTTGGGGCGGGACGCGCGCTGATTGCTGCGGTGGCCGACCTTGCGGGGGACGACCCGCTTTGGCTCGAGGTGTTGTGCGGCAATCACCCCACGCGCGCTATCTATCGCAATTGGGGCGGTATCGAAGGCCCGGCCTTCGCCGATGAGATGCTTGGCGCGTTGGTCCAAAGTTGTCGGGTCACGTGGCCCGCGGGCAAGGCGTTATGCGCGCGATTGAGGGCCGAGCCCTGCCCATGAGCACCTCATTGCGTGCGATTCTCTTCATCTTGCTTGGTGTTCTGTGCGGATCGCTCAACGATGTGGGGATCAAGCTTTTGTCGGGTGAATACCCGCTGCACCAGATGGTTTTCGTCCGTTCTGTGATCGGTGTGACAATCACCTTGGTGCTTGTCCAGATGGAGGGGGGCGTGGCGCTGTTGCGTACGGATCGCCCGGCCTTGCACATGCTGCGGGCGGTACTGGTGGTGTTTTCCAACATGCTGTTTTTCTCGGCGCTGGCCGTGATGCCACTTGGGGCGGCTACGGCTCTGTTCTTCGTGGCGCCGCTTTTCATCACCATCTTGGCCATTCCGCTCTTGGGCGAGACGGTGGGGCGGCACCGGATCGCGGCGGTGCTGATCGGGCTTGTCGGTGTGGCGGTGATGATGGCGCCGGGTGTGGATTGGGGCGATATCGGGCGGGCGAGCCTTTTGTTGCCGGTCGCGGCGGCGTGTTGCTATGCCGGGATGCAGGTGTTGACCCGCAAGCTTGGCGCCTACACCGCCGCCTCAAGCTTGGCGTTCTATATCCAGCTGACATTCCTGACGGTCTCGGCGCTGTTCTTTGTCGTGGCCGGCGATGGGCGTTTCGCCGAAGGGCTGACGCATCCGTCGGCGATCTTCCTTTTGCGCGCATGGGTTTGGCCCGAACAGCAAGATCTCTGGGTCTTTGCGGGGATCGGGGTCATGTCGGCGGCGATCGGGTATTGTATGGGCATGGCCTACAAGCTCGGCAATGCCTCTGTCGTGGCCTCTTATGAATATGCGGCGCTGCCCTTGGCGCTTTTGTGGGGCTGGCTGATCTTCGCCGAGGTGCCGCGCCATGTCGTCTGGGTCGGGATCGTTTTGATCGCGGGGGCGGGGCTTTATGTCTTTGCCCGTGAACGCGCGCGCGATCGTGTCTTGGCTGCCAGCCCGCCCTTGCGCCACCCCTAGAAAAAAGCGTGCCCGCCACCCGATGGCGCTTGACGGGGCAGGCGGGGGGCAATAGGCAAGCCGTCACGCGGTTGTAGCTCAGTTGGTTAGAGTACCGGCCTGTCACGCCGGGGGTCGCGGGTTCGAGCCCCGTCAACCGCGCCATTTCCCCCCCAAGACTGTCTGACGTTGCGCATGGCCCATCCGTGCGCTGCGTTTCGTGCTAGTTTGAATTCGTTCGGCGATTTCTGTGCCGAAACCGGCTGCGATGCCATTGACGCCGCTTTTGCGATTGCCTAAACGACCCTCACGCGCGGTTGTAGCTCAGTTGGTTAGAGTACCGGCCTGTCACGCCGGGGGTCGCGGGTTCGAGCCCCGTCAACCGCGCCACTTTTCCTCAAGAACATGATGATGACTTTCGGGTTCGCCTCGAGGCGCATCCGAGAGCTTCGCAGCCCTCAGCCCTTGTGAATCCAGCCGCCACCCAAGACACGGCTGCCTTTGGTATCGTAGAAAACACAAGCCTGACCGGGGCTGACGCCTTCCTCAGGGGTAAACAGCTCGACCGTTGCCGTCTGATCGGACAGGGGCCGGATCACTGCCGGGCGCGGCGGGCGGGTGGAGCGGATCTTGACCTCCACCTCCCATTCCGCGCGCGATGTCAGCGGCGCGTCTCCCAACCAGTTGATCTCACGCAAGGGCACGATGCGGGTCGAGAGCATCTCCTTGGGTCCGACGACGACTTGCCGGGTATCGGGGTCGAGTTTCACCACGTAAAGCGGATCGGTTAAGCCGCCGATGCCAAGGCCGCGCCGCTGGCCGATCGTGTAATGAATCACGCCACGATGATCGCCCAGAACATTGCCGTCCATATCGACGATCTGGCCCGGATCGGCGGCACCGGGGCGCAGCTTTTCGATCACGGCGGCATAGTCGCCATTCGGCACGAAACAGATATCCTGGCTGTCGGGCTTGTCGGCGACGCTCAAGCCATATTTCGCCGCCAAGGCCCGTGTCTCGGCCTTGGAGGCAAGATGGCCCAAGGGAAAGCGCAGGAAATCGAGCTGCGCTTGCGTGGTCGAGAACAAGAAATAGGATTGATCGCGCGCAGCATCTGCGGCGCAATGCAACTCGGCTTTTTGCGGACCCATCTTGCGCTGGATGTAATGGCCCGTCGCCATGCAATCGGCATCGAGATCCTTGGCCGTTTCCAACAGATCCTTGAACTTTACCCGCTCATTGCAACGGATGCAGGGCACGGGTGTGGCACCCGCCAGATAGCTATCGGCAAACTCGTCGATCACGGCGGCGCGAAAGGTATTTTCGTAATCCAGCACGTAATGCGGAAAACCCATGGTCTCGGCCACGCGGCGGGCATCATGAATATCGCGGCCCGCGCAGCAGGCGCCCTTTTTGGCAAGTGCCGCACCATGATCGTAAAGCTGTAGCGTCACACCCACGACATCATAGCCTTGTTCGGCCAGCACGGCGGCCACGACCGAGCTATCGACGCCGCCCGACATGGCCACGACGACGCGGGTCTGCGATGGCGGCTTGGGTAGGCCAAGCGAATTGAGCATCCCGGGCTGGTCCAGCGCCATGGGCGATCCTGACATATCGGCAAGGAAAAGAAGACTTGCCGCAATATAGGAAAATCCAGCGAAAGCTCAACCGCCCCGCTTACGTCGCATTAAGCAAATTCGGCGCAAGCTGACGCGCAATCGCGCCAAGCACATGGGAGAGTTGATGTATATTCGTAAAATTCCGGGCCCGAACACGGTAAGGCTGCCCGATGGTCGCAGCATGACACGCGCCGATCTGCCCCCGGCCGGAACGCGACGTTGGGTCGCGAGCCGCAAGGCTGCGGTCGTGACGGCGGTGGATGCAGGTTTGATCACCGAAGAAGAGGCGATAAACCTTTGGTCTCTGTCGCAAGAAGAGCTTGAAAGCTGGCGCGCTGCGGTGGCGCAGCACGGGATCGCGGCGCTTCGCGCCACCGCGCTGCAGCAATATCGACTTTTATCTTTCGAGAATTTTGGCAAACTTGAGTAACAACAAATTAACCTTTCGCGCTGATTCTCAGGGCATCATTGAGAGATTCGGAGCGGATTGATGCGTGTTTTGCTTGTCGAGGACGACCCCACCACATCGCGTAGCATCGAAATGATGTTGCGACATGCAAACCTCAACGTCTATGCGACTGATCTCGGCGAAGAGGGGATCGACCTTGCCAAGCTCTATGATTACGACATCATTTTGCTTGACCTGAACCTTCCCGATATTCACGGGCATGATGTCTTGCGCCAATTGCGCACAGCGCGGGTCGATACACCGATCTTGATCTTGTCGGGGCTCGATGACCCCGAAAGCAAGCTCAAAGGGTTCGGCTTCGGCGCCGATGATTACCTGACCAAGCCGTTTCACCGCGAGGAATTGGTGGCGCGTATCCACGCCATCATTCGCCGCTCCAAAGGGCATGCGCAATCCATCATCAAGACGGGCAAGATCGCCGTCAATCTCGACGCCAAGACCGTCGAGGTGGATCACCAGACCGTGCATCTGACGGGCAAGGAGTACCAGATGTTGGAACTTCTCAGCCTGCGCAAGGGAACGACGCTGACGAAGGAGATGTTTCTCAACCATCTTTATGGCGGGATGGATGAGCCCGAACTCAAGATCATCGATGTCTTCATCTGCAAGCTGCGCAAGAAACTCTCGGTCGCGACCGGCGGGTCCAATTATATCGAGACCGTCTGGGGCCGCGGCTATGTGCTGCGTGACCCGGTGCCGGGGCGCGGTGCGGTCGAAATGGCGATGAATGGATAAGATCGCGCGTGGCGCGCATGCTCTGGAATTCGCGCGCGCATCCCCCTAAACCGTAGACAAGCGGCATGTAGGGGTTGGGCATGATCGAGAACGGCAAAGCAACGGCAAGCCCGGATATCACGGGCTTGGACGAGGCCGCGGCGCGCGCGCGCCTCGACATGCTTGCCAGCAAGATCGCCGCTGCAAATCTTGCCTATTTCCAAAACGACGCCCCGATCATCTCGGACGCTGAATTCGACGCGCTCAGACGCGAGAATGCCGCGATCGAGGCGCGCTTTCCCCATCTCAAACGCAAGGATAGCCCCAGCGAACAAATCGGCGCGCAGCTTGGCGAGGGGTTCTCCAAGATCACCCATGCCGAGCGGATGTTGTCGCTGGCCAATGCTTTCGATGCGACCGATGTCGCCGATTTCGTGGCCGGGATCCGCAGGTATCTGGGTTTGGCGCAAGATGTGCCCTTGGCCTTTACCGCCGAGCCCAAGATCGACGGGCTTTCGCTTTCGCTGCGCTACGAGGATGGGCAGTTGGTCAGCGCGGCTACGCGCGGTGACGGCGAGACAGGCGAGAATGTCACCGCCAATGCGCGCACCATCGCCGATATCCCGCAACAGCTTTCCGATGCGCCCGCGATCTTGGAGGTGCGCGGCGAGGTCTATATGGCGCATGCCGATTTCGCAGCGCTCAATGACCGTCAAGCCGCAAGCGGGGGCAAGATCTTTGCCAACCCGCGCAATGCCGCCGCGGGATCTCTGCGCCAACTCGATGCCGAGATCACCCGTGTGCGCCCGTTGCAATTCTTCGCCTATGCCTGGGGTCAACTCTCTGCGCCGCTGGCCGAAACCCAAAGTGGCGCCATCGCGCGGTTGGGGGCGATGGGTTTCGCCATCAACCCCTTGACCCGGCGCTGCGATGATCTGGCCGCGATGCTGGACCATTACGCTGCGATCGAGGCGATGCGCGCGACGCTTGGCTATGACATCGACGGTGTCGTCTACAAGGTGGATGATCTTGGCTTGCAAGCGCGCCTCGGGCTGCGCTCGACCACGCCACGTTGGGCGATCGCGCATAAATTTCCCGCGGAACTGGCGTGGACCCGGCTCGAGGCGATCGATATCCAAGTCGGGCGCACCGGCGCGCTGAGCCCCGTGGCGCGCCTTGCACCCGTTACGGTGGGCGGCGTCGTGGTGTCGAACGCGACCTTGCATAACGAGGACTACATCGCCGGGCGCGACGCGCGCGGCGGCGAGATCCGTGGTGGCAAGGATATCCGTGTCGGCGATTGGGTCCAGGTTTACCGTGCCGGCGATGTCATCCCCAAAATCGCCGATGTCGATCTGTCCAAACGCCCCGATACGGCGCAGCCCTTTGTTTTTCCCACCCATTGCCCCGAATGCGGGTCCGAGGCGCTGCGTGAAGAGGGCGATGCCGTGCGCCGCTGCACCGGCGGGCTGATTTGCCCCGCACAGGCAGTTGAAAAGCTCAAGCATTTCGTCAGCCGCGCAGCTTTCGACATCGAAGGGTTGGGCGCCAAGCAGGTCGAGACATTCTACACCGATGGCTGGATCAATGAACCCTCCGATATATTTGAAATCAAATCGAAATACGGTCACGGCCTGCAGCAGCTCAAGAACCGTGAGGGATGGGGCGAGAAAAGCGCGGCGAATCTGTTCGATGCCATAGATGAGCGCCGCCGCATTGGCCTTGGCCGGGTCATCTTCGCGCTCGGCATCCGCCATGTGGGCGAGGTGGCGGCCAATGACCTCGCGCGTCATTTCGGCAGTTGGCAGAGCTTGATTGACTGCGTCGACCGGGCCGCGGCGGAACCCGCCGCCCATGCCCCTGACGCGCGCTCCCGCAAAGCGCTTTTGGCGGAAAGCCCTGCTTGGGCCGAGATCACGGGCATCGACGGGATCGGTGAGGCGGTGGCGCTGGCGCTGACCACGACACTCAGCCAAGGGGCCGAGCGCGCCTCGGTCGATCGGCTTGTGGCGCATCTCGATATTCAGGCCCCGGCCTTGCGCATCAGGGTCGATAGTCCGGTGGCGGGCAAGATTGTCGTTTTCACCGGCACACTCGAAAAGATGACCCGCGCCGAGGCCAAGGCCCGCGCCGAGGCGCTTGGCGCCAAGGTGGCGGGGTCGGTTTCGGCCAAGACAGACCTTTTGGTCGCGGGCCCCGGCGCGGGCTCCAAGGCGACGAAGGCGGCCGAGCTGGGTGTCGAGACGATTGACGAGGATGGCTGGCTTGCCCTGATCAACGGCCTGTCGGGGGGTGGTGATGGCTGAGGTCCGCATCCCCAAGGGTCGGCCTGATTATCTTTGGCCGCTCTTTGCTGGGCTGGAAACGCTCGATGGGGTTGGGCCGAAAACTGCTAAGCATTACAAGGGCCTGGGGGTGGAAACGCCCAAGGATCTGATCCTGACCCTGCCGGTGGGTGGGGTGGATCGCACAAGGGCCGCCTCGATCCGCGACGTGGCACTGCCGGGGATGGCCACGGTCGAGGTGGTGATCGGGCGCCACCGCCCGCCCAGCACCCGCGGCCGCCCCTACCGGATCGAGGTCGAAGATGCCAAGACCAGCTTTCAATTGGTTTTTTTCCACGGCAAATCCGACTACCTGTCGCGTCTATTGCCCACTGGCGCGCGGCGCATCGTGTCGGGCAAGGTCGAGCTGTTCGACGGGGTGGCGCAAATGCCCCATCCCGATCACATCCTTGGCCTAGATGAGGCCGATGAGATCCCTGCCTTTGAGCCGATCTATCCCCTTGCCGCCGGCCTGACACAAAAGGGGTTGCGCCGTGCAATGGCGGCAGCCTTGGCACATGTGCCGATCTTGGGCGAATGGATCGATATTCCGCTTTTGGATCAAAAAGGCTGGCCTGCATGGGATGAGGCTGTCGCGATGGCCCATGCGCCCACACGGCCCGATGATCTGGCGGCGAGCGCGCTTGCGCGCGAACGCCTCGCCTTTGACGAATTATTCGCCCATCAACTGACGCTTGCCTTGGCGCGGGCCTCGGCCAGGCGGGGCAAGGGGCGCGTGACGCAAGGCAATGGGCGTTTGCGGCAAAAAGTTCAGGAAAGCCTGCCTTTCAAACCCACCGGGGCGCAGATGCGCGCCATAGACGAGATCGCGGCGGATATGGCCGCGCCGGCGCGGATGAACCGGCTTTTGCAAGGTGATGTAGGGGCGGGCAAGACACTTGTGGCGCTCATGGCGCTTCTCGTCGCGGTCGAGGCGGGTGGTCAGGGCGTGATGATGGCCCCCACCACGATTCTCGCAGGCCAGCATTACGCCAATCTCAAACCCTTGGCCGAGGCGGCGGGCGTGGTGATCGAGATGCTGACCGGGCAAGACAAGGGCGCGGAACGGCGCGCGAAACTGGCCGCACTCAAGCGCGGCGATATCCAAATTCTCGTCGGCACCCATGCGGTCTTTGTCGAGGATGTGGCGTTCGCCGATCTAAGGCTGGCCATCGTCGATGAGCAGCATCGCTTCGGCGTACGCCAGCGGATCAAGCTGGGGCAAAAGGGGCAGGGGGCGGATGTGCTGGTCATGACCGCCACACCCATCCCGCGCACCCTCAGCCTTGCGCAATATGGCGATATGGATGTGAGCGTGCTGGATGAAAAACCGCCCGGTCGCACGCCG
>NZ_CBFIIK010000099.1:0-10417 GCF_965662675.1 Roseicyclus sp. | reverse complement strand
CTCTCCTTGATCGCTGAAATCGGTCAGCGTGGTGAAGAAGGTGGCGGATTTCACCCGCGCCTGCCCGCGCTTGGCCTTGAGCGCCAGTGTCAGCGCCAGGGTCGTGCCCGCGACGCAATAGCCCACGGCATTGACCTGATCTTGGCCCGTCACGGCACAGGCGACATCAATCGCCTTGGGATAGCCATCCTCGATATATGTCTCGAAGCCCGTCTCGGCATAAGCGGCATCGGGGTTCTTCCAGCTGACGACAAAAAGCGTGTAGCCCTGATCGACGACCCATTGGATGAACGAGTTCTGCGGCTTGAGGTCGAGAATGTAGAACTTGTTGATCCAAGGCGGAAAGATCACCAAGGGCGTTTCATGAACCTTGTCGGTGGTGGCCTTGTACTGGATCAACTCGAACATGTGGTTGCGAAAGACGACCGCACCCTCGGCGGTGGCGAGGTTCTCACCGACATGGAACGCATTGGGGTCGGCCAGCACTGGCAGGATCTCTCCATGCCGCGCTTCGAGGTCGCGCACGAGGTTTTCAAGCCCTTTCACAAGGCTCTCACCCTCGGTCTGAACGGCCTTTTCCAAGGCATCGGGATTGGTGGCGAGGTAATTTGTCGGCGCGAACAGATCGATGATCTGGCTGGCGAAGAACTCGATCTTTCTCTTGTCGCGCGGGCTGAGGCCCTCAAGTTCCGCGACCGAGTTGCGCATCGCCTCGGCCGAAATCAGATATTGCGTCTTGATCGTGTGGAAAAACGGGTGTGTCTCCCATAGCGGGTTGGAAAAGCGCTTGTCTTGCGGCTGACCTTCGCTGGCGGGCAAGGCGAAATGACCCTGCGACAGCTCTTTTTGCAGCTCCATATATTGGGTCAGGGTTTGTGACCAATAGCTGACTTGGCGCTCCATCAGCTTGGCGGGGTTGGTCAGCGCCTCTTGCCAGATCGCCATGCCCGTCTTGAGCATCAGCTCTTGCCCCGGCCCTTCCAGCCCGGCATCGCCGGGCTTGCGCGCACTGAGTGCTGCGACCAAACGTTTGGACAGCTCTTCCATCCGCGCAAGATTTTGGTTGAGGCGTTCAAGGCTTTCGCCGGTATCCCGCTCTTCGGTTTCGTCGCGTGCCACCTTGATTTCGCCTTCTTAATGGTTCACTGAACTCTAGCGGAGCCAAGGTGAGGTGGCAAAGCGACGAATTGATCCGGGGCCGTGCATCCGCTCGGGGTCGCGAGGCAGGAGACGGCGATGCGCTATATGCTCACCTACGATATCATGGAATCCATGCGTGTGACCAATCAATGGATGGGGTCGACCGCACGCGCAATGTGTTCATACCCCCAGCTTGGTCTGATTGCCAATCCTTGGATCAAAATGACCGCCGCTTGGGGCGAAGTGGCCGAACGCAGTTTCGCGCGCATGGCCGCCAAGCCTGATTGGGGCATCCATTCGATCCCCGCCGAAGATGGGCGCGACCATTCCGTTTCCACCGAAGCGGTGCGCAAGATGCCCTTTGGCGATCTGGTCCGCTTCAACGTCGCCGGCCGCGCACCGACCGGGCGCAAAGTGCTGTTGGTGGCACCGATGTCGGGCCATTACGCCACGCTGCTACGTTCGACGGTGATCAGCTTGCTGCCCGATTGCGATGTCTATGTCACCGATTGGCACAATGCGCGCGACATTCCCGTCAGCGCGGGCAAGTTCGATATCGAGGATTACACGCTTTACCTGGTGGATTTCCTGCGCGTGATGGGCCCAGACACCCATGTCATCGCGGTCTGCCAGCCCGCGCCCTTGGCGCTGGCCGCCACCGCCTATCTTGCCGAGGAAGACCCCGAGGCACAGCCGCGCTCGCTGACCTTGATCGGCGGGCCGATCAACCCCGATGCCGCCGCGACCGATGTGACCGATTTCGGGCGTCGTGTAACCATGGGCCAGCTCGAGCGGATGGTGATCCAGCGCGTCGGCTTCAAATATGCGGGCGCAGGGCGCACGGTCTATCCGGGGCTGCAACAGCTTTCGTCGTTCATGGCGATGAATGCCGAGAAGCACGCCACCGCCTTTGCCGAACAGATCATGCGCGTGGCCAAGGGCGAAGCGGGCGATCACGACAAGCACAACAAGTTCTACGACGAATACCTTGCGGTGATGGATATGACGGCAGAGTTCTACCTCTCGACCGTCGAGCGCATCTTCAAGGATCTCGAGATCGCCGAGAACCGCTTTACCGTGGCCGGCAAACGCGTCGATATCGGCAAGATCACCACAGTTGCGGTCAAGACCGTCGAGGGCGGCAAGGACGATATCTCGGCCCCCGGCCAATGCGTGGCCGCACTCGATCTTTGTACCGGGCTACCCGACCATCTCAAGGCCTCCTATCTCGAACCCGAGGCGGGGCATTACGGGATTTTCGCGGGCAAAAGCTGGCGTAACCGCATCCGGCCGTTGGTGCTTGATTTCATCGACGCCCATTCCGAAGGCGCCAAGCCGACGGTGCGCGCGGTCAAGTAGGCGAAAGCGCCCCCGCCTTGCGGTGGGGGTCAAAAGCGCCATGTCAGCGATAGTCGCAAGGCACGGCTTTCGATCGTGAAATCACCGCGATGGTCGAGCTGCACCATCGCGCGGCTGGGCCCCGACATCGTCGCGGCGGTGATCGAAACCGCGCTATCGCTGGCCACATGCAAGCGTTCATGCAAGAGCGACAGCCCCCAAGTCACGCGCGCCGAGAGCGCTTGATTGATGCCCAGCACGACATGGCCGCCACGTGCCAGATCATCGACGACAAAGGGTGAGCTGGCGCGCACCAATGCCGCGCCCGTGGTCGTGGCACTTGCAACCTGGACCAAGGCGCGGCTGGCGTTGATCTCGGCTGCAGACAGGCCCAAACCCACCGAAACCGCGACACCCGGTGCGATTGCGCGCCCCAGACGCGCGCGAAGGCGATAGATGGGCCCAAGCGTGCCGATCAGATTGCTGCGCGCACATACCCGCCCCAAACGACATGATCCGCCCGATACCATCGGTCGTGACCCGATCTGCGCCTCGATTTCCGCCGAGACACGCAACGCCCCGCGAAGGTGACCATAGCCCAGCGCGACAAAGCCCGCATCGCTGCGCCAAAGGCCTTGGCGGATCGCCACGCCATCGACCACACCATGGTTTTGCGACAGCGACAGGCGATTGTCGGTCAGGCCGATTCCCACCTCGAGATAAGGACCGACCCAAGGGATGTCGGCGGCGACAGGCGCAGGCAGCAGGGCCAGACAGATCGCGATCGCCCGGCAATGGCCAAACCACGCGCCAGTTACCTTGCCGCCTTGGCGCTTTGGTTTCATCGCGCAGCCCCCATGATACATGCCGATAGGCTCTACGCGCCGCGCGCGCCCGGCATTGATCGGGGTCAACGGGGCGAAACATCATCGGTTTTGGGCAAATCCTGCTACCCGCTTGGTACGAAAGACCCAAACTTCGGGTCCGTTGCACCGCATGGATCGCCAGACGACCCGGCGCGTCATGCGTTTGTCGCGCGGATCAGGCCCAATCGCCCAAGCCCATCCATTTCGGGCCGCTGTTTCAGACCATCCGCCCCGATCCAAGCGCCGGATGGCCCAAGCCAAGGACAGCCTGCACCATCCCAGCCTTACATTCGCGACCGCGCAATGGCGGGCCAGCTCGGAAAGGATGTCCTTGTCGGTCGATGAGGCCGATGAGTTCATCCAAGGAGATCCAAGAATGAAACGTTTCGTTTTGACCCTGATCGCATCCACCGCTCTTGCCGCAGGCGCCGCCAGTGCCGATGGCAACTGGTCGCTGGTCGAGCAGTTCGGCATCGGCAACGCGCAAGGCACGATGCAGAACGGCAATTACAACGGCGCCTATACCGGTCAGGTCGGTGGCTCCATCGGTGGTCACGGCGTGCCGGGCGGCTTCAACGGTTCGCTGACCATGCAGTCGGGTGTCGGCAACTTCTCGGCCACCAACCAGGTGGGTGGCGGCAACCTGTCGATCACCGACCAGCTGGGCGTCATCAACGATGCGGCCACGATGCAGTTCGGAACCAGCCATGAGTCCGAAACGATCCAGCACGGCATCGGCAACCAGTCGCTGACGATTCAGTCGAACTGATCCTCAAAGGGGGCGTCCGGCGGCGCAATGATCGCAGGCCGGGCGCCCCTGCCCATCACATCATCAACCGCTTCGCAGGAGGGCACAGCAATGCCGCATCCATCATGCTTTCGTCGGTCCCTGCGCCTCTGCCTTGCATGCGCCGTTATCGCCGCACCGGGGTTTGCCATGGCGCAAAACCTGTCGGAGGTCATACAAAACGGGATCGCCAACAGCGTCACCACCATACAAGAGGGGCGGAATTTCTCTTTCGTCTTGCAAGACGGCAACGAGAATGCGGCCGAAGTGACCCAAGAGGGGCGCTACAACCTGTCTGGCCTGACGCAAACGGGCGACGGCGCTCATGCGGTCGTCGAACAGATCGGTGACGTCGGGCTTCAATCCACGACTCAAGGATCGACCCGGCTCAGCCCGATCTCACGCTCCAGCGCCGGCAATGCCGGGGGGCTGAGCACACGCTTCGAGATGAATATCGACTGATCCGGCCGCGCGCCGGGTGTCACCGACCACGCCATGTGACTGGAGGATCATGCGAATGGAGAGACTTTCCCGTCATGGATCGCAGTTACGGGCATGGTCGGCGGGCGGCAGGGTGATGGTCATGCGCCTCGTCATGACCACCGCCCTGCTGCTTCCCCAGATCGCACCCGCCATGGGCGCGCCCGAGCGGCCGGGCTGTTTCATCCGCCTCGCCCGCGCGGGGCAGGTGATGCATCTTTCGGCCTATGTCGAAACCACGCGCCCCCTGACGGGCAGCTATCAACTCATCGTCGGAAAACAGGGCATTTCGGGCCTGTCGCGCAACACCCAACGCGGCGATTTTCGCGCCCCAGCACCGGATGGCGCGGCGGTCTTGCTTGGCACGGTCTCGGTGCGGCTGACGGGTGACGAGAGCGTGCGCGCCGAGCTGACGATCCGCACTGGCGAAAGCGTGATCTGCCAAGCCGTGCTTTGAGGGATGATGCGCCCTTTGGCGGGGATTTGCGGATCATCAATGACCCACCCCACGATTCGCGCGACCAAGGCCAAGCGGTTGCCATGACCGCTGCGGCGGTGATCCGTCAGGCCAGTTGCACGACAACCAAGCCCTGAAATCAGGGCTGTTTTCGTAACACCCCAGCAGGGTGCCAGATCGGCCTCGACCGCCCAAGCCATTGCAACGGCTCGTTCATGTCGAGGGGGTAGCATGCCAGACGGCGCTTTGGGGGAAAGTCTGCAAGTGACGTGCCACGACATCGGCGCGCTGCATGAGGCGGCGCTCGAGGGGCGCTTTCACGATCTGGCGCTGGACCTGGTCGCAGCGCATTTCCCCGAGGCCGCCATCCTCTACTTCCGAGTAGACCCCGCACAGCCGGGCGGGTGCGGTATTCTTCACCGTGGTTTGGGCAACGGGGCGATGCCTGCGGTGCCGCCACATATGGTGCGGGCCAACCCGCTTTTGCGCGCGCATCGGCAACGTCCCGTGGGCGCGGTCTTTCACGACGACGCGCTCATGGCACGCGCCAGTTTCCGGGCGACGGCATTCTTTCGCGATTGGTTGGCAACGGCTGGCGAATTCGACGCTGCAACTGGTGTCGTGATCAGCCGCGATGGGCCGGTGCAGACGGTCCTCGAAATCCGCTATCCGGCGCATGCCGCCCGCCACATCGCCCCGGTGGCCGAGATCTTTCTCAGCGAACTTGCCCCACATCTACGCCACGCGACCCGCACGGCAGCGCTTGCATTGGAAGCCGAGCAAGCACAGCGCGCGGCGCGCGACTTCCTCGAACTGAGCGGCTTTCCGACATTCGTGGCAAGCCAAGACGGCACCATCGCGATGATGAACCAGCGCGGCGAGATGCTTTTGCGCAATGGCGGCGGGTTGATCCTGGGCATGGATCGCAGGCTGCAGGCCGGTGATGCCGACGACACGGCCCGGCTGTCCGAGGCGATCGCGCAGCTGGTCCAGTCACCACGCGCGCGCAGCACCATCATCGGCCTGCGTTCGGGCAAGAACGGCGCACCAAAGCTGCTCACCTTGACACCGCTATCGGCACTCGGTCGCGGCGAGACATCGTTTTGCGACGGCACCGGGGCCGGGCGCGTTGCGATCATGGTGATCGATGGCGTCGCCCAGCTTCATCTCGGACGCGATGCCTTGTGGCGCATGTTCGATCTGACCATGCGCGAGGTGGAATTGGCGCAAGCCCTGCTCGAGGGGCGGACCCTGCCCGAATTGGCGCGCGCGCACTCCGTCTCGAAGCAGACGCTACGCAACCAACTGTCCTCGATCATGCGCAAGACCTGCACCCGCCGCCAAAGCGAACTGGTCGCGCTTTTGCTGCAGATGGCGCGCGCCTTACCGCTTTGATGCCGATTGACGGCAGGCAATGCGCCCTGCCCTGCAAAGGCCGAGATTGGCCGATGAAGACCAGCGAACAGAGGGAGGCGCGCGCGATGACGGACCGGATCTTGGTGGCGACGGATGGATCACCCACGGGCGAACGCGCGGTGGCCTGTGCCGCCCTCTTGTCGGCCAAGCTGGAACGCGGGCTCAGCATCATCCATGTGCAATTGCATGCGCGCCCCACGGCCGAATTGACCCGGCTGGCCGAAACCGAGCACCTGCTCGACCATCTGCGCCGGCAAGAATCCTTCAGCGCGCGTGCGCAGGCCGAAAGCCTCGGTACCTTCTACGCCGCCACGCAAAGCGAGATCGAGCGCGTGCTGGTGATCGCGGCCATCGGCGACGAGATCCTCGCGCGCGCCGCAAGTAGCGCCGAGGCGGCGGGCGCCCATGATATCCGCCGCCATAACGCGGCGGGCGATTACGCCGATGAGATCCTTGACCTCGCCGAGGCCGAAAAGGTGGGGATGATCGTCGTGGGGCGGCGCGGGCTGGGGCGGCTGCGCGAGATCATGTTGGGCAGTGTCACACAGAAAATCCTGCATGCCACCGACCGTACGGTCGTCGTCGTGCATTAGGCGAGCGCCGCGCTTGCCATGACCGACCGCCCCAGCCACCCCCCTGCCCCCGCGCCGGATCATCTTGGCCCCTGGCCCGAGGCGACGATCGCGATGTTGGCCGATCTGGGCCTTGCCGAGGATGAAATCGCGCGCCATTTGCGGATCGACCGCGCCTTGGTGCGCCACTTGCGCCACCGCGCGGCCCAGCGCGATAGCCTGTCCGTGGCGCAGAACCCGCAAGCGGCATCTTGCACCTGGTGCCCGTGTCGTTGGCAGGCTGCGCTGCGCGCCCTGTTCGGCAGGCGTTAGCGCATGGGCCCCGCTTTCAAGAACCGCCTTGAGGCCGCCCAGCGCCTTGTGCCGCGGATCGCGGCAGCGCTGCACGCGAGCGAGAGGCCCATCATCCTCGCCCTGCCGCGCGGCGGCGTGCCGCTTGGTGCAGTGATCGCCCGCGCGCTGAGGGCCCCGCTTGACGTGGTCTTGGTGCGCAAGCTCGGCCTGCCGGGTCAGCCGGAACTGGCCGTCGGCGCCGTGACTGATGGGGCGCATCCCAGCCTTGAGATCAACGCGGATATCGCCCAAGCCGCCGGGCTTTCGCGGACGGATATCGAGACGTTGGCCGAACCCGCCTTGGCCGAGATCGCGCGCCGACGCGCACTGTGGCTTGGCGGGCGGGAAAGCCAAGCGCTGGGCCGCCGAACGGTGGTGCTGGTCGATGACGGGATCGCCACGGGCGCCAGCATGCGCGCGGCGCTGATTTGGCTGCGCGCACAAGGCGCCAGTCGCGTCATCGTCGCGGTCCCGGTTGCCCCGGCCGGGGCACTTGGCGCGATCATGCCTTTGGCCGATCAGCTTATCTGCCTTGAAACGCCGCATCCGTTTCACGCGGTGGGTGCCCATTACGCGGATTTTCCGCAAGTCAGCGACGCGGAGGTGGGCGCGGCGCTGGATGCGCAGGACCAAGGGTCTGCACATCCCCCGCGATGATCGCGCGGGCCATATCGAGAAAACCCCGCGCCTTTGGGCCCCATTTTGCCGGGGTGCGCGGGTTCGGCTCGCGCAGATGGTCGATGGCAAGGCGGGCCTGCGTCAGGCAGCGCGCCACAAGGTAGACCGTGTGAAGCGCGGGCGGTGGCGACGCGAAACCCGCCATTGCCAATTGCGCCGAAAGCATCGGCCCGATCCAATCGACGCCCAAACGCCTGCATTCAAGGCCCAGACCCGCGATCTCGTCATGCGGATCGATGAGGCGGAAATCATGATTGAACTCAACCCGGTCGAAGGCCAAGGGCGGCCGGGTCAAACAGACATGCTCGGCGCGCAGATCGCCATGGCCTTCGAAGACCAGCCCCGCCTTGCCGCGCGCAAGGATCGTACTGCCCATCGCCGCCAGCCGCAGGGGGGCAGTCTGGCAAAGCGCATCGGTCAAGCTGTCGCCAAGATGGGCGCGCATCTGCGCCAGATGGCGCAGATCGGTCGCCATCTCACGGGTCAACCGCTTGAAATACTGCGCGCCCGCGTTGGGCGGCGCGATTTGGCGGCGGTAGAATCCGATCATGATCTGGCCAAAATCCACCATCTCGTCGCGGCGGGGCTGTGGCCCATCGACAAGGCGCTTATCAAGCATCTGCGCCTCGGGTAGGCGGACCATCTCGACCACCCAGTCGACGACACGCCCGGCTCCGCCCAAACTTAACGACCCGTTGGGCCGCCGCACCAGCGCCGTGAGGCCGCGATAGACATCGCCTGCAAGCGCGTGGTTCAAACGCAACTCTTCGGCGCAAAGTGCGGCGCGCGCGGCAAGGCTGCGCATATCGGCGTGGGGCAACAAGACCGGCTTTTTCAGCTTGTAGGCGCGATCGCGCGTCAGAAACACCAACGAGGCATGGGTTTCGATGCATTGCGGCAGCGGGCTTTCCGGCCATGCACGCTGCATGAGGAATTCACGCTTCTCCGCCAGACCGTTGCAGCCGTCATGGGGCAGAGCGGCACTGGGTTGGGCCAAAGCGGTCACTGGCGTGTCATTGGCGATCCCAGACCAGCCCGGCGCTTTGGGGACCAACGAAGATCGCGACAGATCGCATCAAGCCATTGTGCGATGACCGCCTGCACAGGCGTATCGGCCGCAATCGGGATATCCGACATCTGGTGTCCTTTCACACGGTCTTGCACCGCCAATCTGTGCCGCCGCTACGCGCGGAGCATTGATTGCCCGCAATGCAGGTGGCGCGCGCTCCGGGATGATCGGCACCATGTTGTTTTTCACACTCCAAGGCGCGGAAGGTCTCGGGCAGCGCATCGCGGCGTTGGGTGGTTGGGGCGTGGCACCGCATGAAGAGCGCGATTTCGACATGGGCGAGCATAAGGGTCGTCCCTTGGTCGATCCGCGCGGCCATGATGTCTTCGTTCTGGCCGCGTTGCAGGGGGGCAATGCCGCCTCGTGCAATGATCGGCTGATCCGGGCGATGTTCTTTTGCGCCGCCTGTCGCGATCTCGGCGCGGCGCGGGTGAGCTTGATCGCCCCCTACCTGCCCTATGGGCGCAAGGATCGCCGCACCAAGGAACACGATCCCATCTCGGCGCGCT
The DNA here is from genome assembly GCF_965662675.1 of Roseicyclus sp. GTDB lineage: Bacteria > Pseudomonadota > Alphaproteobacteria > Rhodobacterales > Rhodobacteraceae > Roseicyclus. The sequence goes on along the minus strand of NZ_CBFIIK010000099.1, from coordinate 772 downwards.
ACGTCGCCCAAGCGATCGAGGCGATGGGGTGCGACCAGATCGTGACGGTCGCCGCCCATAATATCGCAGCCTTCGAGAACGCCTTTCGTATCCCCACCCTCCATCTGACGACCGAGGCGCTGTTTGCAGCCCTGATCGCGGCCGATGATCGCGGCGCGCCGTGCGTGGTCATGGCCCCCGATCCGGGCGGGATAAAACGTGCGCAATTGCTGTACGAGGCGTTGCAGGCCATCGGCATGGAGGATGTGGGTTTCGCCATGATGGAAAAGCGCCGCAGCGCAGGCGTGGTGTCGGGCACGCTTTTCGCCGGTGATGTGGCGGGCGCGCGGGTCTATATCCTCGATGACATGATTTGCGGTGGCGGCACGATTGCGCGCGCCGCTCAGGCCGCGCGAAAACATGGGGCGGTCGCGGTCCATGCGATGGCCACGCACGGGTTTTTCACGCCGCAAGCGATCATCCGGCTGGCGCAAGATGATGGACCGGACACCCTTACAGTCACCGACAGCGCCGGGCCTTTCATTCGGCCCATGCCGGAACTGCGGGTGGTGGGTCTTGCGCCGATGCTCGCTGCGGCAATCGCGCGGCTGCATGGCGGCCCGACCTGGTCGGTGGCCCCTGCCCCGGCGCCAGCCTCAGGGCAGCGTTCGGTCCCGTTTGCGCCCGGTCAATGATGCCCGCCGCCGCCCGGCGCATGCTGGGCCGTCATATGCTCGACCAAGGAGACAGCCATGGAAATCGCCAAAGCAATGCACCCCAAGGCCACATGGGC
>NZ_CBFIIK010000098.1:0-10525 GCF_965662675.1 Roseicyclus sp. | reverse complement strand
ATGAAATCGCCATGCCAGCCGCGTCATCGGCGGCCGTGTTAATCCGCAGACCGGTCGAAAGCCGCTCCATCGCGTTTTCCATCGACTTGTTGACCGATGTTGCCGCAGCAGCTGCACCAAGCGCGCCGATGTTGGTATTGATATTAAGAGCCATGTCGTCTCTCCTTGTCTAAATCCGAGCTCACCTGCGCCGCGTTAGCCAATCAGGGTCCCTTCGGGTCGTCCTGAATATCCCAGCACTGGCATCTTCAACCCGAGGCCTGTGTCGAGGCGCTCAGCTTCCTAAACGACGCATTTCAGGATTGTTTAATCGGGCAGCTTGCCTGTGGTGCGGTCCGTGGGCCTGTTTGATGGCGACGTAATCCTGACGCTGGCCCTTGCTTGCTGGCCGGGTGCTGGAATTCGCAAACCTTAACAATTGGTTAACGCGTCAATTTCCCGTCGGGGCCAAAGTCAAATTTTCAGCCTTTCAAAAGGAAACAAAACCTTCAAAATCAACGTGTAATCTCGCAAAGGTGAACCAGATGCAGTACTTTCCAGCACAGCAGCTGCAGCGCAAGCAATCGCTGGTCATCACAACACAGCTGCAACAAGCGATCCGCCTGTTGACGATGTCGAATATCGAGTTGCGCGGATTTCTGGACCAACAAACCGAGGAAAACCCCTTTCTCGAAGTCACGGGCGGCGCCAAGGAAGACGAGCAGATCGCCCCCGTCGCCCAGCCCGAGGCAGCCAAGGATGGCGAGGCCCTCGATTTCGACAGTGGCACGATGCATGGCGACACCCCGATCACCGAGGCCGCACTCGACAACCAGTTCGAGACGGGCCAGATCGATCTTGGCCGAAGCGGTGCATCCGGCCCGGTGGGCGATGGTGATTTCGACGCGCTTTCGCTGATCGCGGCGGATGAGGAGCTATCGCTTTACGCCCATGCCTGCGCCGAGGCCGAGCGGCTGTTCACCGATCCGACCGACAAGATGATCGCGCTGGCGTTGATCGATGCGCTGGAGCCGTCGGGCTGGCTTGGTCAAACCTTGGCCGACATCGCGGGCTTTACACTGGTCGCGGTCGACCGCGTCGAAACAGTGCTTGCCCGGCTGCAACAAATCGAACCGGCCGGGCTTTTCGCCCGCGACCTGAGCGATTGCCTGCGCCTGCAAGCACGCGAGCGCGAGATGCTGACGCCGGATTTCACGATCCTTTTAGACAATCTTGCCATGCTTGGCGCGGGCAATGTCAAAGGTCTGGCGCGTTTGTGCAAGGCCACGCCAGAGCGCATGGCCGAGATGCTACGGCTTTTGCGCAGCCTCGACCCCAAGCCCGGCGCGCGCTTCACCGGCAAGGCCGAGCCGATCTTGCCGCCCGACCTGATCGTGCGCCGCCTGACCGATGGCTGGTCGGTGGAGCTTAACAGGTCCACCCTGCCCGCGATCAAGGTCCGCCAGAATTATGCCAAGCAGATCGTGTCGGGCAAAAAGGACGACACCCTGCGCAGCTTTGTCTCGGAGCGGGTATCGGAAGCGCGATGGCTCGACCGTGCCATCGCCCAGCGCAACGACACGGCCTTGAAGGTCGGGACGGAAATCCTGCGCCAGCAGATCGGTTTTTTCGAGAAAGGCCCCGCGGCCCTCAAGCCGATGGTGCTGCGCGACATCGCCGAGGCGATCGGCATGCATGAAAGCACGATCAGCCGCGTGACCAACAGCTTGATGATCGCCACACCGCGCGGGACCTTCCGCCTCAAGGCGTTTTTCAGCTCCAGCATCACCAATGACGCCGACAGCGATGGCGAAGCCGCCTCGGCCATCCGGTTCAAGCTGCGCAAGCTGGTCGCGGCCGAGGCCCCGGCCCACCCCCTGAGCGATGATGCCATCGTACAGATCTTGGCCAAAGATGGCATCCGCCTGGCCCGGCGCACCGTCGCCAAATACCGCGAGATGGAGGGGATCGCCTCATCCTTTCAACGCAAGCGCACGGCGGTTTTGTCAGGGCGGATCTGATCGGCGACGATCTGCATCCCCAGCGCAAACGCAAAGCGTGGCGCGCCTTGTGGCGCCCGCTCCAGCCTATGCGGAAAGTTCGCGCAAAAGTCGCTGATGCCCATCGGGCGCCGCGTTGATCACCCGCATGATCGGGCTTGTCTCGAATACCCGCAACACCGTCGGCCCATGGGCCAAACCGATCCCTTGCCAGCGGCCACCCGCCAACATGTCGCGCAACCCGATGATGCGCAGCGGTCCAAGCGCCGTCAGAATCTGGTTGCCCGAGGGGGCAAAGACCACCACCCCCCCACGTTCGACAAGATAGACGGCGTCGACCCGCTCTTGGGGCATGAAGACGACCTCCCCATGCAAAAGCTGAAGCTGGTGCTGATGCACGATCCCGCGTAGCCGCGGTGGCGGCGACATCACGCGTGCTCCTTGGCGGCAGCGAGCGCTTCGATCGCAATGGCGCAGGCAAGGTTCCATGTCATCGCGCCTTGGGCATCGAAACAGGCCCGCACCGCCGCACGCGGCAAAATCGCGACCTGGGCCCGGCTGCGCGCATGCAGCGTGCCGGAATAATGGCTTGCGCCGAAGAACTCGACCGCCTTGATCACATCGCCGGGACCAAGCGGCCGGCCCATGCCCGCGCCGGACAGCCGCCCGTCAAGCACCACGAAAAGCCGATCCGTCGCGGCACCATCGCGCAAGACGACATCACCCGCGCCAAAACTCTGGCGTGGGTAAAGATCGACATCCAGACCGACGAATAATTCCCTGCGCATGCATCTCTCCGCTCTGGTTCATATAACGACCGAAGCGTGCATAGCTTTACCCGAAAGAGCGAAATTACCTTGCCGCTTGGCCGCTTTTCTGCGGCTTGACGCGCAGACGAGTGGCATCGCGGGTTTTTGGCTTGGCCTTTGGCAGGCTTTCGAATTGGAAGCGCAGATCGGGAACGAACCGGCGGCAGGTGTCGCGCGCCTCGGCCTCGCCGGGTTCGGCAAGGACCATCCAAAAGAACTTGTCCTCGAACAGCTTGTAAGACCGGAGCAGGTCGATCTGCGCCCGTTTGGTGTAGATTGAGACCAGCACATAGCTGATCACGAAGATCGACCAATGCGCGACGAACGTGATGCCATAGACGATACCCACCGCCACCATCGGATAAAAGAGCCGGTGGTTGAGCATCCATAGAACCGGCGCGTAGGTCGCGATCTCTTCGAGATCGGTGGAATGCATGGCGGCGTTCTTGCGGACATCGCGGAACACTTCGAAATTCTGGTATGTATCCAAGGGCGCGAAGGTAAGCTTTTGGACAGCGGCCAAGATCGCGATGGTTTCGTCGGCATCAGTGCTCTCGAAACCTGCCTTGAGGCGGGTCTCGAAGATCACGTGGAAAAAATTCCCATCGCGCGAAAAACTCAGCAAATGCGCCGTTACGCCCTCTTCGGTCGCGTCGACCTCGGGATTGTCTTCTTGGTCGGCCACAGGCCGCCCCATCCGCAATGCAAGCATTTCGGCGTCGCCGGTGAAGACCTCACCATCGATGGCCACCAAGACATCACCCGCCTTGAGCTTTTTACTTCGGGCAGCCAACCCCAAGCCGCGCGCCTCAAGCTTGAGGAACGGCTTGAGCGGCTGGTCTATCCCGGCCGTGTCGCCCATCGCGGATGTGTCGTTCATGTCGCCGTCCGATCAGGGAAAGGTAATAATGTCGCTGCTGTTCGGCGGGGCGCGCGGTGCGGGCGGTTGAGGCTGAGGGGTTCGCGCAGGCGCGCGCGGGGGCGTGCTTGCAGCGGTGATCTTGGCCGAGATTTCGCGCTGCAGCAGCATCATCGTCTCAAGACTTGCCTTGATCTCGTCAAAGGGCGAAGGCCCTGCTTCTTCTGTCCCGATCGCGGTTCCAGTTTCGGTCTCCGTGCCGGCGGCAGCGCCGGTCTGCGGTTCTGTGCGCATGGCCTCGAGTTGGGCCATCAACGCGCTTTGCTCGGCGGCGATGGTGGCGCTGAGTTCCCTGACCACCGCTGAAGTCCCTTGGCTGACGATATTTGTGAGTTCGGTTTGCGCATTGGTCATTTCGGCCAGCGTGGTTTCCGCCTGCGCATCAAGACTTGCGACCAGATCGTTCATCTTGGCCTCAAGCGTACCCATGCTGTCGACAAGGCCCGCGACCTGCGCGGCCTGCGCATTGGCCTCGGTCGTCGCCGCGGCCAACCGATCGACATTCTCGGCAAAGATCACCAGCGCCTCGAGCGAGGTGGCGTTGGTGGTTTCCATTTCACTCATGGTCCGGAAATAGATCAACCCAGCAGCCGCGACCGCGATCACCGATGCCACCAAGGACGAGATGAAAACGATCATGATCTGCCGGTTGACGGCTTTCACCTCGACGCGGGTCTTGGCGTAATCGCTGCGGACCTGATCGAATTCGCGGGTGACGGTGATCGCCGTATCGGCGGCATCGAGCGCGGTCTTGATGCTGTCTTCGATCGTCGGTGTGGCGGTTTGGGTGCTCATGCGGAGTTCCTGACGTTTCGACTTGTCCCGAGGGTCTTCACAGGGGGCTTTTCATCGAACCGAGCACAATTCGTGCCAGTTGAGGCGAAAACCAGCAAATTCGGCAATTGCGCTGCTCGAAATCCGAAAGCACGGCATCCCCAAGGCAAGGCAGGGTCGTGCGTCACATAGAAATGCCGGCATTTGCCACAGATCGCACGGGTGGGGCCGCTCATTGCCCGCGCCCCTTGCGAAACTGGCGCCAAAGCTGCGCGATCATGAAGCGAAACGCGCCGAGCAAGCTCAGGAATGCCGACAAGAACAGGCCGCCGACCTGCCAGCTTGGGGCCTGTCCCATCAGGCTGAGCGCCTCGAGCAAGAGCCAGCCGGACATCCCCACGAAAACAAGCGTCGAGATTGTTTCGCTCAGCGTACGCGGGCTGCGATGATTGGAGGGGCGGGCGCGTTTGGCCATTACGCTTCCCCCTCGGTGGTTGGGCGGCCATTTTGATCGAAGCGAAGGTCTTGCGGGATCTCGACATCGGGCATGTCGGGATCTTCGCCGCGGTCGATGCGATAGATATAGGCCAGCACCGCCGCGACCGGCGTGAACAGAAGGTCGGAAATCTCTTGCCCGATCTCGCCGGTGAAGAACAAGGCGCGCGCCAGAAGCGGGCTTTGGAAGACGGTGACCTGGGCCTCGGTACCGCGCTTGATGATTTCCTCGGCGATCCGCCCGCGCCCCATGGCAAGGATCATCGGCGCATTGTCTTCGCCCGGCACATAGCGCAAGGCCACGGCGAAATGCGTGGGGTTGGTGATGATCGCGGTGGCGCGACCCACATCTTCAAGCGCACGCCCTTGTTGCGCGGCACGGCGACTTGCCTCGAATTGCAGCCGCCGTATCCGCGCCTTGACCTCGGGTGAGCCGTCGTTTTGCTTGCTTTCTTCCTTGAGGTCTTGGCGGCTCATCCGAAGCTTTTTCAGATGCTCATGGCTTGACCAAGCGTAATCAAGAAGCCCGATCCCACCCAGAATGGCCGCAGACGCCCCCATCAAGATCATCAGCGCGTAAAAGGCGATCTCGATGGCGCGATCAACGCTCATCGAGGCCAAGGTCAGCGTTGTCGGAAGGTAGGCGATGATCACGAAATAGGCCGCGGCTCCGATGACACCGACCTTCAGCACCGATTTGCCAAGCTCGACCAAGCTATGCATCGAGAACATGCGTTTGAACCCGTTCAGTGGGTTGATCCTGTTGCCCTTGAAGGCCAGCGCGCTGGCGGCGAAATTGATCCCTTGGCCCACCAACGCCTGCGTGCCGATGACCACGACCAAGATCGGCACTGCCACGATCAGGGACAAAATCCAGAAATCCATGAAAGCCACCGACAGGCGCGCCGCCAAGAGATCGCTCAAGGCCTCGCCCCGTTCGAACTGGAAGAACCCGCCCCAATGCCCGACCCATTGGGTCAAGATCACGCCCAGCGACAGCAAGATGATGGTTCCCGCCGCCGTGGTCGAGAACACGAACATTTCCTTGGAGGTCAGAACCTGGCCGTCTTCGCGCGCCTTTTCGAGGCGCCGCTGTGTCGGCTCTTCTGTCTTTTCTTGGGCGTCGTCGTCTTCACTGGCCAAGAGCAGCCCCCCGCAATAGATCGCCCATATCCACCAGCGCGGCGGCGACTAGGTCTTGGAAGGCAAAGCCGATCGGCCCGGTCGACATGAACAACAGCATGAAAACGGCAAACAAGGTGATCGGGAAGCCGAAGGAAAAGAGGTTGAGCGTCGGCGCCGACCGGGTGATTACCCCGATCGCGATATTGACCAAGAACAACACCGTCACGATCGGCAACATCAGCCGCGCGGCAGTGGCGAACATGGTGCCACCCGCGATCTCGCCGACCGTGAAAAGGGCGGCGTAATTGATCCCTGCACCGATGGGCACGAAGGAGTAGCTTTCGATCAAGATCGCGAAGGCGGCCAAATGGCCGTTGAGCGACAAGAAGATCACCGTCAGGAACAAGGTGAAGATTTGGCTGACCAGCGGCATCTGCCCGCCGCTATTGGGGTCGATCTGGAAGGCAAAGGACAGACCTGCGGTCGCAGCCACCTTTTCGCCGGCCAAAGCCACGGCCGAGAACAAGATCGTCAAGAGCAGGCCCGCCGACAGCCCCAAGGCAAGCTCTTGTGCGATGATCGGCAAGACGCGCAGCGTGGTCAGGTCTTCGATCGCGGGCACCGGCACGCGCCCGATCAGGAACGCCGCAAGCGAGGCGGAAAACACGATGCGGACCGGCAGCGGGATCATGCGCGAGCCGAAGAAAGGCGCCGACAACAAGAAGGCACCGATGCGTAGCGACAACACAAGGAAGATGAGCGCCTGATCCATGACATCTTGCATCGCAAGGCCGGGCAAAGCACCATATTCCATCGCCGCACCCTCCCCTATCGGATCGCGACGATCTCGCCGAAGATATAGGCGAAATAATCGGTCATCTGGGTGAGCATGAAACCTGACATCAAGGCCATCGCCCCAAGAACGATGACAAGTTTCGGGACAAAGGACAGGGTCATCTCGTTGATCGAGGTGGCCGCTTGGATAAGCCCGATGAACAGGCCAACCGCCAGCGCCACCCCAAGCACCGGCCCCGCTGTCAGCACGATGTGCCAAAACGCAAGTCGCAGGTATCCGATATTGGCATCGAAATCCATTTCAGCCTCCTGTTCCCAAGGCGAAGGTTGCAGCCAAAGAGCCCACGGTCATGGCCCAGCCATCCACCAGCACGAACAGCAAAAGCTTGAACGGCAACGAGATCAGCATCGGCGAGAGCATCATCATGCCCAAGGACATCAAGATCGAGGCGATCGCCATGTCGATCACCAGAAACGGCAAGAAGATCAAAAAGCCGATCTGAAACGCGGTCTTCAGCTCGGAGGTGATGAAGGCCGGCAAGACCACTGAAAGCGGGATATCAGCCACATTGGCATAGCTGCCCTCCTCGGACATGTCGGAGAACATCAAAAGCGTTTCTTCATGGGTGTTGGCCACCATGAAATCCTTGATCAAGGTGCTGCCCAGCGCCAAGGCATCGTCGGCGCTCATCTCTTCGGCAAGGTATGGTGTCAGCGCGGTGTCGTAGATCTCGTTCAAAATGGGCGTCATGATCGCAAAGCTCAAAAACAGCGCGATGGCGATCAGTACTTGGTTGGGCGGGGTCTGTTGGGTCCCCAAGGCTTGGCGCAGGATCGACAGCACGATGATGATCCGGGTGAAAGAAGTCATCCCCAGCACGATCGAGGGCAGCACCGTCAGCGCCGTCATCAGCGCAAGGATTTGCAAGGAGAGCGAATAGGTGGTCGCACCGGTCTCGTCTTGGCCGACGCGCACGGCCGTCATCGACAGCGGATCTTGCGCCCATGCCGTTTGCGCGACCAGCAAGACACCGGCCAGAACGCCCAAGATGATGGAAAGGCGAAAGGTCATCATCCCTCCGCCGATTGTTCGGGCGCGGCCGGGCCAAGCGCCATAAAGGCCCCTGCACCATGCCGCCCGGTCAGAACCAAGATCCGCTGACCATCCGCCTCGACAAGGCTCAGCCGGTCATGCGTGCCAAGGGCCGCAACCTCGAGCAGACGGATCTCGCGCCCGCGACCAAGCCGCTTGCCGATGCCGCGCGAATGTCTTTGCAGCACGATCTGCACAGCGATCAAGGCCGCGAGGAACCCCACGACCACGATTACCTGTGTCAAGCTCACCTCTGCCATTTCGCCCTCTCTTCGGTCTATGCATAGACAAGGCAAACTTTGTGCCAGCCCTTGCATCAAACCCGAAAAAGAAAGCTATATAACTGAAATAAAACACTTTTTTGATTTGGCGTGCGATGGCGATCGACGTCCCGTCAAGATCCCGACGCAATCAAATTCCCTGCACCCGCTTTTCCAGATCGACGATTTCGCCAAAACGCACACCAAAGCGTTCGCCGACCATCACCACCTCGCCACGCGCGATCATCGTGCCGTTGATCAAGATATCGAGCGGATCGCCCGCCAGCCGGTCAAGTTCGACCACCGACCCCTCGCTCAACCGCAACAGATCGCGGATCGTGATCTCGGTGCGTCCGACCTCGACGGTCATGCGCACCTCGATATTCTCGAGCACGCGCAGGTTCTCGATGCTCGCACGCTCGCCCTTGCCTTCGGCTTGTGGCGCCTTGGTGTCTTGATTGTCTTCCACGATCTCGTCTCCTTCAGCCTCAATCGTCCGTTTCTTTGATACGACGGGTCAGATGCAGCGCCGCTTGCGGTCCGACCTGACCCAGCTCGGCCATGAACATCGGTCGGCCCTCGACCATGACTTGGATGCCGTCATGCAGCTGCATCGGGAAGGTGTCGCCAGATTGCAGATGGATCAGGTTGTGCAGCGCAGCCGTGGGTTCAGCGAGCCGCCCCGTCAACGAGAGCGGGATATTGAGGATCGCGTGCTCGAGCCGCTGGCGCCATGACAGATCATTATCGACATAATCCGACTGCACCCGCGAGCGCAGCTGCGAAGCGATCGGCTTGAGCGTCTGCAGCGGATAGATCACATCGAAGGTCGCGGGCTCTGTCTTGGGCAATTGGACGACGAAAGAGCAGATGATCACCGTCTCGCCCCCATCGACGAAAGAGGCGAATTGCATGTTCTCTTCGCGCCCCTGAATCGAGAAGGTGACAGGCGTCAGATCACGCCACGCCATCTGGAGGGCATCGTTCAGCCCCTCGGTCACGATCTCGATCACGCGCTGCTCGGTCGCGGTGAATTCGCCCTGCACCCGCTTGAGCGGGCGCACCGCTGTGCCGCCGTAGTAGGAATTCGTAAGAAGCGAGATGAAATTCGGCGGCAGGACGAGCAACTGGCTGCCGCGCAATTCTTCCATGCGGCTATTGGTCAGGCTCACGAAATTCTCGGAGGCGGCGCTGTAATCGTCGAAGGTCTTGACCTCGGGCGGAAAGGACGAGATGCGCGGCTGGACCCGCAGCATCGGCAAGAAGACCGACCGCGCGAAGCGGCTGAAGCGCTCGTTGATCATCCGTAGCGCGTAATAATCGCCCAAAAGCGACAGATCATCCGAACCGAAGGTGAATGGCCTGACGCCGGAGTTTTCCCCATCGAGGAACACCCCGTCAGAGCCGCCCGATGACTTGCTCAGGCCCTCGATCAGCGCCTCGACTTCTTCGTTGCTGAGCTTGCGAGACGATACCATGACTTGGTCCCCGCCCCCTTATTGAAGAACAAAGGAGGTGAAATGCACACCTTCGATGCCGCCAAAGCCTTCGAGTTCCTCGAGCTTTGCATTGATCGCGTCACGCATCCGCGCGGCAATGGCATCGCGCCCGTCCTTGCCCTGCACATCCTCTTCGGTAAATTCGCTGATCACGCCCAGCACCTCGGAACGCAGCGCGAGTTGATGGGTTTCGACATTTTGGACGACCGTTTCGTCGTATTGCGTCGATACCCCGATGCTGACCTGCAAGAACTTGCGCGATCCACGCAGGTTGGTGGTGAAATTGCCGGGGAATTCGTAATAGCTGGTGATGAAGGTGCCGGTCTCTTCGACGGGCTTGGCCATCCGTGTCGGACCGGCCTCTTCGCCTTCCTCTTCTTCGGGAGGCGGCAATTGACCGGCCTCTTGCAGTTTGCGCTCGATGATCATGTCGATCTCTTCGGAGGGCGTGACATTGTTGGCGAACAGAAAAAACCCTGCCCCAAGTCCGACCCCGACAAGGACAAGCCCGCCAATGACGAAGAGCAAGATCTTGATGATCCCCCCTTTTTTGGATTTGCCTTCTGGCGTGCTCGTATCCGACATTTCTCAGATCCTCGATTAGGCAAGCATGTTGATACCGGTGGACTGGCCCCGGTCAGCGCTGTGTCGAGCCGGCGCGTTGGCTTCGGCTTGGTCCTCGCGCTTGGTCGTGTCGATGGCGGGTCGATTGCGTCGCGGCGCATGTTGGCCCTGTTGGCCCTGCTGGCCGCCCGGCGCACCCTGCCCGTGTTCTTG
>NZ_CBFIIK010000097.1:0-10658 GCF_965662675.1 Roseicyclus sp. | reverse complement strand
GTCGCGGTTCCGAAATCTGCCGTGTGTCGCGCCATCAAGCGAAACGGGCGCGCGCGGCATGCAAAAATAGGGCAGGCTGATCGCCTTGCCCCAAGAACCGGCAAATCCGGTCAGAGTTTGCCGGAAAGGAAGAGGTCCAGATCCTCAATCCGGTCCTGACCCCAGAATTTCTCGGAGCCGTCGACGATATAGAAGGGCGCGCCGAAGACACCGGCAGCGACCGCTTCCTCGGTATTGCGCACATATTCCTCGGCGCCCGCCAGCATCGCCATCCCCGCAAGGCCGCGATCGAAACCCGCCTCGGCCAGACAATCGGCGATCACATCATCTTCGGCGATATCGCGGCGGTCACGCCACAGCGCCTTGGTGAAAGCATGCACCAGCAAGCCCAGATCACCACCCCCCGCCTGGGCGGCAGCGATGAAGGCATAGGCCGACGGCGCAGCGTTCACGGCGCGAAACGGCGGGTCGAGATGCATGGCCAAGCCGTGCTTGGCCGAGAGGCGGCGCAACTCCTGCGCGCGCAATGCCAGCCGGGCGGGATGCCGCTCTTTCGGGGGCACGCCGCCGGTCCGGGGCAAAACACCACCCGTCAGGTCCATCGGCTTGTAGCTGATCGACGCGCCGTGGCGTGCGGCGACCGCCTCCATTCGCGTCCCCGCAAGATATGTAAAAGGTGACATGGTCGAGAAATAGTAGTCGATATGCGCCATTGGACGCCCCTTCCCTTTTCGGCTTTGCGCGACACTAGCCGGGTGCTAGGGGGTGTCAACGCTTCGCGGTGGGGACCGCGGACGCCATTGCTGCCACAAGGGACACGATCATCATGCCTGCACAAGATCCGAAACTGATTTCCGGTAACGCCAATCGTAGTTTGGCCGAGGCGATTTCACGCCGGATGTCGATGCATCGGGGCATGCAGGTGGGTCTGGTCGATGCTCGCGTCGAACGCTTCAACGATCAAGAGATCTTCGTCGAGGTCTATGAAAATGTCCGCGGCGAGGACATGTTCATCGTGCAAGGCACCTCCAAGCCCGCCAATGACAATCTGATGGAATTGCTCATCATCGCCGATGCGCTGCGCCGGTCTTCGGCGGCACGCATCACCGCCGTGATCCCCTATTTCGGCTATGCCCGTCAGGATCGTCGGACCAAGGCGCGCACGCCGATTTCCGCCAAGCTGGTCGCCAATATGATGGTCGCCGCCGGCATCGAGCGGGTGCTGACGATGGATCTGCATGCCGCGCAGATCCAAGGCTTTTTCGATATTCCCGTCGACAACCTTTATGCCAGCCCGATCTTCGCGCTGGATATCCTCCACCAGTTCGGCGGTGACATGTCCGACGTGATGGTGGTCTCGCCCGATGTGGGCGGCGTGGCGCGCGCGCGTGAATTGGCGACCCGGATCGGCGCGCCCTTGGCCATCGTCGACAAGCGCCGCGAAAAGGCGGGCGAGGTCGCGGGCATGACCGTGATCGGCGATGTAACGGGTCATAAATGCATCATTGTCGACGATATCTGCGACACCGCCGGGACGCTTTGCAAAGCCGCCGATGTTCTGATGGAGGCGGGCGCCACCGAGGTGCATGCCTATACCACCCATGGCGTGCTGTCGGGCCCTGCGATCGAGCGGCTGTCGGGCTCGGTACTGAAATCGCTGGTCACGACCGACACGATCGAGGCGACGGCGGCGACCAAGGCCTGTTCGCGGGTGCGTGTCGTGCCGACCGCGCCGATGTTTGCGCAGGCCATCGTCAATATCTGGAACGGCACCAGCGTGTCGTCGCTGTTCGACACTGCCAGCCTCGTGCCGATCTACGAGGGGCTTTACCCCAAGGGCATGTGGGGGCGCTGAGCTTTAGCGCACCCGGCCCTGCCGCCATGCGATCGGCAAGATCATCGCTACGATCAACGCTGCCAAGGCGAATGGCGCACCCGGCCAGTAGACCCATACGCCATCGCCCACGAAAGCGCCGAAAGCGGGCGTGAAGACGAGCGGCGCCAAGACCGCGGCAAGCGAGGCCAGCGCCGCGATCACGCCTTGGACCATGCCCTGCTGATCCTCTTCGACACTGTTGGCGGCCATCGCCGTCAAGGTGGGTGGCACAAGATCGGTCAGCGCCGACAGGGGCAACAAGATCACCACGGCCCATAGCGCGGTGGTCACGCTGAACCCGGCGAAAGCAACAACGGCCAGCATCAACCCCAAGAGCATCAATCGCCGCTCACCCAGCCAGTTGATCGCGCGCGGCATCACGAAGATCTGCGATAGCGCGGCAAGGATGCCATAGGCCGACAGGCTCAGCCCGATGACCAGCGTGGACCAGCCGAACAATTCACGGCCCCAGAACGACCACAACGTCACATAGACCATGTTGGCGAATTCAAACAGGCCGAGGCAGATCAGCGGGATCGCCAGACCCGGCAGGCGGAAGGCCCGCCAGATTGTCCCGAACGGGTTGAGATCGCGCAGCGCGAAAGGGCGGCGATGGGCGGGTGCCAGCGATTCGGGTAAAACGAACAGCCCGAAGATGACATTGATCCCCGCCAGCCCCGCCGCCAGCCAAAACGGTGCCGTGATATGCCAAGCGGCCGCTACCCCGCCCAGCGCCGGGCCCAAGACGAAACCAAGGCCGAAGGCCGCCCCGATCAGGCCAAACCGTGCCGCGCGCCCGTCGGGCGGGGTGATGTCGGACACATAGGCCGTTGCGGTGATATAGGTCGCCCCTGCCAACCCCGCGAGCGTGCGACCGATCAACAGCAGCCAAAAACTATCGGCCAGCGCCATGATGACGTAATCGAGCGCAAGAAAGGCCAAGGCCGCCAGCAAGACAGGTTTGCGTCCGTAGGCATCCGAGATCGCGCCCACGATCGGGGCGAAGATGAACTGCGCCGCTGCGTAAGAGGCCAGCAAGACACCGCCCCAGAACGCGCCCTGCCCCGCGCCCGTAGCCCCCACGCGATCCATCAGGTCGGGCATGATCGGAAAGACGATCCCGATCCCAATGGCGTCGATCACCATCGTGGCAAGAATGAACAAGAAGGGGCCTGTCGGGCGGGTCATTCCCCCCTATCCGCGCCGCGCGCGGTCTTGGCAAGATGCAGCAGCCGTCATAGTCGAAGTAAGGGGAGGCGACGCTGAAAGCAGCCGCATCAACTTTGTTCAGTAAAGCTGCCAATCATCCTCGGATGCGACTTCGCCCAGCGCCATCCAGTCGGCCCGGATACGCGCGACCCGGCTATCGCCCCATGTGCGAAAGACAAGGGCAAATCCGGCTTCGATGATATCCTCGGCCTTCAGATCTGCGCGCTGGTTGGTCTCTCCATCCATGTCCCACATCGAGATGGCCACATGCACCATCGGCGGCGCGAGGAAAGGCTGCGCGAAGACGACCTTGTGACGTTTTTCGCGCGGGCCATCGCCGGCCCACATCGGGCCGTTATCTGCAAAATCGCTGAACAACAGGGCCGAGCCCTGCGCGACGCCGATCATATGGGGGCGGAAGTGCTTGATCATCGGTACGCTCTTTCCATGCGATCTACCGACCATCGGGGCTTACTGTGCCGATACTATGAACAGATACCGGCAATCCCGGGGCATTGGTTAAAAGAAAGGCCCCAACACATGCGTGAGGGGCCTTTTTTTCGTCATTTATGCGCTGTCATGCGACCAGTTGCGCCTTTGCTAGTTCCAGATCGGCGACCAGCTTGGCCGCCGCGTCGACGCCGGGATCACTGGCATCGCTGGCGCGCAGCTTGTCATGCGCGGCGCGCGCTTGGGAGATGAAGCCATCCATCACATCGGCGGTGACTTCGCCTGCGGGCAGGGCCTGTTCGGCCAAAACCGTGATCGCGGGTCCCGCAACATCTGCGAAACCGCCGGTGATGAAATAGGTGGTCTCTGCCCCCCCCTCGGCGCCATCGACCCGGAGGATACCGGGGCGCAGCGTCGTGATCAGCGGTGCGTGATCGGCCATCGCCGTCAAATCCCCGTCGGCGCCGGGGATCTGCACGGCATCCACCGCCATTGAGGCGAGGCGCCGTTCGGGCGAGACCAGATCGAACTGCATCTTCTGTGCCATCAATGGCCCCCTTACGCGGCCTCAGCCGCCATGCGTTCCGCTTTCGCGATCACCTCGTCGATGCCGCCGACCATGTAGAAGGCCGCTTCGGGCAGGTGATCGTATTCGCCTGCGACAACCGCCTTGAACGAGGCGATGGTCACATCGAGCGGCACCTGAACGC
The DNA here is from genome assembly GCF_965662675.1 of Roseicyclus sp. Classification (GTDB taxonomy): domain Bacteria; phylum Pseudomonadota; class Alphaproteobacteria; order Rhodobacterales; family Rhodobacteraceae; genus Roseicyclus. Next base: position 6,413 of record NZ_CBFIIK010000097.1, on the reverse strand, counting down.
CGTCCGAGCCGGTGAAGACCTTGGCCACATCGAAGGGCTGGCTGAGGAAGCGCTGGATCTTGCGGGCGCGTGCTACGGTCAACTTGTCCTCTTCGGACAGTTCGTCCATCCCGAGGATGGCGATGATGTCCTGCAGCGACTTGTAGCGCTGCAAGATCCCCTGCACCGAGCGGGCGACATTGTAGTGCTCTTCGCCAAGGATCTTGGGATCCATCAGGCGCGACGAGCTGTCGAGCGGGTCCACCGCCGGGTAGATACCCAGCTCCGAGATGGCGCGCGACAACACTGTCGTGGCGTCGAGGTGGGCGAAGGTCGTGGCCGGTGCGGGGTCGGTCAAGTCGTCCGCGGGAACGTAGACGGCCTGGATCGAGGTGATCGAGCCCGATTTGGTCGAGGTGATGCGTTCCTGCATCGCGCCCATGTCGGTGGCCAGCGTCGGCTGGTAGCCCACAGCCGAAGGGATGCGGCCCAACAGCGCCGACACTTCGGAGCCTGCCTGCGTGAAGCGGAAGATGTTGTCGACGAAGAACAACACATCGGTGCCCGAAGCATCGCGGAACTGCTCGGCCAAGGTCAGGCCGGTCAGCGCGACGCGCGCCCGCGCGCCCGGAGGCTCGTTCATCTGGCCGTAGACCAGCGCCACTTGGCTTTCCGACAGGTTGTCGGGCTTGATCACGTTCGATTCGATCATCTCGTGATAGAGGTCGTTGCCCTCGCGGGTGCGTTCACCCACGCCCGCGAACACCGAGTAGCCCGAGTGCACCTTGGCGATGTTGTTGATCAGTTCCATGATCAAAACCGTCTTGCCCACGCCGGCGCCGCCGAACAGGCCGATCTTGCCGCCCTTGGAATAGGGGGCGAGCAGATCGACGACCTTGATGCCGGTCACGAGGATTTCGGACTCGGTCGCCTGTTCGCTGAATTCGGGCGCAGGCTGGTGGATCGAGCGGAACTCCTCGGCCTCGACCGGGCCGCCTTCGTCCACGGGCTCGCCAACGACGTTGAGGATGCGCCCCAGCGTGGCGGTGCCCACGGGAACCATGATCGGGCCGCCGGTGTCGGTGACGGCCTGACCGCGCACAAGGCCCTCGGTCGCATCCATCGCGATGGTGCGCACGGTGCCTTCGCCCAAGTGCTGGGCAACCTCGAGCACGAGGCGCTTGCCGCCATTGTCGGTGGTCAGCGCGTTCAAGATCTCGGGCAGGTGATCGCCGAACTGCACGTCGACGACGGCGCCGATGACCTGGGTGATTTTTCCGACTGCATTTGCCATGTCGTGTCTCCGGTTCTTAGAGCGCTTCGGCGCCCGAGATGATTTCGATCAGCTCGTTGGTGATGACGGCCTGACGCGAACGGTTGTATTCGATCGTCAGCCGCTCGATCATGTCGCCAGCGTTGCGGGTGGCGTTGTCCATCGCGGACATCCGGGCACCTTGTTCCGAGGCGGCGTTTTCCAACAGCGCGGTGAAGATTTGCGTGGCCACGCCCCGCGGCAGAAGATCTTCGAGAACGGCTTCTTCCGAGGGTTCGTAGTCGTATTGCGCCCCACCCTCTTCGGCACCGTCGACGACGTCGAACTGGGCCGGGATGATCTGCGTCGCGGTCGGGACTTGGCTGATCACCGACTGGAAGCGATTGAAAAAGATGGTGGCGACATCGAACTCGTCCGCATCGAAACGGCCAAGCACATCTGCAGCAATCCGGGCCGCATCCGCATAGCCCAAACGCTTCACATCGGACAGATCGACATGGCCGATCATCCGATTGGCGAAATCGCGCTTGAGTTGCTCACGGCCTTTCTTGCCGACGGTCAAGATCTTGACCGTCTTGCCTTTGGCCAAAAGCGATTCCGCATGCTGGCGCGCCTTGCGCACGATGGTCGAGTTGAAGCCACCGCACAGGCCACGCTCGGCGGTCATGACCACCAGAAGATGCACATCATCCTTGCCAGTACCGGCCAAAAGGCGCGGTGCGCTTGCCGATGCACCGACCGCTTGCGCAAGGCCGCCCATCACGGCTTCCATGCGCTCGGCATAAGGGCGTGCAGCCTCCGCCGCGTCCTGCGCCCGGCGCAGTTTCGCGGCGGCGACCATCTGCATCGCCTTGGTGATCTTGCGGGTCGATTTGACCGACGCGATCCTGTTCTTGAGGTCCTTGAGATTGGGCATCTGTCAGACCCCTCAGGCGAAATCGGCGGCGAATTCGTCGAGTGCAGCCTTGAGTTTCTCCGCATCAGCGCCCTTGATCTTTGGATCGCTCTTGGTGATCCAATCCAGCACATCGGCCTTCTTGGTGCGCATGAAGGTGAGCAGCGCCTCTTCGAAGCGACCCACCTCGGCGACGGGCAGCTTGTCGAGGTAGCCGTTGGTGCCGGCAAAGATCATCGTGACGATCTCGGCATTGGTCAGCGGCGAATACTGCGGTTGTTTCATCATCTCGGTCAGACGCGCGCCACGGGCCAAAAGCTGCTGGGTCGAGGCGTCGAGGTCAGAACCGAACTGTGCAAAGGCGGCCATCTCGCGATACTGCGCCAGCGACAGCTTGACCGGGCCCGCGACCGAGGACATCGCCTTGGTCTGTGCCGACGAGCCCACGCGAGACACCGACAGGCCGGTGTTCACAGCGGGGCGAATGCCCTGGAAGAACAGTTCGGTCTCGAGGAAGATCTGGCCGTCGGTGATCGAAATCACGTTGGTCGGGATAAAGGCCGACACGTCGCCGCCCTGCGTTTCGATGACGGGGAGCGCCGTCAGCGAGCCCGCGCCATTGTCTTCGTTCAGCTTGGCCGAACGCTCCAGCAGGCGGGAGTGGAGATAGAAAACGTCGCCGGGATAGGCTTCGCGGCCCGGCGGGCGGCGCAGCAACAGCGACATCTGGCGATAGGCCACGGCCTGCTTGGACAGGTCATCATAGATGATCAGCGCATGGCGGCCATTGTCGCGGAAAAACTCGGCCATCGCGGTCGCCGAATAGGGTGCCAAGAACTGCATCGGCGCAGGGTCGGATGCGGTGGCGGCCACGACGATGGTGTATTCAAGTGCGCCGGATTCTTCGAGCTTCTTGACCAGCTGCGCCACGGTCGAGCGCTTCTGGCCGACGGCGACATAGATGCAATAGAGCTTCTTGCTCTCGTCGTCGCCGGCGGCATCGTTGTAGGATTTCTGGTTCAAGATCGTGTCGAGCGCCACGGCGGTCTTGCCGGTCTGGCGGTCGCCGATGATCAATTCGCGCTGGCCGCGGCCGATCGGGATCATGGCGTCGATCGCCTTGAGGCCGGTTGCCATTGGTTCATGCACGGATTTGCGCGGGATGATGCCCGGCGCCTTGACGTCGGCCACGCGACGCTCGGAGGCCGCGATCGGCCCTTTTCCATCGAGCGGATTGCCGAGGCCGTCGACCACGCGGCCGAGCAGCGCGTCGCCTGCGGGCACATCCACGATGGCCTTGGTGCGCTTGACGGTGTCGCCTTCCTTGATGTCGCGGTCAGAGCCGAAGATCACGACACCGACGTTGTCGGCCTCGAGGTTCAGCGCCATCCCGCGGATACCGCCGGGAAACTCGACCATCTCGCCGGCCTGCACATTGTCGAGGCCATAGACGCGCGCGATCCCGTCGCCGACTGACAGCACGCGGCCCACTTCGGCCACTTCGGCATCCTGGCCGAAATTCTTGATCTGGTCCTTCAGGATCGCAGAGATTTCTGCAGCTTGGATCGCCATGTTAACCGACCTCTTTCATCGTGTTCTGGAGTGCGTTGAGCTTTGCCTTGACCGAGGTGTCGATCATGGTCGAGCCCAGCTTGACAACAAGACCGCCGATGAGGCTTTCATCGACGGTCGCATTCAATTTGACATCGCGCCCGACCGAGGACGCCAGCACCTTGGCCAGCTTGTCGGCTTGGGTCTTCGTCAGCGCCTTGGCCGACACCACATCGGCGGTCATTTCGCCCTTGTGCGCGGCGATCTTGGCAAGCAGCGCGCGCAGCAGCGCGGGCAAGATAAACAAGCGACGCTTTTGCGCCAACAAGCGCAGCGTATTTCCGGTGATCGGGCTCAGCTTCATCGCGGCGGCAAGCTTGCCCATCGCGGCTTCGGTCACCTCGCGCCCATAGAGCGGCGACGTGATGACATCACGCAGGTCCGCGCTTTCGGCCAAGGCGGCCTCAAGAGCGCCGACATCGCCCTCGAGTGCTTTGAGCGCGCCCTCGCCTTCGGCAAGGTCGAACAATGCCGTCGCATAGCGCGCGGCAATGCCGGTCGAGATTGAAGCAGGTTCGCTCACGTCCACCCTTTCCCATGTAGTTAGCCCTGCAAGAGCGGAGATGCGCCCCAGGGCCGATCGCGTCTTGGCTGCACGAAGCTGCCGGTGTTCTTTAAATTGCGGGTGATCTAACAGAGCCCCCGCAATGCTGCAACCGCGATGTAACTGCCGCGGCCGATAGAAATCCTCGGCAAATCAGGGGGCAAACCCCAAGGCGACGATCTGCGACGCTTTGCCCGCGCCGCAAGCGCCGGATCGCGCGGCGCGGGCAAAGAATCCTGTCCAAGGCTATTGCCGACAAGACCCAAGGCGGGCGGTTTGCCAAGAACACCGCCCTTTTGTCTTGAAATTAACAATTTTTCTAATCAGCCTTCGGTTGATTATGTGTTGAGGAGTGTGTGAATGCTGGCCATCCTTGCCTTCATGTTTGCCGCGAGTTTTGCCGCGCTGGCCTTCGTCGATGATGGCGACACCGCGCCGCCCGAGGACGACACCCCCCCGCCCCCACCCGAGACCGCGGCTTTGCCGGAACCAGAGCCCGAGCCGGAGCCAGAGCCGGAACCTGATGCGGCACCCGCCCCCCTGTTCACGCTGCAGACCGACCCGGTCACCGGTGACACCGACGTTACCGTCGCCCCCGAGGCAGACGGGCGCTTGATGGCATTCTTCGCGGAAGCTGAATTCATTCCCGGCAATGAAGGCGTGTCAGGCGGCGATTACTATGGCCTGACGCTTGTTCTCGTCCCCGAGGGCGTCGATTTCGAAGAGGCGGCCAACAGTTTCGACTGGCAATCCTTCCTCGCCGCCAACAGAGACGCGGGGATCACCCTCGACCGCGCCGATTATTTCGCGGCCATCGGCGTCGAGCTTGTGCAACACTGGGACCTTGGCGAGGACGGTAACACCAATCCCGTCGCAGGGACTTTTTCAGGCGATTACAACCAGATCCGGTTCGACGACCGCACCCTTCTGCCCGAGATCACGGCCAATCGCGACATCGCGTGGTTCGAACTGACCAATAACGAAGCACTGCTCGGCCTGATGTTCGGCAATGTCGTGGCCTCCCAGCAGGTCGTGGGACCCGAAGCGTTCTTTGATTTCCAGACCACTGTCGAAACCTACGCTTTCCAAACCGCGGCCGGAGCACCCTCCGGGGGCGAGGAAAATTGGGAGGACAGGGTATTCCTCAGCCCGAATGATGGCGAGGTGATCATGGGCAGCGAATTCGCCGATGTGATCTTGCACCCGCCGGGCGATACCACCTCTGTCACGATCATCGGCGGCGCGGGCGAGGACAAGATCTTCGCCGGGCTGAACGACACGATCATCACCGATGACGACAGCGACCGCGACATCATCTATGTCGATACCCCCGCCAGCTTTGCTCAAATCTACGACGAGGTGCCGGTGATCCAAGCAGGCCCCGAGGATGTGATCGAGATCGACCCCGCCGACAGCCTTGTCATCGGCTATGCGATCGACCGCGGCGCGGGCGTGACGGATTACCTCTATCACATCGTCCATGCGCCCGACGGCTTCGCCGCCCCGAATACGGTGCTGGGCTCAGGTGACAGCCCCATGTCGCTGGAGGAGTTCTATCTAGCCGCAGGCATCCAGTTGATGGCGGTCGGCCATTTGGGCAGCCTTGATCAAAGCGACCCAGCCAACCCCGTCAACACCCGCATTGCACCGCCCGCATTCGACGGCCCCGCGCTCGGCTTTCAGCTCGCCCAGTTGACGGGCGATATCATCAGCGCAGACACGGTCTTCACGACCGCTGCGGCCATCAACCCCGTCGCCTAGGGCTTGCCGCGGTTGGTTGCGCCTACCCCCACCGGGGACGGCGCACCCTCCAGCACCTTGAGGGGTTGGCGCATGCGTTCAGCCAGCCCCGGCCGCGTCGGCGCATGCACGCGCTTGGATACCTCTAGCATGATCACGCCGCCGGCGTAATGGCGCGACAATCGCGCGCCCATCTTTTCGACCAGTTCTGCCGAGCGGAGCCAGAAACGATGCTGGGAGGGCGGCGCAAAAAGGGCCGCAGCATGACGTTCGGGGGTGAAGTCGTGCCGCTTCATCTGGATCTCAAGCTGGCCCAGTGAATAGGGCCGCCCAAAGCCGAAAGGTGTCGCATCGCGCCGCGCCCAAAGCCC
>NZ_CBFIIK010000096.1:0-10775 GCF_965662675.1 Roseicyclus sp. | reverse complement strand
TCTTGCTGACGGTCGTCTCGGAGGTGCTGTCGCACAGACTTGGGCGCAGCCAGGCCGCAGCCGAGGTGCGCATCGAGCGCAGCACGGCCTTGGCCAAGGCGGCTTTCGAGTCGGCGGTTACTGCGATGCTGATCTGTGACGCGGAGGGGCGCATCCTTTTGACCAACCCCGCCGCAAGCGAGATTTTCGGCCATACCGACGCCGACCTGCAGGGTCATAGCCTGCACGAGACATTGATCCCGCAAGAACGTTTGGCAGAATATCGGCGGTTCTTGCGCTTCATCCGGGCGACCGGCGACGGGGGGATGCCACGATCGGACCGGTGCAGGTATCGGCCCAACGCGCCGATGGCGAGGTTTTCCCCGCCGCGGTCTTGGTGCGCATCACCCGGCTTGATGCAGATCAGCGGCTGATCTTGGTTTTCGCACAAGATATCTCGGAGCAGGTCGAATACGAAACGCGCCTGCAAGACGCCGCCGACGAGGCACGCCGCTACGCCACGGCGCAGCGGCGTTTCCTCGCGACGATGAGCCATGAATTGCGCACGCCCCTGCATGGTGTGCGCGCGGCGCTCGATCTTCTCAGGCGCCAGTCGCTCTCGGGATCGGCCAGCAAACTGGTCGAGATCGCACAACAAAGCTGCATCCATGCCCTGCAGCAAACCGACAGTGCCTTGGATGCGATCCGCGCCACCCATGAGAACGAGCCGATCGTGGTGTTTGACCCGGTGCGCATCGCCACTGATCTTACGGCGGAAATGGCGCTGATCGGTCAAGACGATGGGACGCGGATCAACCTCGATGTCCGCAGCGATGGGGGCGGCAACGGTTTTCTGGGGCGCCCCCGCGCCTTTGGCCGGGCATTGGGCAATCTGATCGCCAATGCCACGAAATACGCCCCCGGCGGGAACATCATCATCCGGTTGGATTTCGCCCCCCCCGATCAGGCCGGACAAGTGGTGCTGCGCGCCGAGGTCATCGATGACGGCCCCGGTATCCCCGCAGACCGGCTGGACCGGATTTTCGAGCCGTTCAACCACGACCTTCTGCCCGAGCAAAAACATGATGGCGGCGGCTTTGGCCTGGGGCTTTCGATCGTGAAACAGGCGGTTGCGGTGATGGGAGGCGATATCACGGTGCAAAGCGATATCGGCCAAGGTTGCCATGTCGTCATCACCGTGCCGCTGATCCATGCCGGTGAGGGGGTGCTCGCGCCCAGCGCCTCGCCCATGCGGCTGCCACAGGCACGGACGCATTCTACGGCGCAGCGCACCGGACAGGCGGCGCTGGTGGTCGATGATACGCGCATCAACTGTGCATTGGTCGCGCAAATGCTGGGTGAACTCGGCTATCGGGTCGATACCGCCTTTTCCGGGCAAGACGCCGTCAACCGGGCGGCGAACAAGGCCTATGATCTGATCTTGATGGATTTTCACATGCCCGGCCTTACCGGGCCGGAGGCCGCGGCGCGGATCAAGTTTGCCGGGGCATCGGCACAGTCCAGGATCATTGGCATCACGGCGCGGGTCGATTTGATGGGTTCGGATGCGGGTGCGCCGCCGGATATGGATCGGGTCTTGTTCAAACCCTTCGGGCTGGCAGAGTTGGAGGCCTGTTTGAACCAAGGCACCACGCAAGCCGTAGCTGACGATTTTTCACCAAGCGGTGACGAAATGGCGCTCCTGCACGCGACACTCCAGATGTGCGGCGACGCGCTGGGAATGGCGCTGTTGCACGATACGCTGAGTCTGGCGATGCAAGCCTTGTCCGAACTCACGCAAGACCCCGCAAGCTGCGCCGAAACCGCACATCGCGCGGCGGGTGCCGCCATGATGGCCGGCTTCCATGATCTGGGCCATGCCTTGCGCGCGCTGGAACAGGCCGCGCGCATGCCTGCCGATGGTGGTGATTTGGAAAGCTTGGGCGACAGGCTGGCCAGCGCCACCGAAAAGGCGCAGGCCACGCTTGTCCAGATCGAGGCGATGCAAAAGCAGCGCCCCCCTGTCCTAGTCAGCTGACAGGCAGCTTTCGAAAGATGCGGCCATGCCCAGCAACACGGCGTCATAAAGCGCCGCACCAGGGGTCAGCGCGGCACCGATCGGATCGATCACACCGATATTCACCCCGGTCCCTTCGAATACCGCATCGACCAAGCCGCGGTTGAATTGCGGCTCGGCAAAGACACAGGTGATCGATTGGTCGGCCACCAGATCGCGGATCTCGGCCACCCGTGCCGGGCCGGGGGGGGCGGCGTCCGACAGGCTGATGGCACCTGCGGCCTCGATGCCGAAGCGGGCCTCGAAATAGTGATAGGCATCGTGGAAGACGATGAATTGGCCGCTCAGCTCTGCCATGCGCGCGGCAATCTCGGCCTCGAGCGTGGTCAGACCCGCCTGCGCGGCCTGTGCATTCGATGCATAGCGCGCGGCATTCTCGGGATCGAGGCGGGAAAGCTCATCCGCGATCACACCGAGCCAGACACCCGCGTTGACGGGGTCGAGCCAAGCATGCGGATCGGTGCCGGAATGGTCATGGTCATGCCCGTGATCATCATGAGCATGATCGTCATGGGCATGGTCGTCATGCGCGTGGTCGTCATGGGCATGGTCGTCATGCGCGTGGTCATCATGGGCGTCTTTCTCGCCATGATTATCATGCGCGTCGTGCTCGCCATGATCATGAGCGGCAAAGCTGACACCTTCGCGAAAATCCAACAGCCGTATGGCTTCCGCCTCAAGCAAGGTCAGCCGCGCGGCGTCCGGGGCGAGGGTTGCAAGCGGATCGGCCAGCCAAGGTGTCAGCTCTTGCCCGACCCAAACAACAAGATCAGCTCCCTGCAGCACTGCAGCCTCGGAAGGGCGCAGAGCATAACCATGCGGCGAGGCACCGGGCGGCATGACAAGATCGGGCACGCCAACCCCATCCATCACCTTGGCAACCAAGGCATGGATCGGCGCGATATCAACCGCCACACGCGGCACATCAGCCAGCGCAGGCGCACCAAGAAGAAGGGGCAAAGCGGTCAGACAAGCCAGCTTGGGGGTGTGCATCGCGTTCCTCATATGTGATAACATAACATAGACGGCCACTTGTTAGACGTTATGCAATAACATATCAAGTGCCCATGACCGCCACACCCCCCCTGCCCGAGCCGATCGGCTTCGCCCGCCACGACCACAGCGCATGTATCGCCGACACGGTCGCAGCGGTCGCGACGCGGTGCGCGGCAGATGGGTTGCAATTGACACCCGTGCGCCGCCGCGTGCTTGAAATCCTGCTCGAAAGGCACCGTGCCTTGGGGGCCTATGAGATCCTCGATGTTCTGCGTGACGAGGGCTTGGGTTCTCAGCCGCCCGTTGCCTACCGGGCCTTGGAGTTTCTGACCAAGCACGGGTTTGCCCATCGCATCGAACGGCTCAACGCCTTTGCCGCCTGCAGCCATCCGGGCGCCGATCATGATGCGGCTTTCCTGATCTGTACCGGTTGCGGTGTCGTGGCCGAGGCCGTGCCGGATGCCGCGCGCGCGGCGCTGTCGCAAACCGCGCAAACCGTCGGCTTTACCATTTCGCGCAGCGTGATCGAGGCAGAAGGGCTTTGCCCAAGCTGCAGCAAGGCCAACCCATCATGACACTTGCCCGATTGGACAAGGTCGATATGCGCTTTGGTGGCCAAAGCGTTCTGCAAGGCGTGGATTTCGAAATTTCACCCGCCGAGATCGTAACGATCGTCGGGCCGAACGGATCGGGCAAATCGACCTTGCTGCGCTTGCTGATCGGGGCTGAACAGGCGGTCGCTGGCAAGGTATGGCGCAAGCCGGGGCTGCGCATCGGCTATGTGCCGCAAAAACTGCACATCGATCCGACACTGCCCCTGACGGTGCGCCGCTTTCTCGACCTGCCCAATCGCATCCCCGAGGCAGAGGCGAACGCGGCGATGGAACACGCGGGCGCAGGGCTATTGGGCGCGCGGCAGATGGTCGATCTGTCGGGTGGGCAATTTCAGCGCGTGCTTTTGGCGCGCGCACTCTTGTCGCAACCCGACCTGTTGATCTTGGATGAGCCGACCCAAGGGCTGGACCAACCCGGATCGGCCGCCTTTTATCGCCGCATCGCCGAGGTGCGGGCCGAATTGGGCTGTGCGGTGCTGATGGTCAGCCACGAATTGCATGTGGTGATGGCCGCCTCGGACCGGGTGATCTGCCTCAACGGGCATGTCTGCTGCGCGGGGCACCCCGAACAGGTGGCCTCGGCCCCCGAATACCGCGCGCTGTTCGGCACCGGCACGCAAGGCGCGTTGGCGCTTTACCGGCATGAACACGCCCATGGGCATGATCACGACAATGACCATCCGCACACCCATAGCCATGAGGCGGCGCAATGAGCGCGTTTTTGGATGATTTCCTGATCCGCGCGACATTGGCGGGGATCGGCGTGGCCCTGGCGGCCGCCCCCTTGGGGTGTTTCATCGTCTGGCGGCGCATGGCCTATTTCGGCGATGCCACGGCCCATGCCGCGATCTTGGGGGTGGCGCTGGCGCTCGCGTTCAACATGTCGATCATGCTGGGCACGCTGGTGATGGCTTTGACGATGGCCTTGTCGGTCTCGGCGCTATCGGGGCGGGGGCGGGCGATGGATACGCTTTTGGGGGTCTTGTCGCATTCGGCGCTGGCCGCAGGGCTTGTCGCGGTGTCGCTGCTGCAGGGCGTGCGGCTAGATCTGTCGGCCTATCTGTTCGGCGATATCTTGGCCGTGGGCCGCGCCGATCTGGTGGTGATCTGGGGCGGCGCGGGGTTGGTCATGGCCTTGATCTGGGCGCGCTGGTCGGCGCTGCTGACCGCAACCTTATCGGCCGATCTGGCGGCTGCGGCGGGGATTTCACCAAGGCGCGAGCAATTGATCCTGACCTTGGCCTTGGCGGTGGTCGTGGCCGTGGCGATCAAGGTGGTGGGGGTCTTGTTGATCGCCGCGCTTTTGATCATTCCGGCAGCCGCGGCGCGCAGTTTCGCGCGCACGCCCGAGGCGATGGCCCTGATCGCTGCCGGCATCGGCGCGGGTTCGGCAGTGCTGGGCATGATCTTGGCCTATCATTTCGACACGCCGGCCGGCCCCTCGATCGTCTGCGTGGCGGCGGTGGTTTTTGGGCTCGCGGCCCTGGCCGATCTGACACGCCGCGCCGCGTGATTGCCAAAATTAGTTGAAGCATCACTTTCACGACATAACGTAAATATATGATACTAAGTTACTAAATATCCATTCTCAAAGACGACGCTGTCACAGCCTGCCAATGGCAATAACCTGTCCAACTCGGCCTCGAGCCGGTTTTGCCGCCCCTGAACCCAAGTGACGCCCGCCTCGGGCCACACAGCGCGCACGCCTAGCCTAGCGGCCTCGCGGTCGGCGCGCATATCGATGCGGCCCACCATCTTGTCCCCTTCCATGAGCGGGAAGACGTAATAGCCATAACGCCGCTGCGCCTCGGGGACGAAGATCTCGATCCGATAAGAAAAGCCAAAAAGCCGCTCCGCCCGTTTGCGGTCGCGCAAGGCCGGATCGAAGGGCGACAGCACCCGCATGCGCGGCGTGGCTTCGGGCAGATCGGCCAGCCGCGCCAATGTCGCGGGCCACAGCACGACACGGCGCGGGGCAGCATCGGCCCCTTGCACCACCGCCTCGGCGATCTCGCCGCGCCCACGCGCGGCATCGACCCATGTCTTGGCCTCAAGCGGGGTGATCAGCGCCCAGAATGCCGCCAATTCGCCGGGCGTGGCAAAGCCCAGCCGGTCGAGCGCGGCACGGCAGGCCCAATCGATCACGCGATCCTCGGGGATGTGGGCATTGAGTTGCTCGGCCGGGATCACGCGCTCGGTCAGATCGTAGAATTTGCGAAACCCCTCGCGCCGGGTAATGGCCAATTCGCCAGTCCGCCAAAGATACTCCAACGCCGTTTTTGACGGGTGCCAATCCCACCAGCCGGTCGATTTCTCGGCGCGCTTCCCTCCGATCTCGGCGGAATGAACTGCGCCGTGATCGGTGACATGGCGCAGCACCGTGTCGATCTCGGCATGAAAGGCCGTGCCGTGCCAATCCTGCCATTTTTCACGCAGGCGCGCCTTGTCGCGTGCGAAGCGCAGCCGCCAATGTGGAAAGAATTCCGCCGGGATCACGGCGGCGTCATGGGTCCAATGCTCGAATGTGACGCGGTCGCGGTCATTGAGTTTGCGCAGCGCGTCGGGGCGATAGGCGTTTTGACGCGACCACAGGATCAGGTCATGGGCGCGCGCCATGGTGTTGACGCTGTCGACCTGCACGAAACCCAAGCGCTGGATCACCGCGGCCAGCCCCGCGCCGCGACCGGCGCCGTTGGGCCGCTCAAGCAGCGCGTGGGCATCCAGAAAGAGCCGCCGCGCGGTCCGGTTATCAATCGCCGGCAGGTTCATCGCGCCCCCCTGCCCTTGGCCGCCCTATTCGGCGGCCAGCCCTTCGGTGAATTGCAGCCGGGCCAGACGCGCGTAAAGCCCGCCTTGGGCGACAAGGCTGTCATGGGTGCCCTCGGCCACGATCTTGCCGGCTTCGAACACCAATATCCGATCGGCCTGTTTGACGGTCGCCAAGCGGTGCGCCACGATCAACGTGGTGCGCCCTTCGGACAAGCGCGTGACGGCATCTTGCACCGCGCGCTCCGATTCCGCATCAAGCGCGCTCGTCGCCTCATCCAGCAAAAGAATCGGCGCATCGCGCAAAATCGCGCGCGCAATGGCAATGCGCTGTTTCTGCCCGCCCGACAGCATCAGGCCACGCTCGCCCACATAGGTGTCATAGCCCTTGGGCAGCGCGGTCAGGAAATCATGAGCAGCGGCGGCTTTCGCGGCCTCTTCCACCTCGGCATCCGTGGCGTCGGGGCGCCCGAAGCGGATATTCTCGCGCGCGGAGGCCGCGAAAATCACCGGGTCTTGCGGCACCAATGCCATCGCTGCGCGGAAATCGGCGCGGGTCATGTCGCGCAGATCGGCACCATCAAGCGTGATGCGCCCCGATACCGGATCATAGAAGCGCAAAAGCAGTTGGAAGATGGTCGATTTCCCCGCACCCGAGGGGCCGACCAGCGCTACGGTTTCACCGGGCTGAATGGTGAAGCTGACCCCATCAAGCGCCGAAGTCTCGGGCCGTGTCGGGTAGGAAAACCGCAGCGCGTCAAAGGCGATCTCGCCGCGCCCGCCCTTGGGCAGGGCGATGGGCTGGACGGGATCGGCCACGCTATCGGTCGTGCGCAGCAATTCCACCAACCGCTCGGTCGCGCCCGAGGCGCGCTGCAACTCGCCCCATATCTCGGACAGCGCCCCGACCGAACCCGCGACCATGATCGCGTAGATGAGGAATTGGATCAGCTCACCCACGCTCATGACTTCGGCGCGCACATCGCGCGCACCGGTCCACAAGACGCCGACGATACCCGCAAAGACCAGCGCGATCACGATCACCGTCATCACCGCCCGGGTGGCGATGCGCTTCTTGGCGCTGTCAAAGCTTTTCTCGGTCACCAGATCGAAATCAGCGGCCGATGCGCGCTCATGGGTAAAGGCCTGCACCGTCTGCACCGACAGCAACGCCTCGGAGGCATTGCCCGAGCTTTCGGCGATCCAATCCTGATTCTCGCGGCTGAGGTTGCGCAGGCGACGGCCCAGAACCACGATCGGCACGATGATCAGCGGCACGATCAACAAGACCGCGCCCGTCAGCTTGGGCGAGGTCACCATCATCAGCGCCAATCCACCGATCAAGATCAGCAGATTGCGTAACGCAACCGAGACCGAGGAGGAGATGACCGACAGCAAAAGCGTGGTGTCGGTGGTGATCCGGCTCAACACCTCGCCGGTCATGATCTTTTCGTAGAAGGACGGGCTCATCGCGATCATGCGATCGAAGACGGCCTTTCGGATATCGGCCACGACCCGCTCGCCCAGACGCGTGACGAGGTAATAGCGCAGCCCCGTTCCCAGCGCGAGGAGCGTGGCAACCCCCAATGCGGCAAGGAAATACTGATCGAGCAGCGCCGCGGCTTCGGATTCGAATCCATCCACCACGCGCCGCACCGCCAAGGGCAGCGTCAGCGACACGATCGCCGTCAGCACAAGGGCTGCAATCGCCGCCGCGATCATCGCGGAATAGGGCGCCATGAACGGTAAAAGCGCGCGCAAGCTGCCGATACGGCGCGATTTGGCGCGGTCTTCGCTGGCCCCGATGGGCGCGGCCGATTTGGGGCTTGTGGTGTTCTGTGAGGTCATCAGGCCGTCTGATCTTTGCTTTTCTTGGCGTTACAGGCAGGGCGAAGGAGGCGCAAGAGGACGGGCTGACGCGTCACTGGGCAAAGCCATAGCGATCAAGCAGCTCTTGCCGGGTGAAGATCGTGGGCGGCGTGCCGGGGGCGCGGCGGCGCACGGCTTCGTAGCGGCCATCTGGCAAGGCACGGTACCACGTGATGCCGAGGGTGCCGAGGGTCTGAAGATGGGCCAGATAGGCGTCAAGCGTGTCGAAGACCTGCCCCTGCGCATAGGGAAGATCGGCGATGCCGCCAGCCGCGGGCCCGCCGCCATTGCCGCCCGCCTCAGGCGGGGCGAGCGCGATCAAGCCGGCCAAGCTGATCCCCAATACACCCGTTGAGACGCGCGCCAAAGGGCCCATGACTTATCCCTCACACAAACGAAACGCGCGCCGCACCGCACCGCACGCCACATCTCCAGCTATAGCGCGACCGCGGCATTCGGGCAACGCGGCGCGGGCAGGCGATGACCGGAATAGCGATGGCTTTCCGATTTCCACGAAATTCTGCTATTGTCGCCATGTAAACGCCAGCTTTCGCGAGAATAGGCGTGTGTGAGGTTGATCCGTTTGATCAGGAGTAGTGTGCCATGTGTATGACCTGTGCGTTGTTCAATCCCTTTGCCGGCGACTGGCTACATCAGCCCACCAGCGACAGGACCGTGCTCGAGGCCGAACAGCCCGGCGGCGATGTTCTCGAAGGGACGGGTACGACCCTCGAACTTCTGGTCGGTGACACTTTTCAAGGCAGCATCGGCACAGCGGGCGATTGGGACTGGTTCGAAGTTACCGCAACCGCGGGTGTGACGTACAACATCACCATGACCCCCGGCACCATGCGCGATGCCTATTTCGCCATCTATGACGACGCCGGGAACCTGCTGCAGACGATCGATGCGGGTTTCCACGGTGTCGCCGAGACCATCGCGCTCACCGCACCGGCCAGCGGCACCTATTACATCGCCGCCGGCAGCTACTACAACACGACCGAAGGCCAAGCCTTCGGCGTGACGGATACGGGCAGCTACACCCTCACCCTGACGGAATTCAACGCAGCCGAGGCCTCGCCGCTCGATACGATCAACTGGAACTACACCGCCCCCAGCACGCTGAATGTCTATTTCGCGCCGGGTGGTCTGGCCTTCGACGATGGGTTCACCGCGGCAACCACCACGACGTGGAGCGCGCTTGAACAAACACAGATGCAATTGGCCTTCGCCACATTCTCGGCGGTGGCGAATGTCACCTTCAACATCGTGGAAACGGCCGCCGCGGCCGATTTCATCCTGATCGAGACGGCCGCGATCGATGCCTTGGGCTACTGGATCGTGGGTGGCGGCGACAGGACCTTGGGCGGCACCGAATACACCCTCGATGGTTGGGGCGCGTTCAATACGAACGGTCAAGGCTGGACCGATGCGGGCATCGCGCAAGGTGGGTTCGGTTTCATCACCATGATCCATGAAATCGGGCATGGCATGGGTCTGGCTCATCCCCATGACTCCGGCGGCGGCACGCTGATCATGCCCGGCGTGGTCGATCCCTTCCGCGATACCGGCCTCGAGGATCTGAACCAAGGCATCTACACGACCATGACCTATGTCGATGGCTGGCAGACCGCCCCGCACGGGACCAGCCCATCATTGGCCTATGGCTACCAAGGCACACCCATGGCCTTCGACATCGCCGTGCTGCAGGACAAATACGGCGCCAATATGAGCACCAACACGGGCGACGACACCTATATCCTGCCCGACAGCAACGCCGCGGGCAGTTTTTACGCCGCGATCTGGGATGCGGGTGGGGCCGATACCCTCCAACATAACGGCACGGCCGCCGCCACGCTCGACCTGCGGGCGGCGACCCTGACCTATGCGCCGGGTGGCGGCGGTTTCATCTCGTATGTGGTCGGCATCCATGGCGGCTTCACCATCGCGGCCAATGTGGTGATCGAGAATGCCAGCGGTGGATCGGGCAACGACACCATCACCGGGAACGACGCGGCCAACCTTCTCACCGGCAATGCCGGGGCGGATGTGATCGATGGCGGGGCGGGCAACGACACGCTGTCGGGGGGGCTCGGCAATGACAGTCTCGATGGCGGGGCCGGCAATGACCTGCTCGATGCGGGGCTCGGCGGGCTTGAGACCGTCATCGGCGGCACGGGGCAGGATACGCTCGTCATCGCGGGCCAGTCGGCCAGCTTCGATATCGATGGCGATGCGGAAAGCGGCCAATTCACCGTCACCGATGGCAACTCCAGCTTCCAGATCGCCGGGATCGAAGTGATCCGCTTCGACGACCGCGACATCGACCCCGCCGCCCCGACAGGCCCCACCGGTCCGAGCGAGGGGGCGGATGATCTGGCGGGAACCGATGGCAATGACACGATCGACGGTTTGGGCGGGGATGACACCATAACGGGTGGGGCGGGTTTTGATCGGCTGATTGGCGGCAATGG
>NZ_CBFIIK010000095.1:0-10946 GCF_965662675.1 Roseicyclus sp. | reverse complement strand
ACGACCTAGCCTTGCTGTGGCGCAGCCGACTCAAGGACATGTAAACTTGTCGCCCTTTGCGATCATTCCTTGTGATTGCAACAACTTTGGGGTCACCTGACAAGCAGCGACCAAAGTGCCAACAACCGGCCCGGTCGCTTTGCAACGTAACTGGTGGGACGACAAAATGATCAACGAGTTCAAGGATTTCATCGCGCGCGGCAATGTCGTGGACATGGCTGTGGGTATCATCATCGGGGCGGCTTTCACCGCGATCGTGTCATCGCTTGTGGGCGATCTGATCAATCCGATCATTGCATTGGTAACCGGCGGCATCGACTTTTCGGGCTGGTTCTATGCGTTGAACGGCGAAACATACCCCTCGCTGACCGCTGCGACCGAAGCGGGCGCGCCCGTCTTTGCCATCGGTAAATTCGTGATGGCGGTGATCAATTTCCTGATCGTCGCTTTCGTCGTTTTCATGCTGGTCAAGATGGTCAACCGGATCAAGCAGGCCGCCGAAAAAGAAGCCGCGGCAGCACCCGCCGAGGAGGCACCGGCCGGTCCAAGCGAGCTGGATATCTTGATGGAGATCCGCGACGCGCTGAAAAAAGCCTGATCGCGGTTTATCCGATGCAAGGCCCGCCCGTCATGGGCGGGCCGTTTTTGCCTTTCAGCGGCCGATGATCGCGGTGGGTGTCACCGATCGCAGGTTCAATGCCACGCCGACCGCGGCATTGGTCAGCTGGCCGGCATGGGTGTTCAACCCGGCTGCAAGGTGCGGATCATCGGCACAGGCCTTGTGCCAGCCCTTGTTGGCCAGCGCGATCATGAAGGGCATGGTCGCATTGCCCAAGGCCAGGGTCGCGCTGCGCGCCACGGCGCCGGGCATGTTGGCCACGCAATAATGCACGATCCCGTCGACCTCGTAGATCGGGTCTTGATGGGTCGTGGCGCGCGATGTTTCGAAACAGCCGCCCTGATCGATGGCGACATCGACGATCACCGCGCCGGGCTTCATCGTGGAAAGTTGGGCGCGGCTGACCAGCTTGGGTGCGGCGGCGCCGGGGATCAGCACGGCACCGATCACCATATCGGCCCGCGTGATCAGTTCGGCCGTGGCATCCGTGCTGGCATAGCGTGTCTTGAACGCGCCACGATAGGCATCGTCGAGATAGCGCAGCCGCGGGAGTGAGCGGTCAAGCACCGTGACATCTGCACCCATGCCCGCGGCGACGCGTGCGGCCTGTGTGCCGACGACACCGCCGCCGATCACCACCACCTCGGCGGGGCCGACACCGGGCACGCCGCCCATCAGCACACCGCGCCCGCCATTGGCCTTGTGCAGGGCCCATGCGCCGACCTGCGGGGCCAGGCGTCCTGCGACCTCGGACATCGGCGCCAAAAGCGGCAGGCCGCCGGTTGCATCGGTCACGGTCTCATAAGCGATGGCGGTCACACCGCTGGTCAAAAGGTCGCGTGTCTGGGCCGGATCGGGGGCGAGGTGGAGATAGGTGAACAAAATTTGCCCTTCGCGCAGCATTGCGCGCTCGATGGCTTGTGGTTCCTTGACCTTCACCACCATCTCGGCACGCGAAAACACGGCCTCTGCGGTCGCGACGATCTCGGCGCCCGCGGCGAGATAGGCGGCATCGTCAAACCCAGCGCCTAGCCCGGCGCCGGTCTCGATGATGACGGCATGGCCGTGGACGACAGCCTCCCGCGTGGCAGCCGGCGTGAGGCCGACGCGAAACTCTTGTGGTTTGATTTCCTTGGGGCAGCCGATCAGCATGGAAAGCTCCTTTCATCCTTGCCATGATGATGCGCCTCGGATCATGGAATTGCTTTGATTTTTTACCTGTAGAATGCGATCATTACGCAATAATCTTCGAAGAGTTTACAATTTCATGCAAGATTTTCGCGACCAATTGCCGATAGACGATATGGACCTTGCCATTTTGCGGGCCTTGCAACGCAATGGTCGCATGACCAATGCCGAGTTGAGCGAAAAGGTGCATCTGTCGCCCTCGGCCTGTCATCGGCGGGTGCAGCGATTGGAGCAGGCGGGCGTGATCCGCGACTATGTGGCCTTGCTCAACCCACGGGCCGTGTCGCGGGTGACCACGGTGTTCGTCGAGATCCGCCTTTCAGGACAGGCCGATGAGATCCTCGATGCCTTCGAAAAAGCGGTCGCGCGTGTGCCCGATGTGCTGGAATGTCACTTGATGGCGGGTTCAGCCGATTACCTGCTTAAGGTGGTCGCCCGCGACAGCGAGGATTTCGCCCGTATCCACCGCCAGTATTTGGCGCGCCTGCCCGGTGTGGCCCAGATGCAGTCGAGCTTTGCGCTCAAGACCGTGTTCAAAACGACGGCCTTGCCGCTGTGACAGGGCGATGATGCAGTACCCGCCGATCAACAACAGGGTGTTTCCTTGGCCGCGACCAAGTGTGCTGCCATGTGGATCGCGGCCGATCGGGCCAAGCGCCGCCAAAGCTTATGGGCCATCGATGCCGATGAAGGGTTTGGCGCGCCTTGCTCATCGAACCCACGGATTTGCGTCCCAAGACGGGGCTGTGCCAATCGGGTCCGCCTGTGGCGCGGGGGCGACTTTTCGCTGATACCTGCGTGGATGTGCCAAGTTCATGTCACAACAATTGCATAGGAGGGATCACATGTTGACCGAGGGCCGCAACTTGATCGCCATTTTGCGCGGGATCACCCCTGATGCAGCCGAGGATATCGGCCATGCGCTTTTTGATGCCGGGATTACCCGGATCGAGGTGCCGCTCAACACCCTCGGCGCACTCGACAGCATTGCGATCCTTGTGCGCGTGCTGGGCGACCGGGCCTTGATCGGGGCCGGTACGGTCACGACGGGGGAACAGGTCCGCGCCGTTGCGGATATCGGCGGGCGTTTGATCGTCTCGCCTAATTTCGATCCAGATGTCGTGCATGAAACGCGCCGCCATGCCTTGATCAGCATGCCGGGCGTCATGACGCCCAGTGAATGCTTTGCCGCCCATAAGGCCGGGGCTGGCGCGCTCAAGCTCTTTCCCGCCTTTCAGATCGGCCCCGCCGGAATGGCGGCGCTGCGCGCGGTGCTGCCGCGCGGCTGCCTTGTCTACCCGGTTGGCGGGGTCGGGCCTGCGGATTTCGGTCAGTGGCTGGCCGCGGGTGCCGATGGGTTCGGGCTGGGTGGGGCGCTTTTCAATCCCGGCACCAGCGCCGAGATGGTCGCGCGCAATGCGGCCCGCATCGTTGCGTCATGGGACACGGCGACCAAGGGCGTGGCGGTCTAGGATGGCCACCATGCGCGGCCAAACGGATCTCGTGTCGTCACACGGGTTTTTGTTGTTGACGGGGCGGGATGCTTATCATACCTCCAGCGCGCTTACGGCGGAGTAGCTCAGTTGGTTAGAGCAGCGGAATCATAATCCGCGTGTCGGGGGTTCGAGTCCCTCCTCCGCTACCAAAACCCCCCTTCGATCGTTACATATCCGCGACGCATGTCGTGCGCTTTACCTTGTGCGTTCCACCCGATAGCGTCGCGCCGATCTGGCGGGGGATGTGAAGGGGCGGAAATGGCCGAGGTATCGACAACACCACAGCGCCACGCGCTGAGCGGCCTGCGCGTGCTTGATCTGACCCGCATCCTTGCCGGGCCTTGGGCCACGCAGGTCTTGGCTGATATGGGCGCCGAGGTGATCAAGATCGAACGCCCCGGCGCGGGCGACGATACGCGAAGCTGGGGCCCACCCAACATGATCGACGATGCCGGACGCGATCACGGTGCGGCCTATTTTCACGCGGCCAATCGCGGCAAGAAATCGGTGGCGGTCGATATCGCCCATCCCGACGGGCAACGTCTAGTGCGCGCGCTGGCCGCACAGGCCGATGTCGTGGTCGAGAATTTCAAGGTCGGCGGATTGGCGAAATACGGCCTCGACTATGCCAGCCTCAGTGCGATCAAACCCGATCTGGTCTATTGCTCCATCACGGGCTTCGGCCAGACCGGCCCCTATGCCGATCAGGCTGGCTATGACTTCCTCGTGCAGGGTATGGGCGGGATGATGAGCGTCACGGGGCAGGCCGATGGCACGCCGGGCGCCGAACCGATGAAGACCGGCGTGGCGCTGACCGACCTGTTGACCGGGCTTTACGCGGTGATCGGGATCTTGTCTGCCTTGCGCCATCGCGATGCGACCGGCCAAGGCCAGCATGTCGATATGTCCTTGTTGGATGTGCAGGTCGCTACGCTGGCCAATCAGGCGACGAATTTCCTCGCCACAGGAACGCCACCTGTGCGGATGGGCAATGCGCATCCCACAATCGTGCCCTATCAGGTTTTTCCGACATCGGATGGGCATATCATCCTTGCCGTTGGCAATGACGGGCAATTCGCCCGTTTTTGCGAGACGGCAGGCGCGCCGGAGTTGGCGCGCGATCCGCGTTTTGCCACCAATCCGGGCCGGGTCACACATCGTGAGACGCTGATCCCCTTGTTGGAACGTTTGATCGCGGGCAGGCGCTTGGATGACTGGATCGCGGCGTTGAACAAGGCCAAGGTGCCAGCCGGTCCAATCAACGATATCGGCCGCGTGTTCGCCGACCCACATGTGCAGGCGCGTGGCATGCGCACGGCACCGCGCACCCCCGATGGGCATCATCTGGCCGGTGTCGCCTCGCCGCTCAAGCTGTCACAGACGCCTGCCATTCCGCCGACCGCCGCGCCGATGCTGGGCCATGATACATTCGCGGTCTTAAGCGGGCTTTTGGCGGGCCAAGATCTGAACTTGGAACAGCTTTTGGCCCAAGGTGTCATCGCAGGCCCACCCGAGGATGATGCGGCGCGGTAATCAAAGGCCGATCGGCAACAGTTGTTGCCGGCCGTTCACGCTGAGCACGATGCCTTCGCGCCTGACTTCCAGAACTTGCCAACGTTGCGTTGTCGCGCCCGCGACCAGCACGGCTGTCTGGTTCGGCCCTGTCTGCACCAGGGCTTGGCGCTGATCGCCGGTTCCCACGATCGCCAAGACCCGCAAACCGGCCACTGGCCCTTGGGGCAGCGTGTCCGGGGCAAGCGCGGGTGCATTCGCTACTGTCGTCGGCGCCACGGGTGCGGCGGTGGCGCTGCGCGTCCCCGCCATAAGCGAAACAGGGCGGAGCTGCGGCCGTGGCGCGCTGGCCGGACCCAAAACGCTGACGCGCGCAAGTGTCGATGGCGTTGTTGGTTCCGGCGCGACCGGGGCCGGTGCGGAGATTGTGACCGGCGCGGGCCGCGCTGGCCGGGGCTGAGGTGCGATGCGCGCCAAGGCCGATGTCGGCCGCAAAAGCGTGACGGGGCGCAACGCCTGCGCCGGGCTGGGTGTGTTGCCCGCATGCAGGTTCGCGATACTGCGCCCATTGTTCGAGAGCCGACCGGGTACGCGCGGCGGCATGATCTGCGTGATCTCGGGCTCGGCAGGAAAGGTTGCCGCAATGCGCGATGGTGCGGTGTCATTGACCATCGTCGTCAACGCGTCACCGCCATTGCCCACGCCAGTCGTGCCGTCCAGCCGTGGCATGGCGATGGGGGTTGGGGCGCGGTCGTCGATGTTTGGCGGCAGGGCGCGCGCCGGGCTGAGGGCCTCGCTTCTGGGCAATGAGGACGAGCCGCTCAGGACAATCGCGCCGTCATCGGGCGTGGCAGTGATCTCTTGCGCGGCTCCGCTTGCTCGCGGCGGGGCCACGGCCTGTGCAGCGGCGATTGCCGTTTCCGCCGGCATGACGGGCGGGGCAACATCGGGCGCTTGTTCGGCCATGGGCCGGTTGGTCGGCACGACGGCGGCTGTTCCAAGCAAGATTGTGACACATGCCGCTGTGGCGATCATCACGGCTGGCCGCTTGCGCCAGTACGGCGCGCCCGCGTCATTGGCCGCGACCGGTTCAGGTTGCGAAGTCGCTGGCGGCGAGACCGGTGACAGTTGCGTGACCTCAGGTGGCGCGCTGGGCGCTTGCTCCGCTGGCGCAAGCTGATCTTGCCCGGCGTCGTCTTGCGGTTTGCGCAAGAAAGCCGGTATCGGGGGAACGGGTGGCAAGACGGGTATCGCCGCGTGATCCTTTGCTTGCGCAGCGGTGAAAACGCCACCCAGTGCCCAACTCTTGGTCGCGCGTTCGGCTTTGCGGGCGTCGCGTTGCTTGCGCTTGTGCAATTCGCGTTGCAGGGCGGGGGGCATCTCGATCGCGCTGGTGGTCGCGCAGGGTGCCGTTACCTCCGGCAAGGTCTGTGTCGCGTCATCATGGCAAGCCGCAAGCGGCAATGTGATGTCCCGCCCCGCGCTGTCGCCCGGTATGATGATGGCGGCGGGGATCAGCCCATAGGAGTGGGCAAAGGCCGCGACCTCGTCACAAACGCTACGCTCGACAGCGACAGCAGGCTTGGTGGCATCGTCACCTTGCGGAATTACATGCAATTCATCCTCGGGAATATCGCCGAAAGGGCTGGGGCCGTCTTGGGCGAGGAGAACGCAATCAGGCGGAACCGCCAACGCGACCTTGACCGCGGCCGCATCGCCGCGTACCCGCGCCGCGAAAAGCCGCAATCGAAATTCGAGCGCGCCATCGTCGAGCGCCAACTGCTCGCAATAAGATGAAAGTTCCGGATCGGTCGGAACGCATTTCACCTGCGATTGGGTGAAATAGATATTTGCCTGTATACGCATGGTACCACCTACATCCTCACGCCTGCTCAAGATGCCTCGCGCGGTTGGCCATTCGGCCTTATCCCGCGCAACCAACGCCAAAGCGGCGTTAGATTACGAGAAACGGCAGGTAGAATGCCAACGCGATGAGGAAGGCGAAGCGTGAACGCTCGACAGTGAACACATCGTCGTCGAGTGTGAATTCGACGTCGCCAGCCTGGCCATGCATGGCCGTGCTTTCACTGTGGATTTCGGTTCCGTGCATCGGGGCGTCGTTGGCATGCGGGTCAAGCGCCCCGGGCGTTCCACATGCCGATAGTAACCCCAATCCGATGATCAGCGCGATTGTATTTCTTTTCACTGCTCGCCCCATTCCTCTATGACATCCTGCCTCATGTGTTCTAAGCACATGTTATATATATTTTTTATGCTGTTCTCCATCAGCACTTGAAAGCTGACATCCCGGTTCGCCATCGCGCAGGGATCATCAACATTGCCGACCGAGACGCAGCCGCTTGTCACGACGAAAAAGCACACAAGGAACTTGGCGCGGATTATGTTCCGCTTACCGTTTGCCGCTTTTCCTTGATCAACCATTGGTCTGTGTTTCCCATGCCTGTTGTTGTGCGCGAATGACGTTCAACGCCTGTCGCTGAAGGGTGATTTGCTCACGAACCTCTGCCTGTTCTTCGGGCGTGAGCTGTGCCTCTTGCAGTAATTCTTCGATCAAGACCGCGCGCATTTCAGCCGCGCGCCGGACCGTCGCGATCGACTCGCCCAGACGCATCTGTTCTTCGGCATCGGCTGGGGCAGCGATACGGGTTTGTTCGGAAACCGCGCGGCTGACCAGATG
The DNA here is from genome assembly GCF_965662675.1 of Roseicyclus sp. GTDB lineage: Bacteria > Pseudomonadota > Alphaproteobacteria > Rhodobacterales > Rhodobacteraceae > Roseicyclus. The sequence continues at coordinate 3,433 of NZ_CBFIIK010000095.1, read as the reverse complement.
TGCGTCATCCATGCTGCGCTCCGTCGCGCCGCGCGATGCATCGAGAATATTCTCGATGATCTGCTGTCGGTTGAGAAATTCTTCGCGTTCCTGCAGCAGATGCTCGGCCGAGATCGCGGCATAGCCAGACCCGAGGATCGCGCCAAAGGCTGCGCCGATTACCGCACCGCGTTCGCTGTCGATCAGGGCACCCAGCAAAGCACCGCGCAATGCGCCCGAGATGAAACCCTGCCGCTGCGCTTGGTCGAAGACGCGCTGATAATCAGCTTGGCGCGCAGCGAGCAATTCGTCGTTGGCCGGCCCCATTTCATGGCGTTGCGTGATCGTCGCCTCTTCGGTCATCATTGATCCCACGGGCGTGCAGGCCGCGCCGACAAGGCTGAGTGAGACGATCAAGGGCGCAAAGGTTTTCATGTGATGGGATGTCTCGAATTGAAATTGGTGGAAAAGGGCGAAGGAAGGTCTGCGATCGGTGCTGCAGGAAGGGATCGGCGCGGTTGCATGCCGGCAAAGGCAAGCCGCGCGGGCAGGGCCCGCCATGATGCGAAAATGTGGTTTGTTCTTTGCAAACTCATGCCCCGCTGCTTCGACACCCAAGACAGCGCGCTGGCTGGCCAAGGGTGTTGAAACCTCCTCGATACACAATTGGTCATCATCTTTTGAGCAATAAATGCCTAAAGATACAATATGCCGATCATGCGCGCCATGGAAGCATGTTTTGCGTTTTCTGACGGGCAGACCACGTTTTGTGGTATATCTGCGGCATAGATAGGCACCGAAGCTACCGCTCTTTGGCAAGGAAATCGCACCACATGGCGATGCGATGGCTAGGTGATGATGCCCAGCGTAGCGCCTGCGCCCGCCGCGCCCAGCACGACCAGCCACGGTGGGCAGCGCCACAACATCAACAACACCAGACAGGCCAGCGCCAAGGCGAGATCGGCCAGATCGCCGATGGCCGTGGTGAAAACGGGATCATAGAGCGCCGCGCCCAATACGCCCACCACAGCGGCATTGGCCCCGCGCATCAACGCCTGCGCGGCGGGTTGGCTGCGCAGTTGGGCCCAGTGCGGCAACGCTGCGATCAAGATCAGAAAACCGGGGGCGAAGATGGCAAGGCTGGCAAGCAACGCGCCGGTCACACCATTGGGGCCGGGCCCCTGCACCGCGCCCAGATAGGTGGCGAATGTGAAAAGCGGCCCCGGAACCGCCTGCGCCGCGCCGTAGCCGGCCAAGAACGCATCCCCGCTGACCCAACCTTGTGCGACGGTTTCAGCCTCGAGCAACGGCAAGACGACATGACCGCCACCGAACACCAAGGCCCCGGCTCGGACAAAGCCATCGAGCATGGCGAACATCTGCGACAGATCAGCCAAGAACGGCAACAGGCAGATCATTGCTGCAAAAACGACAAGCGCGCCGATGCCCTGCCGCCGTGTCATTGGCATGTCCAGCGATCTGCCGGTCGCGCTCATCTCGGGCCTGATCAGCGCGGCACCGGCCACAGCGCCAAGCGCGATGGCCCCCAACATGCCCCAAACTCCGGGGGCAATGGCCAAACACGCCACGGCCCCGACCGCGATCCCGGCCGTGATGCGTTCGGGGCACAGGTTGCGCGCCATGCCCAAGACCGCCTGCGCCACGATGGCGACGGCGACGATCTTTAACCCATCCAGAGCGCCGCTTGCCAATGGTCCCGAGAGCAAGGGCATGATCTGGGCGAAGGCCAGCAAAAGCAGCGCGGAAGGTAGCGTGAACCCCACGAATGCCGCGCATGCCCCCCACCAACCACCGCGCATCAGCCCCAAGGCGAAGCCCACTTGGCTTGACGCGGGACCGGGCAGGAATTGGCACAGCGCCACCAGATCGGCATAGGCCCCGTCATCGAGCCAGCGCCGCCGTTCCACGAATTCCGTGCGGAAATAGCCCAGATGCGCGATCGGCCCGCCAAAAGAGGTGAGCCCCAGCTTGAGGAAAACACCAAAGACCTCGGCGATGCGTGCCTTGGGTTGCGTGGCTTGGGCGGGCTCTTCAAGCATGGGTGCGGTCGTATCTTCGGGTCAATCTTGCGCCGTGTATGATCGCGGGCAATGTCATTTCGGTGACAGACCACGGCGCGGCGCGGCAAAGCGTGCCTGATGCAAGATGACCCCATCCTCATCAACAGTCAGGCGCAACACCTGATCGCCATGATAAAGCGTCAGCCGCCAGCGCCCTGCGTCTGCCTCGGTTCCCATTTCGGTCTTGCTGGTGATCTGACCGGCCCGCATCAGTTCAGGCACCATGCTGGGGACAAGCCCAAAGCGCGCGGCAATCAACGCGGCGGGGATCACGAACCTTCCACCTTCGCGCGCCAATCGCGTGGCGCGGGCGGGATCTTCGGCTTGGTTCATGCGCGTGTCTTGCATCATGGCCCCCGTGTTGTTCGGCAATCCTTATGGCATGCCGCGTTCTTTGCGCCGCGGCAAGGCAAGTGTGGCGATCTTGACCACGGCCCCCGCGCGGGGCACCACAGGAGAGACAGAGCCAAGGGGCCGCCGATGCAAACCGACCACGCCACCACCCATGACGCGCTCGAAGACCCGCGCAACAGCGATATCCTGATTTATATCAACGGCGCACTCAAGCCGCGCGACGAGGCCAAGATCTCGGTCTATGACAGCGGGTTCCTGCTGGGCGACGGCATGTGGGAGGGGATGCGCCTTTACGATGGCGTCTGGGCCTTCTTCGACGAGCATATGGATCGCTTCTTCGATAGCTGCAAAGCCGTCAGCCTCGATGTGGGCATGGACCGGGCGGGCATCTTTGCCGCGCTTGAGGCGACGCGCAAAGCCAACGGGATGGTGACGGATGTGCATTGCCGTCTGATGCTGACGCGGGGGGTGAAGGTGCGGCCGTTCCAGCACCCGTCGCTGTCGCGCTCGGGGCCGACGCTTGTCATCATCATGGAGCATTCCAAACCGGTGGATCGCTTGACAAGCGCGGGCATCCGGCTTGCGACCGTGCCACAGGTGCGCGGTCTGCCGATGAGCCAGGATGCGAAATACAATTCCCACTCCAAGCTCAACTGCGTTCTGGCCTGTCTTCAGGCCGAACAGGCGGGCGCGGATGAGGCGTTGATGCTTGATCCGCATGGCTTCGTGAACACGACCAATGCCTGCAAGTTCGTCATCGTGCGCAAGGGTGAGGTTTGGACATCGACCGGCGATTACTGCATGAATGGCGTCACGCGGCAAAAGGTGATCGATCTGTGCCGCGCGGATGGCATTCCGGTCTTCGAGCGGAACTATTCGCTGTTTGAGGTGCATGGGGCGGAAGAAGCGTTCTTGACCGGCACCTTCGGGGCGCAGACGCCGGTGGCCTCGATCGATGGCAAGCCGGTAGGCGATGGGTCGCGGCCCGTGACGGCGCGGATACAGGCGCTCTACAAGCA
>NZ_CBFIIK010000094.1:0-10965 GCF_965662675.1 Roseicyclus sp. | reverse complement strand
ATCCCGACCTCGGAGCGCACCTTGTCGATGTTCTTGAGGTCGGTCGACAGCATCGTGCCATCGACGGTGATCTGGCCCTTCTGGTGTTCCTCCAGCGCGTTGATGCAGCGGATCAACGTGGATTTGCCCGAGCCCGAGGGGCCGCACACAACGATGCGTTCACCCCGGTTCACCGTCAGGTCGATGTCGCGCAGCACGTGGAAGGTGCCGTACCACTTGTTCATCCCTGTGATTTCGATCGCGATCTCGTCGGAGACCGTCATCTGCGAGCGGTCGATCTGACGCTCATGCATGGCGGTTTGCGCCTCGGTCATCTTGTGGTCTCCTTATCGGCGGTCGGTCTGAAGCTTGCGCTCCAGATACATGGAATAGCGGGACATGAAGAAGCAGAAGGTAAAGAACAGAAGCGCCACGAAGATATAGAGCTCCCAGTAGATACCGTTCCATTCCCCGGTGGCACGGATCGCATTGGTCAGGCCAAGCGGATCGCGCAGGCCGACAAAGACCACCAAGGTGGTATCCTTGAACAGGCCGATGAAGGTGTTGACGATGCCGGGGATCGAGATCTTGAGCGCTTGCGGCAAGACGATCAGCTGCATGGATTTCCAGTAATCCAAGCCAAGGCTATCGGCGGCCTCGTATTGGCCCTTGGGAAGCGCTGCAAGACCACCGCGCACCACCTCGGCGATATAGGCCGAGGCGAAAAGCGTCACGAGGATGATCACCCGCAAGAGGGCGTCAAAGCTCGATCCGGGTGGTAGGAAATACTTGAGCAGCGTCGAGGCCACGAAGAGCCACACGATCAGCGGCACGCCGCGGATCACCTCGATGAAGCTGACGCAGACCCAGCGGATGAACGGCATGGTCGACTGCCGGCCCAAGGCCAGCAAAATGCCGATGGGCAAGGACAAGACGATCCCGGCGGTACCGATGATGATGGCCAGCATGAAACCACCGAACTGATCCGACGGGATCGCGGGCAGGCCCATCGGCATGATACTGTGTGCTGCATCCTTGAAGTGGGGCAAAAGCGGGAACAGCCCGCCGTGATCGATGAAAGGCAGCGGGTCGAGGAAGATCATGATGAAGGCCGCAATCGCGGCCAGCGCACCACCCAACAGGCCCGAGCGCCCCGCGACAAGGCGGCCGATATAGAGCGCGCCCACGATCCCAAGGGCCACCATCACCGGCCCCCAAACCGAACCGCCCCAGAACAAGAACACCCCGACGAAGGGATAGGCCAGCGAGAAAAGCAACATGGCGCGCGGCAAGCTGGAATAGAGGATCGGGGCCACGGCGACGACCAGCAGCACCACCGCCAGAAGCGGGCGCCAATAGCCGAAGAAGAAGATGGTCAGATTGCTGAGGTCCGCCTTCATCGCGTTGACGAATTCGATGCGCGCGGTCGCGTTCGAGCCTGCGCCGAAGACCGCCTCGAGACCACCGGCGGCAGCAAGCTGATCGGCGTAGAACAGGCTGGACAACAGCCGGTCATCGGTCGGGTAGAAGCCGAACAACAGTTGCAGCCAGCGTTCGTTGATCACCGCCCAGCAAGCGGCGCTTTCCAGCCCGCGCGCATCGCGGATCTCGCGACATTCGGTCAATGACCCGGCCGACCAGATACCATTGAGTGTCCAAGGCATGATGGAGGCCAGAACGCTCCAGATCAGATAGACCGACAAGATGGTGAGAAGCGTGTTGGTCACCGACGAAAAGAGGTTCTCGCGCATCCAGCGCAGCACACCCGCCTGACCGGGCGGAGGTGGTGCGGGCGGAAGGATATCGCGCCGGACGAAAGCGACGGTGGATTGGTTGCTCATCTCACCGCTCCTTCAATTTGACGCTGGAGTTGTAGAGGTTCATCAGCGACGAGATGATCAAGCTGACGACGAGGTAGAAGGTACCAAGCAGCAAGATGCCTTCGATCTCGCGGCCGGTTTGGTTGATGGTAATACCCCCCAGCGTCGAGCGCACATCCATGTACCCCACGGCCAGCGCCAGCGAAGAGTTCTTGGTCAGGTTCAGGAACTGCGAGATCAGCGGCGGAATGATCACGCGCAGCGCTTGCGGCAAGATCACCAACTGCATGGTGCGATTGGGCTGCATGCCCAGCGCAAAGGCCGCCTCGGTCTGGCCGCGCGACACGGCCAAGATGCCCGAGCGCACGATCTCGGCGATAAAGGCAGAGGTGTAGAGCGACAAGGCCAGCCACAGCGCGATGAGCGAGTTACGGATCTGGATGCCGCCGACGAAGTTGAAGCCGCCCAATTCCGGCATCTGGAGCGTGATGGGCCGACCCATGACGAAGAAGGCCAAAAGCGCAGGGACAAAAAACAAGGCAAGCGACAGGCGAAAAACGGGGAGTTGCTGGCCCGTCTGTTCTTGGCGTTTGCGCGCAAAGCGCCGCAGGATGAAGATTGCCGCGACCGAGAGCAGGAAAACGGCCACGACAAGGCCCGAGCCCTCGCCCCACAAGGGTTTCGGAATGAAGACGCCGCGGTTCGAAATGGCGACGCTGTCCCACAAGATCATCGACGCGCCGCCGCCTTCGCGGAAATCGCGCGGCTGCGGTGTCGCCTCGGTCATCACGGCGAAAACGATCAAGATCCAGATCAAGAGCGGCGTGTTGCGCATCGCCTCGACGTAGAAGGTCATGATGCCCGCAACGACGAAATTCTTGGATAGGCGCAACACCCCCGCCAGTACGCCGATCACCGTGGCTAGGATACAGCCCATGAAAGCGACAAGCAGCGTGTTCAAGATGCCGACAAGGGCCGCGCGCGCATGGGTATCTTGCGAGCTGAATGGGATGATCTGCTGGTTGATGTCGTAACCGGCAGTGGTCCATAAAAAGCGGAAGCTGAAATCCTTGCCCAGCGCGGCAAGGTTCTGGATCGTGTTGTCGACCAACCAAGCCAGCGACAGCATCAACAACATGGCCGCGACGACCTGAATGGTCATCGACCTGTAGCGCGCGTCATAGAGCAGCTGGCTCAGGCGGAATGTGTCCCGCGGCATTTCGGTCGTGTCGGCCATGCGCACTCCACTGGGTAAGGGGTGACAGTCCGACCGGACAAACGCCGGTCGACGAAAGCAAGTCAGTCTGAACGGAAAGAAGCAAGATACGGGGCCCGGGCAAAACCCGGGCCCCGATCGTCAAGCGATCAACGGAAGGGCGGTGCGTACATCAGGCCGCCATCGGTCCACTGGGCGTTCAGACCGCGCGCCAGACCAACGGGGGTGTTCTCACCGATATTGCCTTCGAAGATTTCACCGTAGTTGCCGACAGCGGCAAGCACATTGACGGCCCAATCATTGGGCAGGCCGAGCATCGCGCCCAGCTCACCTTCGGTGCCAAGCATGCGGTTGATCTCGGGGTTGGCCGTGGGGGCAGCTGCCAGTTCACGGACATTGGCCGAGGTCACGCCATATTCTTCGGCAGCGACCAGTGCATTGAGCGTCCAGCGAACGATATCGCCCCAGTCATTGTCGCCGTGACGGACCACGGGGCCAAGCGGCTCCTTGGACACGATCTCGGGCAGAATGACATGCTCAGCCGCGTTCTCGAAGGTCGCGCGGGTTGCCGCGAGGCCGGAGACGTCGGTGGTGTAGACGTCGCAGGCACCAGCGAGATACTGCTGCTGGCCTTCGGCGTTGGTTGCGACCGGAACCGGCTCGTAGCTGATGTTGTTGACGCGGAAGAAGTCAGCAAGGTTCAGCTCGGTGGTGGTGCCGGTCTGGATGCAGACGGTCGCGCCATCGAGATCACGCGCCGAAGACACGCCCAGATCTGTACGGACCATGAAGCCCTGACCGTCGTAGTAGTTCACGCCGACGAAATCGAGCTTGAGGTCGGTGTCGCGCGAGAAGGTCCAGGTCGAGTTACGGACCAGAACGTCGACTTCGCCAGCGGCCAGCGCGGTGAAGCGGGTTTGGCTGGTCAGCGGAACGAATTCCACCGCCTGCGCGTCACCCAAAGCGGCAACCGCGATCGCACGGCACAGCGAGACGTCGAAGCCCTGCATGTTGCCGTTCGCGTCGGGTGCGGCGAAACCTGCGAGGCCCTCGTTCGAGCCGCACTTCAGCGTGCCGCGTGCCTGGACATCAGCAAGCGTCTGTGCGGATGCAAGACCTGCTGCCAGCCCGGCGACCGCAAGTGTGCCGAGAAAAATGGATTTTTTCATGTCTACCTCTTCCTGATGGACCGCCCTTTTGGGCGCTCGTTTCCAATCCCCCAAAGGGCTTTGGTAAGTTCGTGCGAACGTATGTTAACGCTCACCGCGGATAACTTGGGCAAAATCGTGTGCATAGGTCAAGTGCAAGCGCTGTAGCTACCCCAGGGTCACGCTGAAATTTTCAGCGAAAAGGGGGGCGGCTGCACCGTTTTTTCGCAATAATTTTGGAGCGATGCCGCAGGCTTTCTCAATTTGGCTGCGACATCGCCCAAAATTGCGCCGCACGCAGGAAATCGCCGTGCTTATAGGCTGCTAGCGCGGCGGCCTCCTCATCTGCGCCCCATTGTGCGATCTGCCACTCCTCATCGATTCGCGAGATGGCCCAAGCCTGATCGGGTGCAAGCCGCCCCGAGGTCACCGCCAACGCGATGATCAACGAGCCTGAAATCGCAACAAGATCATGCAATCCGGTCAGCTGAAACGCATCAAGCGCACTGACAAAATCAGCTAGTCGGGCCAGCGATGCGGGTGGCTGATCAACCGGTAACACGCCGACCGTCGCGATGAGCGGTGCATCCAACGCGTCAGCGGCCCATGCCAAGAGCGGATCCCATGCCACGGCTTGGCGTGCGACCAGCGCGGCGGGGCCGGCCGCGCGGTAACAGATCAAGTCGGTCTCGGCATAGGCGGAAAGCATGGCGGCCACTTCGGCGCGTTGGGGCGTGACGCGTTCGATGGCGGAATTGGCCGCGCGGGTGACGGGCATGGTGAGCGGTGCGATCTCGCCCGTCTGCGCGGCCCATTCGGCGGCGACGGCCTCGGCCATTGCGCGGCTGGGCAGGGTCAGGGGGATCTTGCCCGGCGTCATCACGCGGCGCGCATCGAGATGCACGGCAAAGCCGCCCTCTGTCTGGGATACCGAGACTTCGCTCCAAAAGCGTTTTGCTTTCCATCCAGCTGTCATGACAGGGGACATATCCGGTCGAGCGTCACTGGCAATGCGTCAAAGCTGTGCAAGATCGCGCCGGCTCCCGATGCGATCAGCCGATCGGCGGGGTGGTATCCCCAAGCGACCCCCAAGGCGTGGATGCCAGCGGCGCGCCCCATATCGATATCATAGGTCGTATCGCCCAAGATCACGGCGCGCGCGGCCAAGGTGCCGGTGTCGCGCAAACAAGCCGCCACCATGGAGGGGTGCGGTTTGGACGGGTGATCATCGGCGGTCTGCACCGAGTGGAACAGCCCGCGCAGATCATGCAGATCGAGGATATGATCCATCCCGCGGCGAGATTTGCCGGTGGCGATGGCCAAGAGGGTGTGATCTTGCGCGGCCAAGGTGGCAAGGGCCGCGCGCGCGCCCGGAAAGAGCGGCGAAAGGGCGGCGCCATCGGGGCTGCGGCGCATCTGGCCAAAGGCGTCCTTGTAGGCCGCCACCAGCCCCGGCTGGCTGTCGGGATGGTCCGGGGCCAACCGCGCCATGGCGATCGGCAGCGACAATCCGACGATGGAAAGTGTCGCTTCCCGTTCGGGCGGGGGCAGGTCATGAGCGGCAAAGGCCGCATCCATCGCGGCGAGGATATGGGCCTGGCTGTCGATCAGCGTGCCATCGACATCGAAGATGACAAGGCGCAGTTCGGTGCGCAGTTCGGTGCGCAGTTCGCTCAAACCGGGTCCTCGAACGGATCGGCGGGGACATCGCCGACCCGCCATTCCAGATGATCCCATGTGCGCTGCATGTGATCGGGCAAGGGGGCGGTAAAGCTCATGCGCTTGCCCGTCACGGGATGGGTCATGGAGATGGAACGGGCATGCAGATGCAACTTGCGGCTCAGATCGCCGCCGAGCTGTGCGCCCCAGCCATCGCCGAGATTCTCCTGACTGGAGCCGCCGTATTTGCCATCGCCCGCCACTGGGTGCCCGATACCCGCCATATGCGCGCGTAGCTGGTGGGTGCGCCCCGTCACCGGCACCAGCGCGACCCAAGCCGCGCGACTTCCCAGCGCGGAGAGCACGGCATAATCGGTATGGGCATGCTTGGCGCCCTCGGTCGCATCGACATCCTTGGGGGCGACGATCTGCATCTTCTCGCCTTCGCCGCCCTTGCCATGGCCGGGCGCTTTGACAAGACCGTAGCGGATCGTGCCCATGCGGGGGCTGGGCACACCGGCGGTGACGGCCCAATAGATCTTGCGCGTGTCACGCGCGCGGAATGCCTTGGTCAACGCATCGGCAGCGGCGCGCGTGCGGGCAAGCAGCAAAACGCCCGATGTATCCTTGTCCAAGCGATGCACGAGGCGCGGTTTTTCGGAAAGCCCGAAACATAGCGCCTCGGCCAGCCCGTCGATATGGCGCGTATGGCCCGAACCGCCTTGGGTGGGCAGGCCCGCGGGCTTGTTCAGCGCGATGATATGATCGTCGCGCCAGATCACGGCTTCGCGCATCATCGCGGCATCGGCATCGGAAATGCGCGGCGGGGCCACGGCATAATCCGGCGCGGCCTCGTCAGGCAAGGGCGGGATGCGGATGGTCTGGCCCGTCTCGACACGGCTGGCGGGTTTGGCGCGCGCGCCATCGATGCGGATTTCGCCCTTGCGGCACATCTTTTCGATGCGGCCTTGGGGGATATGCGGAAACTGGCGGCGGAACCAGCGATCGAGGCGCTGATCGCCATCGCCTTGGGCGACCGTCAAGGTTTGAACGCCACTCATGCGAAGCTCCGACCGATGGCAAGGCCGAGCATCAGCGCGCCCAGCGACAGGGTAACATTGGCCAGAACGTAGAACGCGGCAAGGCCCAGCGCGCCACGTTCATAAAGTGCCACCGCCTCGAGCGAAAAGGCCGAGAAGGTGGTGAAGCCGCCCAAGATGCCGGTGACGATCAAGGGCGACAGATGGCTCAGCCCGCGCGCGGCGGCATAGGCCACGAAAAGCCCCGCCAAGCCTGCGCCCAGCACATTGACCGTCAGCACGCCCAGCGGCATGGGCGTAGTCCCGAGCAGGCGCAAGACCCCGATCCCGGTCAGGTATCGAAGCACGGCACCGATGGCGCCGCCAAGCGCGACTTGGAGAATGGCTGTCATGACGGCTGCATGTGGCGGCGGCGGGGGGGAGTCAATGGGCAGGCAACGAGGTGGGGATGAAAAACTGCAGTTTTTCGTGAGGGTAAACTGCAGTTTTCCCATGCGTTTTCTATGCAGAAAACGCCCTAACTCTTGCGTTTGGCACGCAAGCCCTCGAACCACTCAAGCCGCTTTTTCAGATCACGCTCATAACCGCGTTCCACCGGCGCATAGAAACGCGCGCGCGACATCGTGTCGGGGAAATAGTTCTGCCCCGAAAACCCGTCTTCGGCGTCGTGATCATAGGCATATCCCGCGCCAAAGCCTTGATCCTTCATCATCTTGGTCGGCGCGTTCAGGATATGCTTGGGCGGTGGCGCGGAACCGGTGGATTTCGCACTCGCCCGCGCGGCCTTGTAGGCGACATAGGCGGCATTCGATTTCGGTGCCAGCGCCAGATAGATCACGGCTTGCGCCAGTGCCAGTTCCCCCTCGGGAGAGCCCAGCCGCTCGTAAGTGGACCACGCGTCGAGGCATTGGCGCTGCGCGGCGGGATCGGCGAGGCCAATATCCTCGACCGCCATGCGGGTGATGCGACGGGCGAGGAAACGGGGGTCTTCGCCCCCCTCCAGCATGCGGGCGAACCAGTAGAGGGCGGCATCGGGGTCTGAGCCGCGCACGGATTTGTGGAGCGCAGAGATCAGGTTGTAATGCGCCTCGCCCGATTTGTCGTATTGCGCGGCACGGCGTTGCAGGCGTTGGCCCAGTTGCGCAGGCGTCAGTTGCCCGTCGACCTTCCACGCCGCGACCTGTTCCACCAGATTGAGCAGCGCGCGCCCATCGCCATCGGCCATGGTCACCAGCGCCGCCCGCGCATCGGGGGTCAGCGGCAGGGGGTGGTCCAGCGTGGCCTCGGCATGCGCGATCATCTGCGCAAGCGCATCATCACCCAGACGGTTCAGCACCAAGACCTGTGCGCGTGACATCAAGGCGGCGTTCAACTCGAAGCTGGGGTTTTCCGTCGTCGCCCCGACCAGCAGGATCGTGCCATCCTCCATATGGGGGAGGAAGCCGTCTTGCTGCGCCTTGTTGAAGCGGTGGATTTCATCGACGAAAAGAAGTGTCCCCTGCCCGTTCGCGTGGCGCAGGCGGGCGGCCTCGAACACTTTGCGCAGCTCGGGCACGCCGGTGAAGATCGCGCTGATCTGGACGAAATGAAGATGCGTTTCCTGTGCCAAAAGCCGCGCGATGGTGGTCTTGCCCACGCCGGGCGGCCCCCACAAAATCAGGGAACTCAGCGCACCCGCATCGAGCATGATCCGCAGCGACCCCTCGGGGCCGAGCAGGTGATCTTGCCCGATCACATCGGCCAGCCGCGCAGGTCTGAGCCTGTCGGCCAAGGGGCGGGGGCCGGTGGCACGGGCGGCGTCTTGATCGCCTTGTGGTGTATCGAACAGATCCATGCGCGCCACGCTATCGCCCTTGTGGCGACGGCGCCAGAGTGTGGGCCGTCAGTGCATCTTGGAGGCCATGGTAACGAAGTAGCAGCGATGCGACACGCCCCCGATCTTCATCAAGGGGCCGGCCGGTTCCATGTCGATGCCCAAGCGACGCCCCAAGCGTGGCACGGCGATGGGCAAAAGCCCGATCAGCGTCGAGGCACCCAATTCACGTGCCGAGCGCACCATGTGGCCCATGAGCGACAGCTGCACCTCGTGGCGGATATCGGTCGTCACGCCATCGGCCACGAAAAGGCGGTTGGCATCCCAGATATGATCGGCGATCGGCGCGGTGTCATCGAGCAGATGCGCGGGGATCGTATCGAGCAGCCCGCGCTGCGCATCGCGCACCATGTAGGAATAAATCCCGCAGCGCGCGGTGGTGGGCGTCAGGCGTACGCCCGCCAACACCCGGTCGCCCGCATGCACACAGACCCAGCGGCTTTGGGCGGTATCGTATTGGTCGAACTCCATCCCGTCGGCATTGGGCAATTCCCAATGCATCCCCTCGATGAAAGTGCGGTGGCGGGCGCGCAGCATATTGGCGAAGAGCGCGCCGTGCTGGTGCATATTGGCAAAGGACAGTGTCGTCATTTTCATAGGATAAGCCCCCTTTGTTGGCCGGTCGTCATCACACCGCACCACGGGGGGCACCCCTATGCCTCAGCTGTCGGTACCGTCCTAGATCAATCCGTACTCTCTGGCGCGCTGAACGGCCTCGGCCGTGGTGCGCGCCATGAGTTTTTGCCGGGCCGCGGTGAGGCGGGCTTTGAAGGCGCTTTCGGATATGCCCAGACGGGCGGCGGCAGCTGCATGGCGGTCCCCATCCGCGATGCATCGTAGGGCGTCGGCCTGCGGGCGCGACAGGCGCGCGGGCGGCTCGGACAGATCATGCATGCGCTGCACGATCCGATGGATATGGGCCATCTCGATATCGGTGAATTCACGGTCAGCGCGCGCCGCACCCGCGATGGTGCGCGACGACATCGGGCCGGTGGAAGAGATCATGCCATAGCACAGCCCGTATTGCGCCGCCTCGGCCAACAGGCCGAAGGGATCGGGCAGGCCGATCTGCGACCATCGGCGCGTGCCAGAATGGCTGAGGCCCCAAGCCAGCGTCGGGTCGCGCAACCCATAGACCTTGGCGGTGTAGACCTCTTGCCAGTCTTCTGGATAGGTGTTGACCATGATCAGGGGCGAGACATAGCGGATATGCAGCCCGACGGCGAAACCTGCCGGCGCGGCCAGCGCCAACTCATGCAGCAAAAGATCAATAACTGGTGCTTTTGACACAAAAAACTATCCAAAAGGTCATGTCCTTTTAGACAGGTTGCCAGAATGACGGTCAACCGTATTCTCGTCACGCGTGTGTGGAAGTGGTGAGACGAATGGACGAAAAGATCGAACCGGGTCTTTTTGCGCGTCTCATGCGGCTATCGCCGCGGGCGCGCAATGACATCCTCGAATATCTTGGCCAAGGCCCCGTGTCATCCCAAGCGATGCTGAACGGTTTGTTGAAGCCGCCGCCCACGACAGCGGCACTGCGCCGATCGCCCGCGAGATCGCAGACCAAAGGCGGAACGGCCGAGCATTGATGACATGAAAACGCCCCCGCAATGCGGGGGCGCAATCTGATCGCGATGATCACCCGGGTGGGTGCGCGCGAATTATTCTTCGACAAGCTCTTCGGCGGCAAGGCGAGCGCGGTCGGCGGCACCTTTGGCATCCAGATCGCGATCGACGAATTCGATGATCGCCATCGGCGCCATGTCACCATAGCGGAAGCCCGCCTTCATGATGCGCACATAGCCACCCTGACGCTCGGCGTAGCGGGGGCCGAGAATGTCGAACAGCTTGGCGACATAGGCGTCTTGCTTGAGCTGCGAAGCGGCCTGACGGCGGGCGTGCAGATCGCCGCGCTTGCCCAGCGTGATCAGCTTTTCGATGATCGGGCGCAATTCCTTGGCCTTGGGCAGGGTGGTCTTGATCTGCTCATGTTCGATGAGCGAGCCGCACATATTGGCGAACATCGCCTTACGATGTTCGTGGGTCCGGTTCAGGCGGCGGTATCCGCGGGCGTGACGCATGGGTCAATCTCCTATCACATTTTGCTTTGTCCGGAGGCCCGTGCGTGCAGACCTCTCACCTATTGGGGCATCATTGCCCGGGGGGCGGGGCAAGGTGCGCCTGAAGGCGCACCCTACACCGATCAGAAGTTGTCTTCGTATTTCTT
>NZ_CBFIIK010000093.1:0-11170 GCF_965662675.1 Roseicyclus sp. | reverse complement strand
ATAATACGCGGGTCGATGCCTGCGACGATCATTGGGATCAATTCGCCAGTTTTGCCGCCTACGACGCCTTTACCCGTGACTGGCTGGCCGCCGCGCACCGCCTGCTCAAGCCCGGCGGCGCGATCTGGGTGATCGGCAGCTATCACAACATCTTCCGCGTTGGCGCCGAGTTGCAGAACCAAGGCTATTGGATCTTGAACGATGTTGTCTGGCGCAAATCCAACCCGATGCCGAATTTCCGCGGCATGCGGCTGACCAATGCGCATGAGACGATGATCTGGGCCTCCAAGGGTGAGGGGGCGAAATACACTTTCAACTACGAGGCGCTGAAATCGCTCAACGAGGGTGTGCAGATGCGTTCGGATTGGGTGATCCCGATCTGCAATGGCGGCGAACGGCTGAAAGACGAAAAGGGCGACAAGGCCCATCCGACCCAAAAGCCCGAAGCGCTGCTGCACCGTATCCTCGTCGGCACGACCAATCCCGGCGATGTGGTGCTTGACCCATTCTTCGGCACCGGGACGACCGGGGCCGTGGCCAAGATGCTGGGGCGTGATTTTATCGGGATCGAGCGCGAGGAGAGCTATCGCAAGATCGCCGAGCAGCGGTTGGGCAATGTGCGCCGCCTTGATCGCGGCGCGCTGGAGGTCACGGGCTCCAAGCGCGCGGAACCGCGCGTGCCGTTCGGCCAGCTGATCGAACGCGGCATGCTGCGGCCGGGCGAGATGCTGACCAATGCGCGTGGCCAAATGGCCAAGGTGCGGGTCGATGGCACGCTGATCGCCGATGATGTGAAGGGATCGATCCATCAGGTTGGTGCCCGTCTGGAGGGCGCGCCCTCATGCAATGGCTGGACCTATTGGCACTTCCGCCGCGAAGGCCAAAGCGTTCCCATCGATGTGCTGCGCCAGCAGCTTCGCGCCGAAATGGAGGGCTGAGCAGGGGTCCGCCTCGAGGCGATACCCCACAGCACTTTGGAACCCGTTTTACCGTTGAACCGCAAACCCGCGCCCCGCCGGTGTGGTTTGCTGCCTTGCCCCTGCCATGTCACATGCATGGCAGGGGTTTTTTCGTCTTGCGAGCCGTGAAAGCGGAGATGACCGTGGCTGGGGGGACGCTGTCCCCCCACACCCCCCTGGGATATTTCTCAAACAGAGAAAGGACCGGGTGCGGCGGCGCGGCGCAGGCGGTCGTTGATGGCGCGCCCAAGGCCCGTGTCGGGAATATCGGCGACGCGGATCGCGGTGGCGCCGCGGCTTTGGGCCAGCGCGTCGGCGTTGTGGAGCGTGGCGAAGAGGCGGGCGGCGGCCTCGGTCAGATCGCCTTGTTCCGACAAGCTGAGATCGCCTTTTGCGGTGCCGAAGCCGATGGTGACCTCGCCGGGTTGCGGTGTGCCGCCGCACAAGAGCAGTGTGTGGGGCGCGTAATGGCTGGCAAGCTGGCCCGGTGCTTCGACCCGCGCACCGGGGGTGGTGTCGGCGGTGAGCGGTCCGGTGATGGGGGTGATCGCCTCGCGGGGGATCGCGCCTTCGCGCAGGAGGCGGGTGCCCTCGGCGCTGGGCGCAAGAATGGTGGATTCGACCCCGACCGGCGTCGGCCCGCCATCGAGGATGGCGGCGATGCGCCCGCCCAAGCCCGCGCGCACATGTGCCGCCGTCGTGGCGCTGATCCGGCCCGAGAGATTGGCCGAAGGCGCGGCGATGGGTCTTTGGGCCGCGCTGAGCACGGCTTGCATCACCGGATGGGCGGGCAGGCGGATCGCGACCGTCGCATGGCCGGCCGTGACCCGCGCCGATAACCCGTGGCCGGGCCTGAGCGGCAGGACCAGTGTCAGGGGTCCGGGCCAAAATGCCTCGGCCAAGGCGTGGGCGTGCCCGGGGAACATGGCGATGGTCATGGCGCTGTCGAGATCGGGCAGATGCACGATCAGCGGGTTGAAATCGGGCCGCCCCTTGGCCGCGTAGATCGCAGCGACAGCATCATCTTGCGTCGCATCCGCGGCCAGCCCGTAGACCGTTTCGCTGGGCAAGGCGACAAGCTGGCCCGCGCACAGCAATGCTGCAGCGCGTGCGATGCCGGTGGTGTCTGGCTGAAGATCTTCTGCGGCTTGCATGGTTCTGACGTGACGTAGCGGTTGATCGCGCGCGCAGGGCACGCCTAGCTTTCCGGGGGTAGCGCGAAGGGCGCGCCCATGCAATCACTGGCATCATCACGGGGGAGAGCCGTTCCATGCCTTATCGCGCGCCGGTCGCCGAATTCGCTTTTCTATTGCAGCATGTGGTGGGGTTTGACCGTGTCGCCGCGCAGTCCGCCCACGCCGAGGCCACGCCCGAAACGGTGAGCGCGCTGTTGTCCGAAGCCGGACGGATTTGCGAGGAGGTGCTGGCGCCTTTGAACAGGGCGGGCGACTTGCATCCCGCGCGGCTGGAAAACGGGGTTGTCCGCACCTCGCCCGGATATGCGGCGGGCTATCGCGCGATGGCCGATGCGGGCATGACCGCGATTTCGGCCGATCCGGCCTATGGGGGTATGGGCCTGCCGCAGACGGTGGCGGCCTGTATCAACGACATGGCCGGCGCGGCTTGTCTGGCGCTCGAGATGAACCCTTTGATGACGCAAGGCCAGATCGAGGCGCTCGAACATCACGGCTCGGACGCGATCAAGGCGCTGTATCTGCCCAAGTTGATCAGCGGTGAATGGTGCGGCACCATGAACCTGACCGAGCCGCAGGCGGGATCGGATGTGGGCGCGCTGGCGACCAAAGCAGCGCCCAAGGGCGATGGCAGCTATGCGGTGACCGGGCAAAAGGTCTATATTTCATGGGGCGATACGGATTTCACCGAAAATGTGGTGCATTTGGTGTTGGCGCGACTGCCTGATGCGCCGGGCGGGACCAAGGGCATATCGCTTTTCCTCGTGCCCAAGTTCATCCCCGATGACACGGGCGCGCCGGGTGTGGCCAACAGCCTGAAGGTCGTGAGCCTTGAGCATAAGCTGGGTCTGCATGGCAGCCCCACCTGCGTGATGCAGTATGATGGTGCGACGGGCTGGCTGATCGGCGAAGAAAACCGTGGCATGGCGGCGATGTTCACCATGATGAACAATGCAAGGCTGGGCGTGGCCCTGCATGGTGTTTCGATCGCCGATGCAGCGACGCAAGCGGCGACGGATTACGCCAGCCAGCGCAAGCAGGGCCGGCCATTGGTGAGCGCGGGCACGGGCATGATCGTGGATCACGCCGATGTGCGGCGCATGCTGATGGAGATGAAGGCTGAGACATTCGCCGCGCGGGCATTGGCGCTTGATCTCGCCGTGTCGATCGATCTGGGCCATGCGGGCGACGCGATGCAGGGCATGCGCGCCTCTGTGCTGACGCCGATTGCCAAGGCCTATGGCACCGAGATGGGGATCAAGGTGGCGAATTTGGGCATCCAGGTGCATGGCGGCATGGGTTTCATCGAGGATACGGGCGTCGCCCAATTCGCCCGCGATGTGCGCGTCTCGGCGATCTATGAAGGGACGAACGGCATTCAGGCCATGGATCTGGTGGGCCGCAAGATGGCCGATGGCGGGGCAGCGATCCATGCGCTGATCGAGACCGTCGCGGCCGAGGCCAAGGGCGATCCGCGGGGCGCGCCGGTCGCGGCCATGGCCGGGCAATTGCGCGCGGCGACCGATGCGATGCTGGCGATGGATCTGAACGATCGTTTCGGCGGGGCGGTGCCCTATCTGATGGGTTTTGCCCGGGTGCTGGGCGCGTTCTATCACTTGCGCGCGGCACGGGCGGGTGACACGCGGCGCGTGGCCTTGGCGCGGTTCTATATCGAGCGGCTTTTGCCCGAGGCAGCGGGGCTTTTCGCGCAGGCGGGGCATGGGGCCGCGGGGCTTTACGATCTTTCGGCGGAAGATCTCATCGCATGATCCACACCCCCCATGCAGTCGCGCCGGAAGCCGGCGAGGCAATCGTGATCGCCGAAGATGTGTTGTGGTTTCGCATACCGCTGCCGATGGTCTTGAATCATGTCAACGCCTATGCGCTGCGCGACGGCGATGGCTGGACGCTGATCGACACCGGGCTCGATACCACCCAGACCCGCGCGCTGTGGGAGGCGGCTTTGGCCGGGCCATTGGCCGGTCTGTCCGTCCGTCGGCTGATCGTGACCCATCACCACCCCGACCATGTCGGGCTTGCCGGCTGGTTCCAGGCGCGCGGGGCCGAGTTGCTGATGCCGCGCACGGCTTGGTTGATGGCGCG
Source organism: Roseicyclus sp. (assembly GCF_965662675.1). Lineage (GTDB taxonomy): Bacteria > Pseudomonadota > Alphaproteobacteria > Rhodobacterales > Rhodobacteraceae > Roseicyclus. The sequence continues at coordinate 6,915 of NZ_CBFIIK010000093.1, read as the reverse complement.
GATGCTGGTCTTGGATGAACAGCCAAGGCCCGCGGCTGAAACGCTGGCCTATTGGCAGAGCGCTGGCATGGGGGCAGAGCTTTTCGAAAAACGCCGTGGCGAGCGGCCATTTAATTTTTGCGATGTGGTCCATCCCATGCCCTTGGGTTTCACCCGGCTGCAAGATGGCGGCACGATCCGTATGGGCGGGCGCGACTGGGACATTCACTTTGGCCAGGGCCACGCGCCCGATCACGCCACGTTCTGGAGCCGTGACGATCATCTGGTCATCGGGGGCGACCAGCTCTTGGCGACGATTTCGCCGAATCTTGGCGTTTATGCCACCGAACCCGATGCCGATCCGCTGGGCGAGTGGCTGGAGAGCTGCGCCGCGTTTCAGCCCTTGGCGCGGGCCGATCACCTTGTTTTGCCGGGGCACAAGCTGCCCTTTACCGGCCTGCCCGCGCGGTTGGTGCAATTGATCGACAACCACCATGGCGCGCTTGATCGGCTGCGCGATCATCTTGCAGGTGGGCCGCGCACGGCGGCCGAGTGCTTCGCGCCGCTGTTCAAGCGCCAGATCGACGAAGGCACCTATGGCCTTGCCTTGGTCGAGGCGGTGGCGCATCTGAACCACCTTTTGCGCCTGGGCATCGTCACGCGCAGGCGGCGGGACGACGGTGCGTGGCTTTATCATCCGGCAGCGTGACCTGCGGCGCCGTGCCCGATGCTGGGTGGGCTGACAGCGCCCCAGGAATGCGGTATTGCCGGGACAAAGCATTGCCTTACCCGAACCGGAGGGAACACGACATGGCCGACCAAGAACACAAGCACGGCGAGATGGACATCAGCGAGCAGGAAAAGACCTTTGCCGGGTTCATGCGCATGAGCGTCAATGTCGGCCTCATCTCCATCGGCATCGTCATCTTCTTGGCTATCTTCGCACGATGAACCCTTTGCTGCGCATCGCGGCCGCACTGGCGATGGTCAGTGCGCTCGGCGGCTGCGTGGCCGAAGAGGTCTGGGCGCCTGACACATTCGTCAGCACCGCGAATTACCAGCCCACGGGGCCAGCGACGCTGACCTTGATGACGATGGTGTCGAACCGCGATGGGCGCGGTGGCCATTCCGCGTTGATGATCGATGGTGCGCAGCGCGTGCTCTTCGACCCGGCGGGAAGCTGGTATCATCCGCTGATCCCCGAGCGCAACGATGTGCTTTACGGGATGTCGCCGCAATTCCTGCAGTTCTACACCGATTACCACGCGCGCGAGACTTATCACATCGTCGTCCAAGAGCGTGAGGTCACCCCCGAGGTCGCGGCGCAGATCATCGCGGCGGTCGAGGCAAATGGCGCTGTGCCACCCGCGCGCTGCTCTTTGTCGATCAGCAGCTTGCTGGGCGATGTGCCCGGCTTCGAATCGATCACCGCCAATTGGTTCCCGATCCGCACGATGGAGCAGTTCGGCGCCCTGACCGGGGTGCGCGAAAGCCGCATCTATGACACGGATGCCGATGATAATCTGGAACTGCTGCAAGCGCAGGCGCGCGCCGAGTTGAGCCGCCAGATCGCGCAAGAGGCGGCGGCCCGCAACCAGTAGCCCCCAGTAAAAGCAAAACCCCCGGGGCGATGCCGCGGGGGTTTATGTCTTTTGGATCGCGTTACCGATCGGGCGCGCGTTCAGAGCATGCCTTCGCGCTGCGCCTTTTTACGCGCCAGCTTACGGGCGCGGCGTACGGCCTCGGCCTTCTCGCGTGCTTTTTTCACGGAGGGCTTTTCGAAATGTTGCTTGAGCTTCATTTCCCGAAAAACGCCTTCGCGCTGAAGTTTTTTCTTCAGAGCCCGGAGCGCTTGATCGACGTTGTTGTCGCGAACACTAACCTGCATTCTGGTGTCACCACCTTCCTAAGTTAAAGTTGCATTTGAGTGCAGGAGGTGGCCGTATAGCAAAGCCCCCCTATCTTGTCTACCGTTCGCGCAAGAACCTTTTGAAAGGGCCTGATCATGTCAGATAGCACCGATCCCAAAGCCGCGCTGATTGCCGCGGCGCTGATGCATGTGCCTTTTGATGGCTGGTCCGAGGCGAGTTTTCGTGCCGCCGCGGGTGATGCGGGGCTGACCCTGCCCGAGGCGCGCGCGCTATTTCCGCGCGGCGCAGTCGATCTGGCGCTGGCGTTTCACGCACAAGGCGATGCGGTCATGGTCACGCGTCTGGCCGAGACCGATCTGGGCGCGCTGCGCTATTCCGACCGGGTCGCTTACGCGATTCGCACCCGGCTGGAACTTGTCGAGCATGACAAGGAGGCGGTACGCCGTGGCCTGACGCTTTTCGCCCTGCCGATCCATGCGGCCGATGGGGCCAAGGCGCTGTGGCAGACGGCTGACGCGATCTGGACCGCACTTGGCGACACCTCGGACGATCTGAACTGGTACACCAAGCGCGCGACGCTGTCGGGGGTCTATTCCGCGACGGTGCTTTATTGGCTGGGCGATCAGTCGATGGATCACGCGGCCAGCTGGTCATTTCTGGAACGTCGCATCGATGATGTGATGCAGATCGAGCGCGCGAAAAAGGCCGTGCGCGAGAGCAAGATCTTGGGGCCGCTGATGGCGGGGCCTGAATGGCTGGCCTCCAAGATCAAGGCACCGGGTGCAGCACCCGCCGATTTGCCGGGGCGCTGGCGGCGCTAGGGTGGCCCGAACGCTTGCCACCCCGCGATCAGCCGCGTGATGCCGGTGACGGCGCAGGCGGCCGCAAAGATCATCGCCAATACCGGAAAGGCACCGGGAAATAGGCAAAACAGCGCGAAAACCGCGATGGTTTCCGCCCCTTCAGTCAAGCCGCCAAGGTAGAAGATCCCCTTGCTTGGGTAATCGGCTGTGGTCAGCCCGCGCTTGGCCGCGATCACGGCAAAGGCCAAGAAAGATGTCCCCGACAAGATGAAGCTTGTGATCAGCATGGCACCCGCCACGGCATTGGTATCCGGATCGGCCAGCACGAAGCCCAAGGGAAAGGCCGCGTAGAACACGAAATCCAGCGCGATATCGAGAAAGGCGCCGCGATCGCTGACGCCTTTCTCGCGCGCCACCGCCCCGTCAAGCCCATCGGCCAGCCTGTTGAGGGCAAGCCCCAGAAGCGCCAGCCAGTAGAGCCCTAGCGCCGCGGCCACGGCGGCGGCCAAGCCGACGGCGCAACCGATAAGCGTGATCTGGTCGGCGCCGAACCCGCGCGTGGCCAAATACCGGCCGGCGGGGGCCAAGAGGCGACGTTGCAGGGGCAAAAGGGCGGCATCGATCATGGCGCAGCTTTGGCGCTTGCGCCCGTGCGGGTCAATCGCACGCGTCTCACACTGTCGTCACTCCGACAGTGCGGCCACCAGCGCAGGCAATGCGCCCAGATCGGGCAATTCATGAAAGCGCACATGATCGCTTGGCGTTTCGGCATGTTCCAAGACCCAAGTCAGCCCATGTGGCACAAAGACCCCCCAAGCGCCGGCATCCAACGCGGGGCGCACATCGGATTTCATCGAATTGCCCACCATCATCGCCCGTTCCGGCCCGTCGCCATGACGCCCAAAGGCGCTGTGATAGGTGGCGATTGTCTTGTCCGAGACGATCTCGACCGCGTGAAACATCTCGCCCAGCCCCGATTGGGCCAGCTTGCGTTCCTGATCGAGAAGATCGCCCTTGGTGATCAAGACCAGCCTGTGCGCGGCGGAAAGCTCGGCCACCACCTCGCGCGCATGGGGCAAAAGCTCGATCGGATGGCGCAACATCTCTTGTCCCGCAGCGAGGAGTTCCGCGATGACGGATGCCGGAACCTTGTGGTCGGTCACCTCGATGGCGGTCTCGATCATCGACAGGACGAAGCCCTTGATGCCGAATCCGTAATGACCAAGGTTACGCCGCTCGGCGGCAAGCAGGCGTTCCTCCAGATGGGTGCGCTCGGCATAATCGGCCAAAAGGGCGGTGAAACGCTCTTGCGTCAGGCGAAAGAACGTCTCGTTTTGCCAAAGCGTGTCATCGGCATCGAAGCCGATGGTGGTCAAATCGGCGGCCATGGCATAAACCTCCTCTTTCCGGAATCGCCTTACGGCTTATATAGTGCGCCCATGCAAGGGACACCGGGCAGAACTGAGCGGACAGGAGACGCGATGCAGACCGACCGCTGGACGATGATGGCGGACAAGCCCAAGACCGAGGGCGATGCCAATGTCATCACCAAGACGAAACCAAAGACCCAGCGCCCGCCGATGTACAAGGTGCTGCTGCTCAATGATGACTACACGCCGATGGAATTCGTCGTGCATGTCCTTGAGCGTTTCTTTGGTATCGGACACAGCCACGCGGTCGAGATCATGCTGACCGTGCATAAAAAGGGCGTGGCCGTCGTGGGCGTCTTTTCCTACGAGATCGCCGAAACCAAGGTGGCGCAGGTGATGGATTTCGCCCGGCGCAACCAGCACCCGCTGCAATGCACGATGGAGAAAGAGGACTGATCTGTCCTCGTCATTATTCATGACCCTTGAACGTTGGACCCTAGCGCTCGAGGCGGGCGAAATCAGCCTGCCCGATGGCCCCGTATTGGTGATGGGGGCGCGGGGTGATGCCGATTATGCAGCGCTTGGGCCGGTTGTCTGCGTGCAGGGCTTTGCCCCCGATCATGACCGCTTGGCCGCGCGTGGCCTGACCGTTTCCCCCGATCTGCCCGAAGGCGATAGCTATGCCGCTGCCTTGGTGCAGATCGTCAAAGCCAAGGCAGGCACGATGTCGGCCATCGTCGAGGCGCTGGGCGCCTTGCGCCCCGGCGGCCTTTTGATGGTCGATGGCCAGAAGGACGAGGGGATCGAGGCGATCCAGAAAATCCTGCGCGGCGCCATCGAGATCGCCGGCAGCTATTCCAAGGCGCATGGAAAGCTTATCTGGCTGATCCGCCCCGATCATCTGCCCGAGGCCGCCCTGGGGTGGTTGGCCGAGCCCGTCGAGACCGAAGAGGGCTATCTGACCGTGCCGGGCGGCTTTTCCGCCGATGGCCCCGATCGCGGGTCGGAATTGCTGGTGGCGCTTGTGCCGCAGCTTTCGGGCCGCGTGGCCGATCTGGGCGCGGGCTGGGGCTATATCGCGGGCGAGGTCTTGGGCGAACAAGACGGGATCGAGACCCTCGATCTGATCGAAGCTGATCACGCCATGCTTGAGGCTGCGGCCACCAATATCGACGATCCGCGCGCGCGCTTCCATTGGGCCGATGTCACGCGCTTTCAGCCCGACGCCGCCTATGACGCGATCGTAGCCAATCCCCCATTCCACATTGGGCGACATGCCGATCCGGGCTTGGGGCGGGCCTTTATCGCGGCGGCGGCGCGGATGCTCTCGCCGCGCGGACGGTTTTTCATGGTCGCAAATCGGCATTTGCCCTATGAAGACGCCCTCAAGGCGAGTTTCGGGACCGGCCGCCTTTTGGGCGAGCTTGAAGGCTACAAGATCTACGAGGCGGCGAAACCGAAGCGCCAAGCGTCGACAGCCAAGGATGCGTTGCGAAGATGACACTTTCCATTCAAGGCAAGACCGCGATCGTGACCGGGGCCGCCAATGGCGTCGGCCTTGCCATTGCGCGCCATTTCCTCGACCGCGGCGCCAAGGTGATGTTCGCCGACCGCGACAAGGCAAGGCTGGCTGATGAATGCGGCGAGATGACCGATGACCAAGATCAGATACGCTGGTTCGCGGGCGATCTGCGTCAAAGGCTCACGGTCGAGAACCTCGTTTCCGCGACGGTCGATGCCTTCGACAGAATTGATATTCTGGTCAATGCCAGCCGCCAATTGATGCTTACCGATCCGCTCGACCCGGCCGATACATCGGTCGAGACGCTCCTTGAGCAAAACATGCTGACGGCGCTACGCCTCAGCCAAGCGGTGGGGCGGCGCATGATCGCGCAGGCCGAGGCGGCGGGCAACGCTGATGATGGCGCGATCGGGTCGATCATAAATATCTCGACCATCGCCACCCCGCGCAGCCATCCCGATCTTTTGGCCTATTCGATCGCGGCGGGCGCGCTGGAACAGGCCACGCGCAGCTTGGCCTTGGCCTTTGCGCCGCATCGTATCCGCGTCAACGGCGTGTCCTTCGGCTCGGTGATGTCCAACAGCCTCAAGACCGCCTTGGCCGAGACCGATGGCCTGCGCGATGAAATCCTGCAATGCACCCCCATGGGCCGTATCGCCGCCGCGCGCGAAGTGACAGGCGCGGTGCAATTCCTCGCCTCCGAAGGGGCGGGCTTCGTCACGGGCGAGATCATCGCCGTCGATGGCGGGCGCGGCTTGCTCGACACCGTCAGCCTGCCTGCATATTGAAATCCCACGATCATGTTTTGATCGCGAGAAGCCAAGGAAGGCTGGTGCAGTGCCACTCCTTTATGTTGTAAATTCACCTAGGTCCTGCGGTTCGCCTCGAAGTTTTCCCAGACATACATGCGCCCCTGTTGTCGAGCGTCGGCGAGCCAAAGTCGTTTCCGGGCATCCGGTGCTTCAAGGTGTCTGTAGATGCCGCCGGAGAACTTCTTCCAATCCAAAGCAAGTCCTTGTTTTACCAGTTCTGCCGAAAGATCGCGTCCGTCTGGAAGCCAACACTTCGCAACGGTTCTGCCATAGGCGTCAGTTTCAAGAATTTCGGCGGTAATCGTTTTTCCCTCACAGAGCCTCCACATAGCATTTTTTGCATTCTTTCCATATGGATGATCTAGTTCTGGCGCATCGATCCCAAAGAGCCGTATCTGCGTTTTGCGAATTATGATGGTATCGCCATCCACCACATAGGCTCTTCCGCTTATTTTCGGTCTTGAAGTGGATGGGACAGCTGAGCTGGCGTCGAATACGGATTGCCTAGCGGATCTTGAGGGATCTTTTACCTTTTCATCTGGGTGCAGGCCGGTGCTC
>NZ_CBFIIK010000092.1:0-11184 GCF_965662675.1 Roseicyclus sp. | reverse complement strand
ATTCCAGCCAATCATCGGGGTGGGACATGTAGTTGAACAAGATCCGTGGTGCATCGCGCGGATCGGCCGAGCGCAAGGTGACGCTGCCCCGGCTTTTCGAGCGCATTGGCCCCACATGGGCCTGAAACCCGTGGCCATTCGCCGCCATCTTGCCGTCATAGCGCACGGCGATGGGCAGGAAATGATACTGGATATCGGGGTAGTCGATACCAGCGCGCGAGCGGATGAAGCCGCAGGCCTCGAAATTATTCGACGCGCCAAGGCCCTTGCGGGTGAAAAGCCATTGCGCACCCACCAGTGCCTTGCCCCAGAGCGACCAATAGGGCGCTAGGCTGACGGGTTTGGTGGCGGCGAACTGGATATATAGCTCCAGATGATCTTGCAGGTTCGCGCCCACGCCCGCGCGGTCGGCGATCACGGGAATGCCGTGTTCTGCCAGATGCCTGGCGGGGCCGATGCCGCTTTGCATCAGGATCTTCGGCGAATTGATGGAGCCCGCCGACAAGATCACCTCGGCGCGCGCGGCGATCACCTGCCCGCCCACAAGGCGCACGCCCGTGGCGCGGCCATCGGTGATCTCGATTTTTTCGACCAGTCCGCGCGCCACGCTGCAGCGCCCGGTTTTGAGCGCGGGGCGCAGATAGGCCTTGGCCGCCGACCAGCGCTCGCCCTGCCAGACGGTCATCTCGAAGGCGCCGAAGCCCTCTTGGCGCTGGCCGTTATAATCATCGGTCGCGCCATAGCCCGCGTTGGCGCCCGCTTGGATGAAGGCGTCGAAAAGCGGGTTCTTGCGCGGCCCCCGCGTGATGTGGAGCGGGCCGCTCGCGCCGCGAAAGGCCGGATCGCCCGCATCGCCATGCCAGCTTTCCGCGCGTTTGAAGTAGGGCAGGACGTCGGCGTAGGACCAGCCATCGGCCCCCATCTCGGCCCATGTGTCGTAATCGCGGGCATGCCCGCGCACATAGATCATCCCGTTGATCGAGGAGGAGCCGCCCAGAACCTTGCCGCGCGGGCAGGCCATGACGCGCCCGTTCATGTGGGGCTCGGGTTCGGTTTCGTAGCCCCAATCATAGCGAGACATACCCATCGGGTAGGAGAGGGCGGCGGGCATGTTGATGAACGGCCCCCAATCAGTGCCGCCATGTTCCACGACGATCACCGATTTGCCCGCCTCGGCCAGCCGATAGGCGATGGCGCAGCCCGCCGAACCCGCGCCGACGATGACGTAATCGGCTTCCATTGATCCGGGCATCAATAGGCCGCCTCCACCGGGGTCATGCCGACATAGACGGTCTTGAGTTGTGAATAGGCCTCGAGCGCGGCGCGCGAATTTTCGCGCCCCACGCCCGACCCTTTGACCCCGCCAAAAGGCACCTCGACAGGCGTCAGGTTATATTGGTTGATCCAGACCGAGCCCGCCTCGATCGCATGCACCACGCGGTGGCCGCGCGTCAGGTCGCGGGTAAAGACGGCACCCGACAGGCCCAGATCGGTGGCATTGGCGCGGGTGATCACCTCGTCCTCTGTGTCGAAATCGAGGACCGACATGACAGGGCCGAAAATCTCCTCCCGTGCGATGGTCATCTCGTCGGTGACATCGGCAAAGATCGTGGGTGCGATGAAGGCACCGGGCCGGTCGGGGCGCGCACCGCCCGCGACCAGCCGCGCGCCCTCGGCCTTGCCCTTTGCGATGTAGGACAAGACGATCTGCAACTGTTCCTCGCTGACCATCGGGCCGAAAGTCGTGGCCTCATCGCGCGGGTCGCCGATCACGGCGCGGGCGACGCGGGCGGCCAGGCGGTCGAGGAAGGCCGGTTTGATCCCCCGTTGCACGAAGACCCGTGTGCCGTTGGAACAGACCTGTCCGGAGGCGAAGAAATTGGCGTTGATCGCAGCTGAAACGGCGGACTCAAGCTCGGCATCATCGAAGATGATCAAGGGCGACTTGCCGCCCAGTTCCATCGTCACATGCTTCATCTGCGCCGCCGCTCCGGCATAGACCTTTTTGCCCGTTTCCGCCGACCCGGTCAGCGAGACCTTGGCGACACGCGCATCCTCGACCAATGCGCGCCCCACGGTTCCCGCCCCTTGGATCACGTTGAAGACACCGGGCGGTGCGCCTGCTTCGATCAGAATCTCGGCCAGTTTCAAGGCGCAAAGCGGCGTCTGCTCGCTGGGTTTGAACACCATCGTATTGCCGCAGATGAGCGCGGGCGCGGCTTTCCATGCGGCCACTTGGGTGGGGTAGTTCCACGCGCCAAGGCCCACGCAGACGCCCAAGGGAATGCGCATCGTATAGGCCCAATCGGCCCCCAGCGGCACATGTTCGCCTGTCAGCGTGCCCGCAAGCCCGCCGAAATACTCCAGCGCATCGGCCGCTGAGGTGGCATCGGCCACCAGCGTTTCCGAGATCGGCTTGCCGGTGTCGAGGGTTTCCAGTTCCGACAATTCGCGGTTGCGGGCGCGGATGATGTCGGCGGCGCGGCGCAGGATGCGGCCGCGTTCGACGGGCATCAGGGCCGCCCAAGGCCCTTGGGCCGCTTTCGCGGCGGCAAGGGCCGCCTCGATCACCTTCGGCGTGGCCTCATGCACCTGTGCGATGGTTTCGCCCGTGCCGGGGAAGATGACGGGCATGGCTGCACCCTTGGCATCTTCCATATAGGCGCCGTTCACGAAATGGCTGGCTTGCGGTTGGGCGAGCATCATTCCCCCCTTTCTTGTGTTTTTGGGGCTATTCGCCCCGCGGAAATCTTTGATTTTCCTCAAGCACGTTGAGGTCCATATGGTTGCGCATGAAGCGCTCGGAGGCGGCGCGGAGCGGTTGGAAATCCCACGGGTAATAGGCGCCGTTGCGCAGGCTTTCATAAACCACCCAGCGGCGCGCTTGGCTTTCGCGCACAGCCGCGTCGAAGGCTTCGAGATCCCATTGGCTGGCCGCGATCAGGCGGAAATGTTCCAGCGTTTTGGCGTGCGTCGGATCATCGGCAAGGTTCGCCAATTCCTGCGGATCGGCGTCCAGATCAAAAAGCTGCTCGGGATCAGCGGCGCAGTTGGTGTATTTCCACCGCCCTTGGCACAGGCCGACCAGCGGCGTGATGCTGGCCTCGGCGGCGTATTCCATCGCGACGGGGCTTGTCCGTGGGCGACCTTGGGTCAGGGGCACAAGGCTTTCGCCATCGGTCCAGGGCATCACATCGGCCATCGACACGCCCGCCAGATCACACAGCGTCGGGCAGAGGTCGATGGTCGAGACAGGATCGCTGATTACCCTCGGCGCCATGCCCGGTGCCGCGATCATCAGGGGCACACGGGCCGAACCCTCGTAGAAGTTCATCTTGAACCACAGCCCGCGCTCACCCAGCATGTCGCCATGATCCGAGACGAAGACCACGATGGCCTCCTGCCTTGTGCGGTCGAGCACGTCGAGGATGCTGCCGATCTTGTCATCGAGATACGAGATATTGGCGAAATAGGCGCGGCGTGACCGGGCGATATCATTCTCGGTGATGGTGAAATTGCGCCAGTCATTCGCGTCGAAGATGCGGCGTGCATGCGGGTCGTGATCATCATAGGGCAGGGCGGGCACGTCGGGCTGCAGATGGGCGCAATCGGCGTACATGTCCCAGTATTTGCGCCGCGCCACATAGGGATCATGCGGATGGGTGAAGCTGACGGTCAGGCACCAGGGCCGGCCGTCCTTGGCCCGTGCGAGATCGTAGAGCTTTTGCTCGGCGGCAAAGGCCACCTCGTCGTCATATTCCATCTGGTTGGTGATCTCGGCCACGCCCGCGCCGGTGACCGAGCCCATGTTGTGATACCACCAGTCGATCCGCTCGCCGGGTTTGCGGTAATCGGGGGTCCAGCCGAAATCGGCGGGGTAGATGTCGGTCGTGAGCCGTTCCTCGAAGCCGTGGAGCTGGTCGGGGCCGACGAAATGCATCTTGCCCGAAAGGCAGGTCTGATAGCCCGCGCGGCGCAGATGGTGGGCATAGGTCGGGATGGAGGAGGCGAATTCGGCGGCATTGTCATAAACGCCGGTGCGCGACGGCAATTGCCCCGACATGAAGCTGGCCCGCGCCGGCGCGCAAAGCGGGCTGGCCGTGTAGGTCTTTGCGAAACGCACCGAGCGTGCGGCCAATGCCTTGAGATGGGGCGCATGCAGCCAATCGGCGGGTCCATCGGGAAAGAGCGTTCCGTTCAGCTGGTCGACCATCACGATCAGGATGTTGGGATGGGTCATGCGCCATGTCCTGTGGCAAGGCCGAGATACCCCTCAAGGGTCGCGATGGCATCTTTTGGGTCTGGTGGGCCAGCTTCGGTCAAGGCGTGACGGATATAGACACCATCGATCAGTGCCGCAGTGGTGCGCGCGACGCTGCCGGGGTCGGCGCAGAGCGGGCGCAGCGCATGGGTCAGGTTCGACTCGAGCCGCGATTGATAGACTCGCAAAAGGCGCGCGGCCTGTGGTTGTGTCTGGGCCAGAACGTAGAAATTGAGCCAAGCCGCGACCACCTCGGGCTGGAAATTCCGCCCCCCGAAACTGGCCTGCACAAGGGCCGAAAGCCGCGCGCGCGGTGTGCTTGCATGCGCCAAGGCGCGGCGCGCCTCGGCGCCGAATTCCGACAGAATCGCCCGCATGGCGGCAAGGAAAAGCTCATCCTTGGAGCCGAAATAATGATGCGCCAGCGCCGATGACACGCCTGCCGCGCTTGCAATCTGGCCCATGGTCACATCCAGTGAGCCCTTTCGTCCGATCTCGCCGATCGTGGCGTTGACAAGTGCGTCTTTACGCAGTGCCATCATACCTATGCGCGGCATCGGATACTCCTTAGGGTTGCGTTACCGCAGAAGATCGGATTTTAATTGACTGGTCAATCAACAAACGACCGCAACAGGGAGAACCGCAAATGACCTTGATCAACCGTACCGCTTGTAGCGTGCTTGCATTGGGCCTGAGCACCGGAGCGGCATTGGCCGGCGGGCATGGCGACTGCAACACCGTGCGCTTTTCGGATGTCGGCTGGACCGATATCACCGCGACCACGGCGGCGACCTCTGTCGTGCTGGAAGCTTTGGGCTACGAGACCGAGACACTCGTTCTGTCGGTGCCCGTGACATATACCTCGCTCGCTTCGGGTGATATCGACGTGTTCTTGGGCAATTGGATGCCGACGATGGAGGCCGATATCGCGCCATATCGCGACGCGGGCACTGTCGACACGGTGCGCGCGAACCTCGAAGGTGCGAAGTACACCTTGGCCACCAATGCGCATGGCGCGGCGATGGGGATTGCGGATTTCAGCGATATCGCGGGCGCCTCCGATGCGCTGGAAGGCCAAATCTACGGGATCGAGCCCGGAAATGACGGCAACCGCCTGATCATGGATATGATCGCGGCGGATGCTTTTGGGCTTGGGGGGGCAGAATTCGATGTGGTCGAAAGCTCGGAACAAGGCATGCTGGCCCAAGTCGCGCGCGCGGTGGACCGTGGTGAGCCGATCATCTTCCTTGCATGGGAGCCGCACCCGATGAACGCCAATTTCGACCTGACCTATCTGACTGGCGGTGATGACTGGTTCGGCCCCGATCTGGGCGGCGCGACGGTCTTCACCAACACGCGCGCGGGCTATGTCGGGGCTTGCCCGAATGTCGGCCAGCTTCTCACCAATCTCGAATTCACGCTCGCGATGGAGAATGAGATCATGGGCGCGATCCTGAATGATGGCGAAGACCCGGTCGATGCGGCCACCGCTTGGATGGCGGCAAACACCGATCAGGTCATGGGTTGGCTTGACGGTGTCACCACCATCGACGGCGGCGACGCGCGCGCGGCTGTATCGGCTGCGCTGGGCATGTGATCGGCCAAGATTGAAACGGGCAAGCGGCGCGCTTCGGTCTGCGCCGCTTGATCCAATCCAAGGATGACCGCCCATGCTGCGATGGCTGACCGAGTGTGATCAGGGCTGGCCCGAGGGTATGGGGCCGCTTGGCGCCCTGTCGGAATGCAAGATCCGCATCAGCGACGCGGCCGAGGCGGGGTTCGATTGGCTGCAAGACAATCTATCGGGCTTGTTCGATGCCATGGCGCTGGCGCTCGAGGTCATGATCGAGGTGATCCTTGCGCTGTTGCAAGATCCGCCCAATACCGGCTGGCTTTATGATCTGCGCCGCTCCGAGATCGATTACCTCTATCCGCCCGACTGGCATCCGATCCTGATGAGCGTGATCTTCGTCGCGCTGGCGTGGCGGCTGCATCGCGGCTGGCGGATGCCCGCGCTTTTGGCGGCGGGTTTGTTGTTCATCATCAACCAAGGCTATTGGGAGGAAACGACCGAAAGCCTGACGCTTGTGATGGCGGCCTGCGTGGTCTGCATGGGCTTGGGCGTGCCGATCGGCATTGCCGCCGCGCACCGCCCCCGGCTTTACGCCGCGATGCGGCCGGTGCTGGATTTGATGCAGACCTTGCCGACCTTCGTCTACCTGATCCCGGCCATCGTGTTTTTCGGCATCGGCATGGTGCCGGGGCTGATCGCCACCGTGATCTTCGTGCTGCCCGCGCCGATCCGGCTGACGCATCTGGGCATATCCTCGACCCCAGTTGCGCTGATCGAGGCGGCCGATGCTTTTGGCGCCACGCCGCGCCAAAAGCTGTGGAAGGTCGAGCTTCCCTATGCCGCGCCGCAGATCATGGCGGGGCTTAACCAGACGATCATGCTGTCGCTGTCGATGGTGGTGATCGCGGCGCTTGTGGGTGCCGATGGGCTGGGCGTGCCGGTGGTGCGCGCGCTCAATCAGGTCAACACCGGGCTGGGGTTCGAGGCGGGGTTGATCATCGTCGTGGTGGCGATCTTGCTGGATCGTCTGTTGAGGGTGCAACGCCGATGACCGAGACTTTCGACGCCGCTTGCCATTGCGGCGGTGTACAATTCCGCGTGACGCTGGCGGGCGGGCTGTCATCGGCCCGGCGCTGCACCTGTTCCTACTGCACGATGCGCGGCGCGGTGGCGGTCTCGGCAGCACTTGATGGCATCACCTTTGTGTCGGGCGAGGACAAGCTGACGCTCTACCAATTCGGCACAATGACCGCGCGGCACTTCTTTTGCCCGACCTGCGGGATCTACACCCATCACCAACGCCGGTCGAACCCCAACCAGTTCGGCGTCAACCTTGCCTGTCTGAAAGGGATCTCGGTTTGGGATCTGCCTGAAATCGCGGTCAATGACGGCATCAACCATCCCTCTGATGGGGCGCCCCCCCGCGTCGATGGTATCCTGCGCTACGAGACATCCCCCACATGACCCACGCCGTCCGCTTCCACGAGGTCTGCATCATGTTCGGCGATACCCCCGCGCCGGCACTCGCGCGCGCCGATGCCGGCGAAAACCGCGCCGAGATACAGGCCGCCACCGGACAGATCCTCGGCGTGCATGACTGCTCGCTGAGCGTGGAGGAGGGTGAAATCCTTGTCCTGATGGGCCTGTCAGGATCGGGTAAATCCACGCTTCTGCGCGCGGTCAATGCACTCAACCCCGTGGTGCGCGGCCATGTCGAGGTGCGGGTGGGCGATGCCATGGTCAATGTGACCGAAGCGCGGGGGGTGGGTTTACGCCAGCTCCGCCAGACCGCCGTTGCGATGGTGTTTCAGCAATTCGGCCTGCTACCGTGGCGCAGCGTGGCCGATAATGTGGGGTTCGGCCTCGAACTTGCCGGTGCGCCCGAGGCCGACCGCCGGGCGCGCGTCACGCGGCAGTTGGCGCTGGTGGGCCTATCGGACCGCGCGGATGCGCTGGTCGGCGAATTGTCGGGCGGCATGCAGCAGCGCGTCGGACTGGCGCGCGCCTTTGCGACCGAGGCGCCGATCTTGCTGATGGACGAGCCGTTTTCCGCGCTCGACCCGCTGATCCGCTCCAAGCTGCAAGATGAATTGCTCGATCTGCAGCGCGACCTGAAACGAACCATCATTTTCGTCAGCCATGATCTGGACGAGGCCTTCAAGATCGGCAACCGCATCGCCATCATGGAGGGCGGGCGGATCGTGCAATGCGGCACCCCGCGCGAGATCTTTTCCAAGCCCGCCAACGGCTATGTCGCCGAATTCGTGTCCAACATGAACCCTTTGGGCGTGCTGACGGCGCGCGATGTGATGGTGTCGGGGACGGGTGCGGGCCCCCGCATCGCCGCCGATCTGCCGGTGCGCGACATCCTCAAGCGCTTCGCCGAAAGCACCGCAGCGCTGGCCGTTGAGGAAGCGGGCGAGGTGATCGGCACGGTCACGCCCGAAAGCGTGACCGTGCGGCTTGGAAGCTGAGCGGCCTCAGAAGAACGCCTGTAGCCCGGTTTGCGCGCGACCCAAGATCAGCGCATGCACATCATGCGTGCCCTCGTAGGTGTTCACCGTTTCGAGGTTTTGGGCATGACGCATGACATGGTATTCCGCCATGATCCCGTTGCCGCCATGCATGTCGCGCGCGGCCCGCGCGATCTCCAGCGCCTTGCCGCAATTGTTGCGCTTTATGAGAGAGATGACCTCGGGCGCGCAGCTGCCCTCGTCCAACATCCGGCCCGCGCGCAGTGCGGCTTGTAGCCCAAGCGCAATCTCGGTCTGCATGTCGGCCAGTTTCTTCTGGAACAGCTGGGTCTGGGCGAGGGGACGGTCGAATTGCACCCGGTCCAGCCCGTATGCCCTTGCGCGGTGCCAGCAATCCTCGGCAGCGCCCATCACGCCCCATGCGATGCCGTAGCGCGCGCGGTTGAGGCAGCCGAACGGACCCTTGAGGCCTTCGACACCCGGCAAAAGCGCATCTTCCGGCACCGCCACGTCCTTCATCACGATTTCGCCCGTGACCGAAGCCCGCAAGGACAGCTTGCCGCCGATCTTGGGGGCGGACAGACCCTTCATTCCCTTTTCCAACACGAACCCTCGGATCTTGCCGCCATGCGCTTCGGATTTGGCCCAGACCACGAAGACATCGGCGATGGGGCTGTTGGAAATCCACATCTTGGCGCCGTTCAGCACATAACCATCGGCGGTTTTCTTGGCCGTGGTCTTCATGCCTGCGGGGTCCGAGCCCGCGTCGGGTTCGGTCAGGCCGAAGCAGCCGATCAGCGTGCCTGCGGCAAGTCCGGGCAGGTATTTCTGGCGCTGCGCCTCAGACCCATAGGCGTGGATGGGATACATCACGAGGCTCGATTGCACGCTCATCATCGAGCGATAGCCGCTATCGACCCGCTCGACCTCGCGCGCCACAAGGCCATAGGTCACATAGCCTGCGCCCAGCCCGCCGTATTCCTCGGGGATGGTGACGCCCAAAAGGCCCATCTCGCCCATCTCGGCGAAGATCTCGGGGGTGACGCGCTCGTTGAGATAAGCGTCAGTGACCCGCGTCATCAGCTTGTCTTGCGCGTAGGCCCGCGCGCTCTCGGCGATCATGCGCTCCTCTTCGCTCAGCTGTGCGGCGAGGTGGAACGGATCGGCCCAGTCGAAAGGTGCGAGCGAGGGGCCGGAATGGCGGTTTTGTCCGTCGGGCATGGCGGGTCTCCTATGGGCTGGCACCGATTCATATCATTTGCAGCGTTTGTGCAAGGCTTTGGCCAAGAGGCGCGGCGCGCAAGGCCGATCGGGCGGGTCGGCGATGGAATAGCGGCTCTAGAAAAATTATCTAAATGCGACTCGAATACTCAGATTTACGGTCAAATTTGACAAAAAGTTTCATTTTCAAGATGAACTCACAACTTATCCACAGAGTCCGGCAAGATGTCGCCAAGCAGCGCCGGGATGTGCTCCTTGAAGCGGAAGAAACCGGCCGTGGCATGGGGCCATGCCGCTTGATCGTAGGACCGGATGCGCCGGATCAGGGTGATGCCGACCTCGGACAGCATCGCTTCCAACATGTTCAGTGCCTTCATGGTCGGGCCTGTGGGCGCGTAGGGTGTCACGATCTGGCCCAGCCCCAGCTCCACCGCCCAAGCGGCGATGACGGCCGGATCATCGCTGAGTGGGCCGGGCGCGCCCATGCGCCCCGACCACCGTGCGCGCGCATCCATCATCGCGTCACGCGTGAACGCCGTGACAGGGTCGGCCACCGGCAAGGGCGAGCGACCGGCCACCGACATCAAACCTGCATGGCCCAAGATCGGGCCCTGCGCATCATCGAACAAGAAGCCCGGCGAAAGATCCTCTTCGGTGAGCAAGATACCGGTCGGCAGGCCCGGATCGGGGCGCGCATCGGCGGGCAACGGGCGACGCGGGGGATGCGGCGGGCCGGAAAGCGGCGCGGCATCGGTGACCAAACCTTTGGGCGCAAAGCGGCCCTCGGTATAGCGGGTGATATTGTCGGGGCGGGCGATGTAATGCTTGCCCTGCGTCTGCAACCCCGCGACCCAACGCCATGACAGCGTGTTCGATGCGGGATCACCGTCAAGCAGGTGGCGCATGAATAGATCGGCCCCTGCTTCCCACGGCAGGCGCAATGTGAAGATCCAGATCGAAGCCATCCACATCCGCGCATGGTTATGCAGATAGCCAGTCGTGACCAATTCGCCCATCCATGCATCGAAGCAATCGATCCCGCTTTGGCCGGCCGAAGCCGCGGCCAAGCGGTCGTCATGACGACCATCGTTCAAGACACGCGACAGCCCTTGCCGGTAATCGGCCCAGACCTGCGGCCGCATCTCCAGCCAGCCTTTCCAATAGGTGCGCCAGACGACTTCTTGGACGAATTTCTCGGCGGTGCTGGCCGAATGGCGGCCCAGAACGGCGGCGATCACCTCGGGCTCGGTGATCAAGCGGTGGCGCAGATAGGGCGAAAGACCCGACACATCGGGGTGGCCCTGGGAGCCGAGATCGTAATTGCGCCGTGCGGCATAGTCGCGCCCTGCGATCGGCACGAAGCGGCGCAGCCGTTCCAGCGCATGGGTACGGGTCGCGGGGGGTGGGGTGTTTTCGGTCGGGTCGGTCATCGCGGGCAAGCTAGGCGGGGGCCCGGCCATGTCCATCGATTTCGCGCCCCGTGCCCTTGCAGCCCCCCCCACCCACCACTAAGACTGTTGAACAACAGCCATTCGTATTCGGGGCAGGCCGCTATGATCGATCCTATTGACCATTACATGAACAACCTTGTGCCCATGGTGGTCGAACAGACCAGCCGGGGCGAGCGGGCCTATGATATTTTCTCGCGCCTGTTG